>DATMPQ010000268.1:0-10695 GCA_035567015.1 Chthoniobacterales bacterium | reverse complement strand
TCGGCGACGGCAAAGGCCTGATGAATGCCCGCTTTCGGGGCGACCATGTCGCCCATGCGATCGTTCTCGAAACAGATAACGGCGTGAGCGATTTCGTTCAGCCGCGAAAACGCTTCCTGGGCTTGGACGCCGCGGCGTTTGCCCTCGAAGGAAAACGGCAGCGTTGCAAAAGCAATGACGAGTGAGCCGGCTTCCCGCGCGAGCTGCGCGACAAACGGCGCAGCGCCCGAACCAGTTCCACCGCCGAGCCCCGCGCAAATAAAAATCATTCGCGCGTCGGCCATCGCCTGTCGGATCTCGTCGGCTGATTCCACCGCCGATTGATAACCAAGCTCCGGATCGCCGCCCGCGCCGAGACCGCGCGTAACCCAGCGACCAAGCTGCACTTTGTGCGCGGCCACTGAACTGGCCAGCGATTGCACATCGGTATTAATCGCAATCAAGTCGGCTCTCTCCAAACCATCGAGCAGGACGCGATCAAGCGCGTTCGAACCGGCGCCACCCACGCCCACGACTTTGATGGGGATGATTTCTTCCTCGCGTTCGGGCAAACTGTAATTTTTGCTGAGCTGAATCATTGGTTGTTCATTCTAAACCTGGAGGGACGAGCGATGTCTGTTCCTGAAATAATGGGACGCCACGGCGTGCGTCCCTCCAAAATGAAACTTGTCTGTTCATCGCATGCCGCTGAAAAATTTCCCGATAATTCGGCCGATCCCGCGCCGCGGCCGGTCGGCTTGCACCGCTTGCGCGTATTTGATCAGTCCAATGGCGGTGGAGAATTGCGGGTTCTCGAACGCGGAGGTAAGTCCCGACATGGTTTGGGCGTGCGCCACGTGCGCCGGCATTTCAAAGACCTCACCCGCGAGATGATCAATACCGTTAAGAAGACTGCATCCGCCGGTGATGAAAATGCCTGCGCCGAGGTAATTGATGAACGATTCCTCCTCGAGTTTGCGTTTGAGCAGTTCCAAGCTTTCACGCAGACGCATATGAATAATCGTGTTGAGCGTTTCGCGTTCGACTTCTTTGCCGGCAAAACCGGAATCGTCTTTCAACAGGATCGTTTCGCCCGGCAAGCAATTACCGAGAAGGACGCTTCCCTCCTCGATCTTTAATTTTTCGGCACGGGTCATGGGGATGCGCAGTCCCATCGAGATGTCGTTGGTGATGTGATCGCCGCCTACGGCGAAGACGCCGCTCTGCTTCACCGCTCCATCGACATAAAGAATATAATCGGTCGTGCCTCCGCCAATATCGATGACAAGGGCGCCGAGATTTTTTTGGTGCTGGGTGAGCACAACCTGCGCGGAAGCAAGCGCGCTGAAAACCACGTCCTCGACATCAAGCGGCAGCTCTTTCACGCACCGGATGGTGTTTTGAATGCGGGTGCGCACTCCGTGAATGATGTGAAAATCGGCTTCCAGTTTTTCCCCGAGCATCCCGATCGGATTGAGAACGCCATCCTGTCCATCGACATGGTAATGCTGGATGATTGAATGCAGGAAGGCGTTTTGTGCAGGGATGCTTACTTCTCGCGCGCTGATTTTTACATCCTCAACGT
Source organism: Chthoniobacterales bacterium (assembly GCA_035567015.1). Lineage (GTDB taxonomy): Bacteria > Verrucomicrobiota > Verrucomicrobiia > Chthoniobacterales > UBA10450 > AV133. The sequence continues at coordinate 9,131 of DATMPQ010000268.1, read as the reverse complement.
CCTGCTCATCGATCTCATCATGGTCTTCTGGACGTGTCACGCAGCCGCGGTTATTGAAACTTTGAATGTGGGCCCCGGCCACGCCGACGTAAACGCTCCGAATCATGACGTCGCTCTTTTGTTCTGCCTCGACCACGGCTTCGTGCACGCATTTCATCGCGGTCTCAAAATCGACGATCTCGCCCTTGCGCACGCCACGCGAAGGCGCCTGGCCGACACCAAGGAGCTTGATCGTGCCATCGGTGCGGCCTTCACCAACGACCACGCAGATTTTCGACGTGCCAATTTCGAGACCGACCATCAAATCACTGCTCGCCACGTTGGTTAGTCCTTTCTCCTTTGTTCGGCTGGAATGCTTTGCGCGTCGGCACCGACTTCGGATTCGCGTGCGCTTTCGGGGTAGAGGCCGCACTCCTTGCTGCCGGCTGCACCGGTATGGCCCTCAAAATGCGTGGCTCCGCATCGGGGTCGATCGTATCATTGATGATGCTGGCAGCCGATCTGGTGAAGGTCACTGGAATGTTTCGTTGCACGACCAAGTTCACGGTCTCGAGTTCGCGCTTCGAATCATCTGAGTAAACCAGAAACTGCTCCAGCCGCTGCAACTGCGCCTCAAGATTCTCAAAGCCGAAAGTGACGCGCGTATGATTTTTGTCCGTCACAAACAGACAATAACCTTTGGAGACATCGATCTCGCGAATCTGGAAACGCGTCTGCATAAAGCTGCGCGTGCTCAGACGCAGAAGTTCCAGCGCCGCTTTTGCTTCGAACGATTCGACGACTTTGCCGGCCTCGAGCGGCTCGCTCGCGCATCCGGTAATGAGCGGCAGTCCCAGATATTCCGGCAACAATTTCTTTTCTTTCATCAAAACTCCGCGCGCGTCCACTAGAAAAGCGGCGCCGGAGGCAAACGGATCGACAATTTGTTTTTCATCCGTGATCCAAGCCACCGGCTTTCGCTCGATCACATGAATATCGATTTCGCCCGGCAATTTACGCATCACTAGCACCTCATCGACTTGCGGAAGCTGTTGGAGCTGATCGTGGATGCGGGCGAGGTTCAGGCGAAAAATATTCTCCCCTTCACGCACAGCAGCCACTTTCAAAATCTGCTCCCGTTGCAGAGTGCCGTCTGTCTGCACTTCGATCGTGCTCAATTGGTAATCCGGATTCTCAAAGAACAAGCGCTCCGCTCCCCACCGCACGCCGATATAGAGACCTACGCACACCACGCATGCCAGCACGACTTTGGAAATAACCACGAGCACTCGCCGATTCCGGTGCTGCGTCGCTTTGCGCGAGCGCACTTTCACGTCGAGCAAATGTTGCTGGCGTCGCTGCCGCCGATTCGAGACGCGCCGATTGCGGGCTCGAGGGGGTTCCGGGCGGCGTCTCATTTCGCACTCCTCCCTCTCCGCATGCGTGAGAGTTCGATGATGCGCACGCAAAGATCGACATAATTGACTCCGGCAGCGGCCGCTGCTTCCGGCAAGAGGCTGGCCTCGGTCATTCCCGGGATCGTGTTGGCTTCCAGAACTGTGGCCACGCCGTCTTCCGGCAAAAGCACATCGACACGCGAATAAACCTTTAGGCCGAGGGCCACATGGGCGCGCAAGGCGAGATCCTGGATCTCCCTCGTCTTTTCAGGATCGATCCTCGCTGGGCAAACGTGCTCCGCCCCTCCCCCTGCCTTCGGATTAAGGAACGGATACTTGTTGGCAAAATCGTAAAACCCGCCCTTTGGAATGATCTCCAGAATAGGCAGCGCTTGATCGCCTAAAATTCCGACCGTCAGCTCCCGTCCCGGAACAAATTTCTCCACCAGCAACTGGCGGCCGTACTTCGCAACCTCCGCCATCGCGGAATCAATCTCGCGCTCGTTCCTTATAATATAGACACCCACGGTCGAACCTTCTCGCGGCGGTTTGATGACCAAAGGAATCGGAATGGTTGGCCGCTCGTCGACTGAGATCACCTGCCAGGGTGGTGTGGTGACACCCCGCGCGCGAAATTTTTCCTTGGAACGAATTTTGTCGAAGGCGGTTTCGCTCTCTTCGATGCCGTCCCCGGTATAGGCCACACCGCATTCTTCCAAAATTCTTTGGAGCTGACCGTCCTCTCCGAATGTCCCGTGAATAGTGAGAAAGGCGAGATCGATGTCGGACGGGAGCTGGAAATTCTTATCGCGAACATCGATATCCACGACCTCGGCGCCTAACGAGCGCAGCGCTTTTGAGACACCACGACCAGTCGCGAGCGAAACTTCGCGTTCTGTCCCCGGCCCACCCATGAGCACGGCAATTTTCTGGCCGGAAATTTCCGACGTCATGACATCGCCCTCCAGCGTTGCGCGCCCTCAATTAGGGAGAGCACGCAGGCCGCGTGCGGGCGATGGCGCCCTCGCCATCGCGAACTCCTTCGAACTGGCGGCAGCGGCATTGTCAGTTTTACGACGCCCATGAAAGATCGTTGCGGCGGGCCGCCGGAACCAGCATGCGAGCCGGGTGCGCTTCCCAGCGTACCGCGCAGTCGCGTCTGAAAAATCTGTTTTTCATCCATGTTTCATCTGTGGCTAAGGCGTCTTCTATAAATCACGCCGGTTCTCCCACGATTTTAACTTCCGTCTCCAGCTCGATCCCACGCTTTGCGCGCGCGGTCGCTTTGATTTTGTCGATCAACTCAAGCATTTCCGCCGCGGTTGCGCGGCCATCGTTGACGATGAAATTGCCATGCACTTCGGAGACGCGCGCAGTGCCCACGTGCGAATCTTTTAACCCTAGTTCATCAATAAGTTTTCCCGCCGGACAGGGGCCTGGATTTTTGAAGATGCAGCCCGCGCTTTTGGCCATCGGCTGCGAAGTGCGCCGCTTTTCCTGAGAGGCTTCCAGTTTGCGAACGATCTCCTCGGCCGGCGCGGGCTGGCCGTGAAAAACCGCGCGGACCGCATAGTTTTTTTCCAGGATTGGCACGTTGCGATAATGCACCTCTAGTTCGTCGCGGTTTTTCGTGTGCGCTTCGCCGTTGGAATCGAGATAACGAAGACGCGCCACGTTTTCAAAAGTTTGCGCGCCCATCGCGCCCGCGTTCATGCGCAACGCGCCGCCAATCGCGCCGGGAATTCCCTCCATCCATTCGAGGCCAGTCAAGCCGGCCGCTTTTCCGACGTATGCGAGTTCTTTTAGTTTTGCGCCGACGCCAGCGGTGATTTCAGTTCCCTTGATGTCGATCCTGTCGAAATCGCCGCCACACGGATGAACCACCACACCGCGGATGCCACCGTCGCGCACGAGCAAATTTGATCCGCGGCCGATGACGAAAAGCGGAAGAGTTTCGTCCCGGCAAAAGCGAATCAATTCTGCGAAAGCGGTTTCATTGCGCGGTTCAACCCAAAACTGCGCCGGACCGCCGACGCGCAGAGTCGTGTGCTTAGAGAGCGGCTCGTATAGCCGGACATCGCCCTCTTCCCCGACGATCGCTTTCAATCTTTCTGCAACGACGAGATCTGCGGCCAGGATCGATAATTGCTCGTGAATGTTGCCCGCGCCCAGGCTCAACACGAGATCGCCGGAATTCAGCATGTTTCCGACATCGCGATGCATCCATTCCAAACGCGGCTGGTAACTCACGCCGCCATGACCGTGTGCGACAATTTCATCCGCGATGGTTTGACCGCTGATTTCGGGAATCGGCGCCTCCCCTGCCGCGTAAACATCCGTCACGATGACCCGGTCAGAATCATCGAACGCGCTTCCGAACTCTTTGCGCAGCGCTTCCGTTCGCGAAAAACGATGTGGCTGAAACATGGTCAGCACACGCTTGCGCTTCGTTGATTTCGCCGTCTTAAGCGTGGCGCGAATTTCCGTGGGATGATGCGCGTAATCATCGACCAGGAGAAAACGATCGCTGGCGTATTTGATTTCAAAACGACGACGCGCATGCTCGAACTTGCGCAGCGACGCGGCAGTTTTTTCAAACGGAACCCCGAGTTCAGTGGCGAGCGCAATCACGCCGATGGCATTGTGGACGTTGTGCTGGCCGGGAACATTCAGCACCGCTTCGCCAAGTTGTTTGTCTTGACGATAAACGCGAAAAACGGACGCGAAATCGCGCAGCTCAACACCGGCACCGCGATAGTCCGCTTTTTCAGAAAAGCCGTAAGAGATCGCGGCTTTTCGCCCGGCGCATAATTTCGCGGCGTTCGCGTCACCGGCGCTGTAAAAAACAGTTCCGCTCGTTTGCGCGATGAGCTGAGCAAAAACTCTTTCGATGGCCGCAAGATCGGCAAAGAAATCGAGATGCTCTTCTTCAATGTTCAAAATGAGGGTGAGTTCGGGATGAAAATACTTGAGCGTCCCATCGCTTTCGTCGCCTTCCGCCACAAAATATTCGCCTCGCGGGTCCCAGTGCGCGTTGCTCCCGAGAATCGGGATTTCCGCGCCGACGTAATGCGACGGATGCAGTCCACCTTCGCGCAGAACGTGCGCGGCCATTGCCGAGGTCGTCGTTTTTCCGTGCATTCCAGCGATGACGATGCCGCGTTTGCCGTGCATAATGGCAGCGAGCGCCTCGGCCCGGCGCAGCACAGGCTTTCCAGAATCGCGCGCGCTTAGCAGGATCGGATTGTCGATCCTAATGGCGGAGGAGAAGATGACGAGCTCGGCGTCACTCGCATCCTCCGCCCGATGTTTTTCACGAAAACGCAAACCGAGACGCTGCAATCGATCCGTCTCCAATGTGCTGACTTTATCCGAACCGCTAACATCGTGCCCGAGCTCGAGCAAAAGCGCGGCGATTCCGTTCATTCCACTCCCAGCCACGCCGATGAGATGAATCTTGTGGTGCTCACTCATGAGCAGCTTCGTCAGGTCCATTTTAGAGGCGCGCGTCATGAGCGGTATATTTTTCCATGGTTGCAACCACCAGCCCTGCGGCGTTTTCCGGCGCCAGGCGCGAACAGTTTTCGGACATGCGCCGAAGTTTCTGCGCGTCGCCGATCAATTCCTTGATTTTGCCGGCCAGCAATTCGCCGGAAAGCTCCGATTCCTTCAGGAGAATCGCGGCTTCCGCGCGCGCAAAGATTTCCGCATTGCGCGATTGATGATCGTCGGCCGCATAGGGAAACGGGATTAGAATGCCCGGCAGCGAAAAAGCCGCGAACTCAGCCAGACTGGCCGCGCCCGCGCGCGCCACGATAAGATCGGCTGCACTATAAACCTCCTCCATCCGATGGTGAAAAGCGGCGACAAAAGCGGGAATATTTTCGCGGCGATAATTATCCGCGACCAAACGCTCGTCGCGCCCACCGCAGAGATGGATGACCTGGAGCGGGACATCTTTCAACGAGGGCAGCGATTTGATGATGGCCTGGTTAATCCCGCTCGCGCCCTGGCTCCCGCCCATCACGAGCAGCGTCGTGGGGTCTTCGCGCAGGCCCAGTCTTCGACGTGCAATATGTCGATCCAAGCGTTTGAGCTCGGTGCGAATGGGTGTGCCGGTGACTTCAGTGCGCGCTTTTGGAAAAAAAGGCGCACATTCCTGGAATCCGAGAAGGACGGCACGTACCATTCGCGCGGTGAGGCGGTTGGCTTTTCCGGGAACGGCGTTCGATTCGTGAATAAAAGTGGAAACGCCGCGCATGCGCCCAGCGAGGACGGGCGCGGTAGAGGTGAAGCCGCCCATGCCGAGAACAACTTGTGGTTTGAACTTGCGGTAGATCGACCGACAAAGCGAAAGGCTTGCGCCGAATCGCCGGATAAAGCCCAGAATCGCAGGCGAGAATGGCGAAGGCAATCCGACTGTGGGCAACTTTTCGAATTGGAAGCTCGCGCCTCCGGAAAGCGCGAGCGTATCAATTTCCTTTTCCGAGACCAAGAGCATGACTTCGTGGCCGCGATCGCGCAGCACCTCGGCCACGGCGATGCCGGGGAAAAGGTGTCCGCCGGTTCCACCACATGCGATCACTGTGTTCATGGAAATGAATTGTCGATCTTGCAATTAAATCCGCGGTGTCATCCGAACCGGCATCGTCGTCTGTTTCTTGTCCAACGGTTCAAGAATCCCCTGACGATAAATGTTCAGAAGTAAACCAATCCCGAACAAAGACGCGGCGAGGTTCGAACCTCCGTAGCTGATAAAGGGGAGCGGCAGACCTTTGTTCGGCAAAAGCGAAGTGGTCACGCCAATGTTCACCGCCGCTTGCAAAGCCAGCAGCGAAACAACGCCACAGCCAAGCAGCAAACCGAACCGGTCTTTGGCGTGCAGCGCGATCATCATTCCGCAAACGATGATGACTACGAACAAAAAGACCACGAGCAAGCTGACCCGCAGACCGAGCTCTTCACCGATAATCGGGAAAATGAAATCTGTGTGGGCGTAGGGGAGGTAAAGCATTTTTTGCCGGCCGTTCCCGAGGCCGAGCCCTTCCATTCCGCCGCTACCCCAGGCGATTAACGCCTGCATCTGCTGCAAGCCGGCATCTTGTTTGAAGCGTTGCGGATCGAGAAACGCGGCCAGCCGGCCCATTCGTTCCGACATTTGCGTGGCGAGAAAAAGAATGCCGCCTACTCCGGCAAGCGAAACCATGCTAAGCAATATTGGATTTACTCCGGCGACGAACATCACCACAAATGCGGTCGCTCCGAGCAGGACGGTCGTTCCGAGGTCCACCTCGATGAGAATAAGCGCGAGCAGCAAAGTGACGATCGCGAGCGGAAGAGCAAAGCCGCGGAGCAGACTACCGGTTGCCTTTTCGTAATGCGAAAACCAAGCGGCGAGAAAAAACACCGCAGCGATCTTCGCGGCCTCAGAAGGTTGAAAACCGAACGGACCAAGGCCAACCCACCGGCGCGAACCGTTAATGCGCATCCCGAGATGAGGAACGAAGCAAAGCGCCAGCGCAATGAATGCGAGACCAAACCAAAGCCACCATGTCCGCTGCCAAAAATGGTAATCGATGAGCGCGGCGACCATGCAGACGGCCAGCCCGATTCCGAGCCAAATCGCCTGGCGTTTGATGAAGAAGTAAACATCGCCATGACTGTCGCGCGCAAAGGCGCTCGTGCTGAAAAGCATGACGATGCCGATGACGAGCATGGCGAGCACGGCCAGAAACAGGATGTAAGCGCTTTTACGATGCATTAGGCTCTCGGATCGGGGAGGCACACGTCTCGGGTGCTGGTTGCGGCGTCTCGCCGCAACGATCTTTCCCGTTTTGCAGACTCAACTCAGGGTTCACTCGTCGGATTTTCTCGATTTTGTTGTTTTTGGAATCAGCAGTTTTTGTCCGATTTGCAATTTGCGCGGGTCTTCGATGTGGTTGAGCGCAATCAAGTCGTCATAACAAACTTTAAATTTCTTTGCGATCGCCACCGGGTTATCGCCTTTTGCGACAACGTAAACTTTTCCCGCGTCTGCGCTCTTCGCATTCACACTTTGTTTTGGCTTACCTCCGTCTTTCGCGACCTGTTTGGCTGGCGGGGCATCCTTTTGGACAACTGGCGGCCGTGAACTGGCAGCGGCAGATTTGATGGTCGATCCAACCCCGAAAGCTTTCGGGGCAAGCGCAGCGTTCTCTGTCGATATGGGCGCCGGAGCAATCGACCCTTCGCGAGTTTTGATCGCGTTGAAAGCGATAATTCCGGAAACAGCCACGACATGGAGAACCAGAACAATCAGCAATGCGCGCGACAACTTCATGTTTGGTTCCGCCATTTCCTCGTAGTCCGTTTGCGCGGATGCTCGCAGGGATGGGCGCCCGGCCGTGGCCCGAAGTTTTTTTCGTCGGAGCAGTTTGGGGAGTTTCATGATTTTATTTCGGAAGAGCTTGGACAAGGGCGCGAAATTGATCGCCGCGATGGGCGTAGCTCTTGAACATGTCGAACGAAGATGTGCCTGGTGAGAAAAGAACAACGTCGCCGGGCCTGGCGACCGCATGCGCGCGCTCGACCGCGTCGGCGAGGGAATTGGCGATTTCGGATTCGACCGCGCCGCTCCAGGCGCGCGCGATGCTCTCGGCCATTTCGCCAATCAAAATTGTCGATCGAACTTTTTCTTTCACGAGCGGCCGGAGCGGATCGAAGGTGAAACCTTTGTCCTTGCCGCCGGCTATGAGAACGACTGGTTTGGTTTGCGCGCGCAGCGCCTTTTCCACGGCGTCGAGATTTGTCGCCTTGGAATCATTGACGTAACCGACGCCGCCAACTTCGCGCACAAATTCGCAGCGGTGCGGGCGCGGTTCATAGGCGCAGAGCGGCGGGACCATTTGCCGAAACGACAACCCGCGCGCTACGCCCGCGGCCAGCGTCGCCATCAAGTTTTCGATGTTGTGCGATCCCCGCAGTTTCGTCTCGGCCAGACGCAAAACGATTTGGTTTTGATAAACGATCGCCCCTTCGGCCAAACGAAAATCGGCGTGATCGGCGTAAGCACCAAACGTAATTTGGCGCGGGCGAATTTTCGGCAGAGTCTCACTCGCATTTACGATTGCGACATTGTCCTCGGTTTGATTTTCAAAAATGCGCAGCTTGGCTGCGCGATAATCGGCGACGGAGCGATAACGATCGAGATGGTCGGGAGCGAAGTTGAGCCAAAGGCTTATCGATGGCCGGAAAGTTTGGATCATCTCCAGTTGAAACGAACTCACTTCGACGGTGAGCACGTCGAACGGGTTTTTCTCCCGCGCGACTTCTGAAAGCGGTTTGCCGATGTTGCCGCAAGCGATGGTCCGTTGGCCGCAGGCGTCCAGAGTCTGCGCCAGCAATTCAGTGGTAGTTGTTTTGCCGTTTGTGCCGGTTACCGCGATGACCGGAAGTTCACAGGATCGCCAGCCGAGCTCGAGCTCGCCAATCATCTCGATCTTGCGCGAAGAAAAATTGCGCGCCAGCGGAGCCGCTGGATCGATCCCCGGACTCAAGACCGCTAGTTGATAAATGGTTGAATCCTGGTCTGCCGCCGGTCCGCAAATCACGCGAATGCTTTGCGCGCGCAGATTGTCGATGGTGGACTTGAGTAAATTCTTTTCCTCGGCGTTATCGAGAACGGTGATTTGAGCGCCTTCCGCTTTGAGCAGAAGCGCAGCGGCCGTTCCGCTCAGACCTGCTCCGAGAACCGCGACCTTCTGATTTTTGTAGCGC
>DATMPQ010000267.1:0-10188 GCA_035567015.1 Chthoniobacterales bacterium | reverse complement strand
GTCGGGATTTCCGACGCCCCGGCCTGGTGGATCGCGCAGGCGAACACATTGGCTTCGCTGCGCGGCTGGTCTCCATTCGTTGGTCTCCAGATTGAATACAGCCTGCTGGAGCGGACGGTTGAACGAGAACTGATCCCAACGGCCAAGGCGCTCAAGCTCGGAGTGACCGCGTGGTCACCGCTTTCCCGCGGTGTGCTTACCGGTAAATATCATGGTCGCGGTTCTTCTGAACCCGGGCGGATGAGCAGCGATATGATGAAGCAGTTCATGCCGGAAGAAGAAAGAACGGAGCGCATTATCACTGCTGTTAAAGCGGTCGCCGATCAGGTGTGTCGTAGTATGGCGCAAGTCGCGCTGGCGTGGCTGCGATCTCGACCAGTGCCAGTCATTCCCATCGTTGGGGCGCGCAAGCTCTCGCAGCTCGAGGATAATCTTGCGAGCATCGATCTTTCTTTTTCCGCCGACCAATTAAAGACGCTCGACGAAGCCAGCCGGATTGAACTTGGTTTTCCGTACGACATTTACACCAAAGACCTGGCTCGCGGATTGATCTATGGCGGGATGGCCGACCGGATTATGGCATAAGTATCGACGGCGAGTATCGGCATGAACATCAACCTGCCTCGAATCGTTCAAGAGTATGTCGATGCAAGCAACAAGCATGACGTAAATTCCATTCTTGCCTGCTTCTCGGATGAGGCGGTTGTCCGCGACGAGGGAGAGACACTGCATGGAAAAAAAGCCATTGAGGGCTGGATTGCCAAGACAATCGAGAGATACAAATTCCAGTTCAAGCCACTCAGTATCAAAGACCGTGATCCAGAAGTGATCGTTGCAGTCGAGGTATCGGGAACGTTTGATGGAAGCCCGGTTAGCCTTGATTACCGTTTCGCCATTAAGAACGATAAAATCGTAGCTCTGACAATTGATTAGCAGCGACTGCAGGTCGCGCGGCGCATTGAATGTGCACAACACAAAAGGACAAAGTGAACGAGGAATTGCTCGCATTCTTCAAAGCGTAGTCGCACGGTCTCGATAAAGTGAAACGACTATTCACAGTCGCGGCATTTGCTGCGGTGTCTCTGATTGTTGTTGATTGCAACAAATCGCCTGCGAACAAGGGTTCGCCGCCATTGCCCGTGAACGTCGTCACTGCCAGCGAGAAGGAAGTAAACGAATGGGACGAATTCACCGGGCGACTGGATCCGGTTGAATCGGTCGAGATCCGGCCGCGCGTGTCGGGTTATATCACAGAAATTCATTTTGAAGCCGGCGCGATCGTTAAGAAGGGCGATCTGCTTTATGTGATCGACCCGCGTCCTTATCAGGCGGACTTCGACCGCGCGAAAGCGGAGGTCGATCGCATGGATGCGCAGCTCAAGCTTGCGCAAATTGAACTGAACCGGGCGAAGGAACTGCGGGACAAGAACACGATCTCGGCGAGCGAGTTCGACCAGAAAGCTGCAACGTATCAAGGTGCCGCGGCAGCAAAGAGTTCGGCCGAGGCGGCCAAGAATTCCGCCGCGCTGAATTTGGAATTTACCCAAATCAAATCGCCCGTTGATGGCCGAGTGAGCGACCAGCGCATTACCGTCGGTAATCTGGTCCAGCCAGGCGCCGGCGCAGAGAGCGTCCTTACTACCGTCGTCTCGATTGATCCGATTTATGCAAAGGTCGACGCAGATGAGAACGCGATTTTGAAATACGTAAAGCTGGCCGAGCAAGGGAAACGCGTGAGCGCACGCACGGCCAAGATTCCGGCATGGGTTGAGCTTGGCAACGAGACCGATTTCCCGCACGAAGGTTACGTCGACTTCGTTGACAACCGTCTTGATCCCAGCACCGGAACGGTCCGGGCGCGCATGGTTCTAAAAAATTGGGACCCTAACCTCATCACGCCGGGTTTTTTCGTACGCGTGCGCGTGGCCGGAGCAACGCCTTATCGGGCTGCATTGGTTGCGGACAGGGTGATCGGCTCGCAACAAGGGCTGAAGTACGCGTTCGTGGTGAAACCTGATAACACCATTGAACGTCGCACCCTTGAGACCGGGAGTATTTTCGAAGGCAAACGAATCGTGAAAAACGGACTAAAGGACGGCGAGAAAGTTGTGTCTACGCGTCTGCAATTGTTGCAAGCGGGAATGAAGGTCCAGCCAATTCCTGAGCAGGAAACTCCGCCTGCGCAGCCAACGCCTTCACCGCCCGAGCCGAAAAAATAATACGGGGCTCGGAATTGCGATGAACTTTCCGCACTTTTTCATCGACCGGCCAATTTTCGCCGGCGTGATCAGCATCGTCATCACGCTTGTCGGCGTGATCGCGCTTTCGACGCTTCCCATCGCCCAATATCCCGAGATTGCGCCGCCAACGATCCAGGTGACGACCAATTATCCCGGCGCGAACGCCAAGGTCGTGTCGGAAACGGTGGCAACGCCGATCGAACAACAAGTCAACGGTGTCGAAAACATGCTCTATATGTCTTCGCAAAGCGCGAGCGACGGGAGCATGACACTGAGCGTCACGTTCAAACTCGGCACCAACCTCGATACGGCACAGGTGTTGGTGCAAAATCGCGTGGCCATCGCCATTCCAGTCCTTCCGCCCGATGTACAGCGCATTGGCGTGACCACGAAAAAGGAGTCGCCCGACATCACCATGGTCGTGCACCTTGTGTCGCCCGATGGATCGCTCGATTCACTTTTCACCAGCAATTACGCGCTTCTCCAAATTCGCGACGAACTCGCGCGGCTCGACGGCGTAGGTGACATCAATGTTTTTGGTGCACGCGAATATTCGATGCGCATATGGCTCGACCCGAACAAGACGGCGGCACGGGATCTGACGGCGCAGGATGTCGTGACCGCACTCCAGGAACAGAATGTGCAGGTCGCTGCGGGAATCATCGGTGCGCCGCCGGTTCCAAAGGGCGCGACCGCATTTCAATATACAGTTAGCACGCTGGGCCGGCTCACGGACGAAAAGCAGTTCGGCGATATCATCGTGAAGACGGGATCCAATGGGCAAGTCACTCGCGTGCGTGATATCGCGCGAGTTGAGCTGGCCGCGCGTGATTACACGGTCAACAGCGGGCTCGGCGGAAAACCGGCGACCGCGATCGCCATTTACCAACTTCCAGGCTCCAACGCGCTCGCCACGTCCGACGCCGTGCGAAAGAAAATGGCTGAGCTCAAGCAGCGTTTCCCGACCGGCCTCGATTACACGATTGTTTACGATCCGACCGTTTCCGTCCGCGAATCCATCCACGAAGTGCAAAAGACTCTTTTCGAAGCGATCGCGCTGGTCGTTCTCGTCGTCTTGATCTTTCTCCAAACCTGGCGCGCCGCAATCATTCCTCTGATCGCGATTCCGGTTTCATTGATCGGCACGTTCGCGGCGATGAAAGGCTTCGGTTTCTCGATCAACAACCTCTCGCTCTTCGGCATCGTTCTGGCCATCGGCATCGTCGTCGATGACGCGATCGTTGTCGTCGAAGCGATCGAGCATCACATCGAAGATGGGCTGAGTCCGCGTGACGCCGCGCGCAAAGCCATGACCGAAGTCGGCGGAGCGCTAGTTGCGATCGCGCTCGTGCTATGCTCAGTGTTTATCCCAACCGCTTTCATCAGCGGCATCACCGGGACATTCTTTCGTCAGTTCGCGCTCACTATCGCAGTCTCGACCGCGATCTCTGCGCTGAACTCGCTCACGCTATCCCCTGCCCTCGCTGCCCTTCTCCTCAAACCGGGGGGCGCGGAGAAGGATTCGTTCCAGCGAGTTATCGATGGATTACTGGGTTGGCTGTTCAAAGGATTCAACAAAACGTTTTCATGGGCCTCGAATGCATACGGCAACACTGTGGCGCGTTTCGTCCGCTTGGCCGTCATCATTCTATTTATCTACGCAGGTTTACTTGGCCTGACCGGTCTCGGTTTCAAAATCGTGCCCGGCGGCTTTCTTCCGACACAGGATCGCGGATACGCCGTCGTTTTTGCGCAGTTACCGGACGCGTCGTCGCTCGAACGTACGCAAGCTGTCGTCGACAAGATTTCGAAGATCGCCCACGAGACGCCCGGCATACTTAACACGGTCGAATTCGCTGGATTCAATCTCTTCGGTGGCAATCAACCGAATACCGCCGCAGTCTTTTTGCCGTTCAAGGAATTTTCGGAGCGAAAAACGCGTGAGCAGGGATTGCCCGCGATTCTGGCGAAAGTGAACGCGCGCGTTCGGGCCGAGATTCCGGAAGCTCTGGTCATTGCCTTTCCGCCACCGCCGGTGGCAGGCATCGGCAATGCCGGTGGCTACAAGCTCTTCATTCAAGATCGCGGCAACGCCGGACTCGATGAACTGCAAACGCAAGCTTTCGCCATGATGATCAAAGCGAATCAAACTCCCGGCCTGTCGAACAATCTGACGACGTTTCGCGCGAACGTCCCCCAGCTCTGGCTCGAAGTGGATCGCGTTAAAGCGAAAAGCATGAATGTGCCGCTCAGTAATATCTTTGGCACGCTCCAGACTTATCTTGGATCGACATACGTGAACGATCTCACACTTTTCGGACGAACCTATCGCGTCACAGCTCAGGCCGATTCGCAATTTCGTCTGAGCGCCGACGACATCCGCTTGCTGAAAACGCGAAATAATTCGGGTGGAATTGTTCCGCTCGGTTCGGTGGCGACGGTGCAGGAAGTAAGCAGCGCGGACCAGATCACCCGCTACAATATGTTTACGGCCGCCGACTTGAGCGGCCAGCCCGCGCCGGGCGCGAGCACCGGCCAAGCGCTCGACACAGTCGAGCGTCTCGTCAAAGAAACGTTGCCCACAAGTTTCACTACGGAATGGACGGAGATAGCACTGCAGCAAAGGCTCGCCGGCAACAGCGCGATTTACATTTTCCCTCTCTGCGTTTTGTTCGTTTTTCTTCTGCTCTCGGCGCTTTACGAGAGTTGGTCGTTGCCGCTCGCCATCATTCTCATCGTGCCGATGTGTCTGTTCAGTTCGATCTACGGTGTCTGGGTTCGCTCGATGGAGAACAACATCTTTACTCAGATTGGTTTTATTGTGCTGGTCGGACTCGCTTGTAAGAACGCCATTCTGATCGTCGAATTCGCGAAACAAATTCAGGATCGCGATAAAAAAGACCGCTTCACCGCCGCGGTCGAAGCAGGTCGTCTCCGACTGCGTCCGATACTGATGACTTCCTTCGCGTTTATTTTTGGCGTGCTTCCGCTTGTTATCAGTTCAGGCGCCGGTGCGGAAATGCGACAAGCCCTCGGGACAGCCGTTTTCTTCGGAATGCTCGGAGTCACCGGATTCGGTCTGTTCCTTACCCCTGTCTTTTACGTCGTCATCATGTGGTTCAAAGAGCGGCGCGACAAAAGGCGGGCAGCTGCGTCAACGCAATCCCCATCGGCTTTGACGGCGGAACCAGCCGTATGATTGACCGTATGATTGACAGTCTTCCAACGCCGATCGCTATCTATCTGGCTGCTGAGAAGGGCGGCGACAGCGAATGTCCACGACCTCGAAGGCAGCGTGAACGATGCTCGCTTTCTTCAAGACATAGTTTCAGGCTCTATAGTAAGGATAAATACTCTATGACCCATCAGCGATTGTTTACGGTCGCAGCACTTGGCGCGCTCCTGAGCACCGGTTTGCTTGCTGCAAGTTGTTCCCGCAAAAAGGCTCCGGCTGCTCCGGCCGCGCCAGAGGTTCTGGTCACGACCGTTACGCCGAAAGATGTGCCGCGTGTACTCGAACGGGTGGCCACGCTCGACGGTTTCATCAACGCTAACATCAACGCGCAAGTGCAAGGTTACATCGTTTCGCGTGACTATCAGGAAGGCAGTGTAGTGAAAAAAGGCGATCTCCTTTTTCAGATCGATCCGCGGCCGTTTGAGGCGGCATTGGCTCAAGCAAATGGCACTTTGGCAAAAGACCAAGCCAGCCAGGTTAAAGCTGACGCGGACAAAAAACGCGCCATCGATCTGTTTAATAAGAAAGTCATCAGCGATCAGGAGCGAGATACAGCCGTTGCCGCCGCCGACTCAACCACAGCAAATGTGGAAGCCGACGAAGCGGCGGTGAAACAGGCGGAGATCAATCTCGGCTACACGAAAATTACCGCGCCGATTGATGGGGTCGTTGGATTTGCCAACAATCAGGTCGGCGATCTGGTCGGGCCAAGTACGGGACCACTCACAACCATGTCACAGATCGATCCGATCAAAGCTATCGTGACCGCCGGCGAAGGGCCGTTCACCGATTTCGTTTCGCGCCATCCCGATGCGACGGAGCGCCAGGCGTACATAAAGAGCTTGGACTTCGAATTAATTCTCAGCAGCGGCAGCGTTTACTCGCAGAAAGGAAAATTTTACGCGCTTGATCGCAACCTTGATACGAAGACGGGATCGATCCGCTACTATGTGACGTTTCCGAATCCGGGAAACAATTTGAGGCCGGGACAATTCGGCAAGGTGCGCTTCGTCGCCGACATGAAAAAAGGCGCAATGGTTGTGCCACAGGAAGCGGTCACCGAGTTGCAGGGCAGTTATCAGGTCGCAGTTGTTGATGAAAACAACAAGGTCAGCATTCGTCCGGTGAAAATGGGCGAACGCATCGGCGCGATGTGGGAAGTCACGGAAGGTTTGAAGCCCGGCGACAAAGTTGTTGTGCAAGGACTCCAAAAAGCGCGCGAAGGATCGACAGTCACCGCAAAAGACTGGACCCCTCCCGCCGACGCGTTGGTTTCAAAAGCGGACCAGCAAAAGAAGCCCTAACAAATGTCCGAGTTTTTTGTCCGGCGGCCCATTGTCGCGATCGTCATCGCGATTCTGATGACGCTGATCGGCGGCGTCTGCATTCTAGCGCTGCCGATCGCGCAGTATCCGCAAATCGCGCCGCCGGACATTCAGGTGCAAACGAAATACACCGGGGCGGATGCGCTCACGATCGAGCAATCGGTGGCGGCGCCGATCGAGCAGCAGATGAGCGGCGTGGACAACATGAACTACATGTACTCGATCAACGCCAACAGCGGCGACATTCGATTATTCGTCGATTTCGACGTCGCAACCGACCCGAATATCGATCAGGTCCTGACGCAGCTCCGGGTAGCCCAAGCGCAATCACAATTGCCAGCCGACGTGAACAACTACGGCCTGACCGTTAAAAAATCGCCGACCGCGCCGCTGATGTTGGTCGCGATTTATTCACCCAAAGGCAGCTACGACGGAACGTTTCTGGCGAACTACGGCTACATAAATCTGGTCGATCAACTGACGCGCGTTCCTGGAATTGGCAATGTGAATGTGTTCGGCGCCGGCCAATACGCGATGCGGCTCTGGGTCAAGCCCGATCAGCTGGCGAAGCTTGGCATCACCGTTCCTGACATTATCACCGCGGTGCAAAAGCAGAACACGGTAAATCCTGCCGGGCAGGTCGGCGGTGAGCCGATTCCGAGTGGACAGAAGTTCACCTACACTGTCCGCGCGCAGGGCCGTCTGCAAACGCCGGAGGAATTTGGCGAGATAGTTGTTAGGGCGAACGCGGACGGTTCGTTTGTGCGGGTGAAAGATATCGCGCGCATTGATCTCGGCGCGCAAACTTACAACTTAAAGGGCCGACTCAATGGACAACCGGCAGCGATTCTCGCCTGTTATCAACTTCCGGGAACCAACGCAGTCAAAGCGGCTCAGGGCGTGCGCAAGTTAATGGCGGAAGCAAAGCAGCGGTTTCCCGCCGACATGGACTACGCCGTCTCGCTCGATCAAACGCTCGCCGTCACTGAAGGCATGCGGGAAATTGTGAAAACGTTGCTGGAAGCGCTCGCGCTCGTGGTGCTGGTGGTGTTCATTTTTCTCCAAGGCTGGCGCGCGACGCTGATTCCACTGTGCGCGGTGCCGGTTTCGTTGGTCGGAACATTTGTGCTGTTCCCGTTATTCGGATTCTCAATCAACACGCTCTCGCTCTTTGGTCTCGTGCTCGCGATCGGTCTCGTCGTCGACGACGCGATTGTTGTCGTCGAAGCGGTCGAGCGCCACATCGAAGAAGGAATGGCGGCGCGCGAAGCGACACTCCAGGCGATGCGAGAAGTGTCCGCCCCGGTGATCGGTATCGCGCTCGTGCTTTCGGCTGTGTTCATTCCAACGGCATTTCTTCCGGGCATTACCGGCAGGTTGTATCAACAGTTTGCCCTGACGATCGCGATCTCAGTAATCTTCTCTGCGTTCAACGCGCTGTCACTTAGTCCTGCGCTCTCCTCATTATTGCTGCGTCCACGAAAGAAAACGCGAGGCCCGCTCGGTTGGTTTTACGGTCGGTTCAATCAAGTTTTCGGCAGCGCGACGCATGGCTACGTAAATTGGTCCCGGCTGGCGATTCGAAAAGCTGCGCTCAGTTTCGCGTTGCTCGCCGTGCTTGCGGTCGGCGCGGGTCTTTTCGGATCGCGATTACCGAGCGCGTTTTTGCCTGAGGAAGACCAGGGATATGTCTACGTGGCACTTCAACTGCCCGATGCGGCTTCGCTGGAGCGCACCGATCAGGTTTGTCGAGAGATCGAGGATTTCCTGAGCAAGACACCCGGCGTGCAATACACCACCAGCGTCGTCGGTTTTAGTCTGCTGAGCATCGTGTACGACACCTACCACGCGTTTTTCTTTGTCACTTTCAAGCCTTGGAGCGAACGAACCAGGCCAGAGGAACAATACGACGCAATCAAGGCGCGAGTGAACAAATACCTCGCAAGTCTCAGCGAAGGCATCGCGTTTACTTTCCCGCCGCCGGCGATTCCGGGCGTCGGCACTGCCGGAGGATTCACTTTCATTTTGGAGGATCGCGCCGGGAAGGACATCGGCTTTCTAGCGCAAAACGTGAAGACATTTGTCGAGGCGGCACGCAAACGTCCCGAGCTCAGCACTCTCATTCCGATATTCCAACCGAACGCGCCGCAGGTTTTCGTGAACGTCGACCGCGACAAAGTGATCAAGCAGGGAATCGATCTGACCTCGGTATATCAAACGCTGCAGACGTTTATGGGCGGATTTTTCGTGAACTACTTCAATCGATTCGGCCGCACCTGGCAGGTCTATATCGAAGCGGAAGGCGATTACCGGACCGACGCGAAAAACGTAGGACAATTCTTTGTCCGCAACTCTACCGGCACGCCGGTTTCGCTTGATGCGATCTCAAGTATCCAAAACATCGCCGGTCCGGAATTCACGTTGCGTTACAACGAATACCGCGCGGCTCAAATAAACGGTGCCGCTGCGCCTGGTTACAGCTCGAATCAAGCGATGCAAGCGTTGGAGGAAACCTTCAGGCAAACGATGCCTAAGGAGATGGGCTACGATTATCTCGGCATTTCGTTTCAGGAAAAGAAGGCCCAGCAAGGTGTCTCGCCGACTCTCGTTTTTGGAATGTCGCTCTTATTCGTGTTTCTGATTCTCGCTGCGCTTTACGAAAGCTGGTCGCTGCCATTCAGTGTGCTGCTTGGCACCCCAGTCGCCGTGCTCGGCGCGTTCCTCACGCTCTGGCTGCGCGGGATGGAAAACAATATCTACGCGCAGATCGGATTGATCATGCTGATCGGTCTCGCCGCGAAGAACGCGATCTTGATTGTCGAATTCGCCAAGGATGAATACGAAAAGGGCAAACCACTGCTCGATGCCGCACTAGAAGGAGCGCGTTTGCGCTTGCGTCCAATCCTGATGACTTCGTTCGCATTCATTTTCGGATGTTTGCCGCTTTGGTTTGCCAGCGGTTCGGGAGCTGTCGCCCGCCGCGTTCTCGGCTCCACTGTCATCGGCGGAATGATTGCCGCATCCGGCATCGCCATTTTTCTCATTCCAGTGACGTTCTACGTGATTGAACGCTTGTTCGCCGGCCACGAACGTGCGGCGGATCAATCGCCAAAACCCGAGCAACCGCCAGTTCGAATTAAGCAAAAGGAGTAACCAAATGATACTTCAGATCTACACGATCGTTCACACACTGATCAGCCTCGTCGCAATCTTTACAGGCGTGGTCGTCGTGTTTGGAATGCTCGGCGGGTCGCGGCTGGATGGTTGGACAAAATGGTTTTTGATAACGGCCGTCGCGA
The DNA here is from genome assembly GCA_035567015.1 of Chthoniobacterales bacterium. Taxonomy (GTDB): domain Bacteria; phylum Verrucomicrobiota; class Verrucomicrobiia; order Chthoniobacterales; family UBA10450; genus AV133. The sequence goes on along the minus strand of DATMPQ010000267.1, from coordinate 89 downwards.
CAACCGTCACGGGATTCTTCTTTCCATTTCACGGTTTCACGCCAGCGATTGGTCTCGGCATTATCTCGCTTCCTTTCCTCGCGTTGACA
>DATMPQ010000266.1:0-4984 GCA_035567015.1 Chthoniobacterales bacterium | reverse complement strand
AACCGGTACTGAAAAATGCCGCCGACGCCTCCACGTTGCTGGACGAATTGAAACAAATCGCCGGCAAGCACAATATCTTGATCGAGAATCCGGCCATTGGCGCCGGCGAAACGACGCCCTATCATCAGACAGTTTTCGCTTCCATCGAAACCAAAAGCCCCTGGCCGCCCCTGGTCCATTTTCTTTACGACGTTCAGCAGCCGGAAGTGTTTGTCGTGTTTGAGAGTGTCAATCTCGCGATCGACAGCGCAGATCCCACCATGATGCGCGGCAAGTTCAAGATTGCGCGCTGGTTCGCACCCGCGCAACGTAAGAAAGGATGATTATGAAACGCACTCAAATTCTGATATCGATCTTCGTTCTGCTTTGTCCGGTTGCGACGCAACGAGCCGATGATATTCCGAAACGGTTTAACTTTGACCGTTACTCAGCGATGTTAAATCGGTCGCCCTTTGCCGTGGCCACCGCAGTCGCCTTGCCGGTCGCTGGGGCGGACTTTGCAAAAGAACTTTACGTGGCTAATGCGGCCCGTTCGCCGGAAGGCGATATGGTCACCATTGCTTCGACGGCGGACGGGAACTTCAAGGAATATCTGACGACGAAGGGACCGGTCGATGGCTACAGCATCGCGAGCATTGAATGGTCGGATCGCGTCGGCGCCACGAAAGTAACAATCAGCAAAGATGGAAAATTTGCCACGATCGGTTTCAACGAAGCGCTCCTGGCAGAGCAGCCCGTCACGAACGTGGCACCCGCCCCTCTTCCCCTGCGCGTGAAACCGGCGCCAATCCCCACCTTGCCAACCCCGCCGCCGCACAAGCGCGGCGTGATTCAGCGAAGTCCGCAGGTTCCAAACGTGCCGCCGCCCGGGTCTCCCGACATGTAGCGGTTATCGACGAAGGCGCGCGCCTCAGTCGCCCCAGTCGTCGGTCCCTGCGCCAGGTTTGCGGCTCTGTCCGGCGGAATAAAGATCGTAACCGTTTGGGTTTTTTATGCCCGGGCAAATGTAGATGTAAGTGTTCTGCCAGGGATCTTTCGGCACCTCTTTGTATAATTGATACCACCGCGTTGGCCTGGGATCGGTATCGGGTTGGACCACCAGCGCCTGCAACCCCTGGTCGGTGGTCGGGAAGAAACCGTTCATGCTCTCATAGAGCTTGAGTTGTGTGTTGATGCCCTGAATATCAGCCGCCACCCGCACGTGGCGCGAGTATTCCACGTTGCCGCCTAGCTTGTAGATGGCGGCGCCGAGCAAGAGCGCAATGATCGTCACCACGAGCATGATCTCGAGCAAGGTGAAGCCTTGTTGTTTTTCCCCGAGCGTCATTTTTTATCAAACACAGACCACCAATATATCGTTGCGGTTCATTTATTGACCCGTTCGCAGCTGATAATCGGATTTATCCCAAAGGTACTTTAATTGAATTTGTGTCGCGCGAATAGCCGAGGTCGTTGTAGTTGCGCCGCTCAACACGGTCAGATCGTTGGTTCCAGTCTTCAAACTCGCCACCGGCACAATCTTCTGTGCGCGCACCCATCCGGTGTATTGGAAATGCATTCCCCTAACGAGTGATTTTATCTCGCCTCGATACCCGGGGTCGGCCAGCTCCGGCAACGTCAGTGTGACCGGCCCGACATCTTCGCCGTTCACATAAATTTCAGGCGGCGCATCGATGCGCGGACTCGCCACTTCGAAGGTGAGGAGCGCGAGCAATGGCTGGGCTTCGAGGCCAAATTGAAAGGCCGCGCCTTGTTGCACACTCGGCCCAATGAGGATGGTTTCCGCGGCCAGCGTCGCGGTGACAGTGCCGAATTGTTCCGTGTCCTGTGCGGGCGGATGCAACGGCGGCATCGATGAAAATGGTTCCGGGATGACATCCCGATGTTCGGCGTTTAGCGGATGCACCACTTCGCTGCTCGTCATCCAATCAAGATACGCGCCACGCACCGTTTTTCCGTCGCCGGGAACTTCAACGTCGATTGCCGAGACGCCGCTCATCGGTATCATCACCGCATCGGAACTGGGCAGACCGACGCCGGAGCCAAGCTCGCCCGAGCGCAAGACTTGCGTGCCGGATTCATCCCACACGATCAACTCCGGTCGCTGCTCTGGCTTGTCATCAAAGAACAAACGAAAAAAAAGGACCTGATAATCCGGGCTCGGCTGGGCTACACGAATGCGAAAGACGCTCTTCGGCGAGGCGCCGGCGGTCGTCTGGGGAGGAGCCATCGTGACGGATTCAACCCACCGCGGCGCGCTTTGCGGCGTCGAATTACCAGGTGCGTTCTGACGCAAGTCCAGCCACGCGCTTGCTGGCAGTGGCCCTCTTAGTTTCGCGTTATCCGACGATGGCAGCTCGTTGTGGAAAGCTTCTTGTGCGAGAAGGGGAGCGGCTGCGCCAATCAGCAGTGTGAACGCAATGAAGCGAAAAAGCATTTGGCCTCCGAGATTATCTTAGTGCGGTCGAAACTGCAAGCTACGTGTCATTTCGAAGACCGCCGAGAGAATACTGTAAACGACAAAGCCGACCACAATCGCGATCAACACGATGATGACCGGCGGGATAAGCGCCGAGATGATCGCCACGTTCCGATCGAGCTCGCGCTCATAGACGTCGGCGATGGTTTGCATCGTCTCCGCGAAATGCCCTGTTTGTTCACCCACCGACATCATGTCGGTAAGCAAATCCGGAAACAGATGCTGCGATTGCAATGCGGCTGATAAGGTGGCGCCGTCAATCACGGCGCGGCGCACTTCCCCGAGTTTGAGTTCCAGAAATCGATTGCCGGCAATTTCGGTCACGAGATCGAGCGAGCGCAGGAGGGGGATTCCATTTTCCATCAATGTCCCGAGCGTGCGCGAAAATTGCGCGTAATAACGGTGCCGGATTACGCTCCCGTAGCCTGGAATTAATAGACGAAATCGGTCCCACGCCGTTCGTCCTTCATCGGTGCGGACAAAGGCGCGGAATCCAACGACGGCGCCGATGGCGAGAATCACCCCGATCCACCAATACGCTGTGATCGCGTGATGAATCTGAAGCAGTATTCGCGTCGGCAAGGGAAGCGCGCCGCCGCTCTGCGACATGAAGCCAGTCAGTTGCGGCACCATGAACGTGATGAAAATCGTGATCAGAGTTACGCCCGCCAAGGCCAGGAACGCGGGATAAATCAGCGCCTGCTGCACGCGGTCGCGCAGATCTTTTGCCTGCATCAGATGCTTCACCAGCCGGAGCAAAATGTCTGGCAACGCGCCGCTGGCTTCGCCTGCCGCGACCATGTTCACGTAAAGCGGCGGAAAGATTCGCGGAAACTCACGCAATGCTTGAGAAAAGCTCCGGCCATCCACCAGCGCTTGATGCAGCGTCTGCGTCATCCGCTGCACGCGCGGCTGTTTGAGGCGCTTCATCAGGATCGACAATCCTTCGTCGAGTGTCATTCCCGCGCGCAGCAAATGCCCAAGCTGTTCGGTAAAGACGAGCAACTGGCCGTGTGGAATCTTTAAATTCTGCGTCGCTGGTGCGGTCGTCGATTTATCGCGCTCTGCAATTTTCGGCTCCGTGGCGACCGACTCAATCCGAATCGGTATGCAACGCTGCTGCTCGATTTGGCGAATCGCCACCGCTCGGTCGGCGCAATCCAGCACTCCTTCAACCAGGCCGCCCTGGGCGTTGCGCGCTCGATAAGCAAACTGTGGCATCACGAAAAATCTTGAATTTATCTACCAACAAACTCGGTCAGAAAGATTGCGACAGCAGGAAACGCGCGAGGCACTTGCTCATCGGCGCTGACCGAGGGCACGCCATGCTCGCTGGCCACAGCCACAAATCCCCGTCGTATGTCGTGCAAGTCGATCGGGAAACGAGGTCAAGGACGAGCCTTAAATCAGCGGTAAACTCGGGCATGCTCTCTTTTGCGTTCAACCATAATGGAGCCATTCCAAGTGTCCACCATGCATTGTTTTTCCGCAATGAACACAGTTCGATTCTTTGGCCTCTGGTTGGCCGAATCCTTCCTGCACAATCGCCGTTGCTCTCGCTAAGATCGATAGGCTACTTTCGCAGCGATGAACACGCTTGGCACCGCGCTCGTCCCCGGTCTCATCGCCGGGTTCATTTCCATTTTCATGAGCTGGCTCTGGATGGGCGTTATCTTTCATCGGTTCCAAAAAGAAACGCCCGGCACCTGGCGGCCGGAAGGTCCGCGCAGTTATATCGGGGCGAGTTTGCTTCACCTCTTCGCAGCGATCGGCATCGCCTGCTTTTACACACTCATCGTGCGCTTCAGCGTCGCAATTTTCGCTGCTGGACTTCACGGCAGTCTGCTTTTCGCCATCGCCATCTGGGGCGCGATGTCCCTGCCGATCATTCTTGAGTCCGCCCTTTTCATCCACCTTCATCCACTCGTAGTCCTTGGTCAGCTTCTTGATTGGCTCACGACCTCGCTGCTGGCCTGCGTCGTCACGGGTTGGTGGACGCGATCATAATCTCGATTGCGCCCAGAATTACCGGCGGCGGCCCGCCTGAGTGGCACGATTGATGCGATAAACATGGAAAATTATGAAACATGCGGTTATCTGCATTTTTCTTTCCATGATGCTGTCGTCGCCAGCGCTTGCGATTTTGCGCCCGCGCTATCCTGTCAAACCGACGCCGCCATATCGCGGTCATGTAATCATCATCGAAGACGACGACGCGATTCAAACGGGACCGCCAAAACTCGGACGCTGAAGGCGGGGGCGGGAATGGAGCCGGCGGGAGCCGAGCGACATAGACGAAGCCCGCAAGGGTGAGCTTTCGGGCGAAAGCGAATCAATCGAACCGGCGTGTGGAGCAAAAGCCCCGTTATCCACAAAAGCGGAGCGTGATTTGGAGGCGGGGGCGGGAATCGAACCCGCGAATAGCGGTTTTGCAGACCGCGACCTTACCACTTGGCTACCCCGCCGCTGCGAGCAGGGAGCGTAACGGCTGAGTCTCCAGTGTCA
>DATMPQ010000265.1:0-6122 GCA_035567015.1 Chthoniobacterales bacterium | reverse complement strand
TGCGTGCCGCGCGCCCATTCGTAGGCCAGATTTCCGTAGGCGGAAAACGGCCCGTGATCGTAGCTCGAAGTAAATTCGCCGCCGTAAATTTCCCCACGCTTGTAGTTGAACGAGGAAAGAATGAGCGCCTGTCCGAACTGGCCCTCATCCAGCGTCGAGTGCGAGCTCTTGTAGAAACCGTCCAATCCTACATTGAACCCTTCCATGATCTTCTGCGTAAACCCCGCGTCGAAGTAATGCGCGCGCTCGGCGGTGACCGCGGAATCCTTTGTGATCGCCGATTCGTTGGTCGTGCCTGTGAATTTCGCGATGGTACTTTGCGGAACAGCCTCCAGGGGCGGCGGGGTAAAGTAGCGGGCGTAGCCGGCGTGAAACGTGGTCGAATCCCATGGCTTGTACACAACGTTGAGGCGCGGGCTGAGCTGGTTTTCGTCCGCGAATGCATTCACGAAGTCGAGCCGGCCGCCGAAATTAATGGTGAGCTGCTCGAACGGCTTCCATTCATCCTGCAAATAGAAGCCGTGGAAGTAGCCGTACTTGTCGTGATTATCGACGATGTTCTGCGGAGTTGTGCTGGTCTGGTTACCGTTTGCATCAACAGGGAAAACGAGCGTCGCGGTGTCGATGGTCGCGTGTTGTTCGGTAAAAATGAAACCGGCACGAAGCGTGTACTCGTCGTTGAGTTTGTAACTCGAATCCAGCTCGACCCCATTAGAGAGAATGTCGCGGTCCACCCGCGAGGCGACGCCGTTAAAAATCAAATCGCCAACGTTGTCGGGACGAAACAGGATCGAGCTGAAGCGATTAAATATGGATGCCTGGAAATTAAGATCGCCCGCCTTTTTTTGGTATGTCAGGATCTCGTACTCAGAATCCTCCGATTGGTTTTCGTCCAGCTTGGCCGAGTTGAATGTCGATCTTCCCATGTCGTTGAAGGCCGGCTTCTGACCAGGATTATTCGGAATTTCGAAATCGCTATGGTTGGCGCCGACAAGCAACGTCACCCGGCTGGTTTCGTCGATGATGTCGGAGAAATAGCCGAAAAACTTGTATTGATCTGTATCGTCATGGATCGGGCCGCTGCTGCGCGTGGGATTTTCGACGCCGATGCCATCGTGCAGATAACTTTCCGTGACGTAATAGCTAAACTTCCCGATCACGCCGCCGCGCTCGAAGCTTTCCATGATCGTGTCGAAACTTCCGACGTAGATTGAAGCTTCGCTACCAGTGAAGACCGCGCCGTTTTTTGTGTGAATGTCGATCACACCGGTTGTGCGAAACCCGAATTGCGCGGGCAGGGCACCGGTCATGAGCGAAATGTTATCGGCGAAACGGGTCGCCAGTTCCTGGCCGAAGCCGGGAATGCTTTCCGGCAAAAGCACGTCATCGATGCGGTATTGCAGGTTGGCGTGCTCACCACGGACGTGCAGCTGGCCGAACGAATCCTGCGCCACGCCGGGAAAGCGCAGGATAGTTTGATTGAATGGCGCGTTCTCGCCCTGCGCCTGCGAATCGAGCCGGTCGGGGCCAACCGTGTAACGGGTCGCGCCGAGACTCGGCACAATTTGCTCGCGCGAGATATCGAGTTCCTGGCTGGTGACGACGACTTGTTCAGCTGTCGCAGTGCCGGGCGTTGCCGTCGCGGATGGTGCGGGGCTGGCTGACGCCGTGACAGCGTCTTGCGCGCTCGCCATGCTCGCCCCGCAGAGCATCGCGACTGATGCGATTAGAAGTGTTTTCATTGAGATTTTTTCGAAATAGGTTTTTCAAAGTGGTAAAATGGTTGCGGCGTTCACGATTGTGTGAAGCCGTGTGAAGGATGCGGCGCAGGTGGATCGGCCGCTCCGCGGACGATGCTAGAAATAAATGCGGCTTCGCCGCCTAATTAACATCGAGCAAGGGACTGCTCGATCCACCAGGTGATTCTACTTTGCGGGTGGCGCGTGCTCGAAAATGCGAGCGCCGAGAAATGGCGATGGAACCCAGAGCGGGTGCAGCGCCGGAATCGTCGAAAATTGAATGGCGGGAAGGGGCGCACTGACCAGCGGCACAGGGGCGGAATGATTGCAGCTGCCTGAGCCGATCAAGGTCACGGCGCAGCTGTGCTCGGCTCGGTTGGCATCCGAGTGAATCCGCTCATGCAGCGATGGCGAAACAGTCAGCGCGAGCGTCCAAAGAAACGCGCTCAAGATTCCGGCGGCAACGATCGCGCGCGGCGCTATCGACCTTCCCCCGGCGAGACGAAACCTCATGTGCAGGAAGATTCCGCGTTCAAACGCTCCAGTGCAACTTAATTTCGCTATCACTCCTATTAGATGCAGCGCCGGCCGTGCCCTTGGCTCCGAGATCGCTTTGGGAGCTGATTTCTAACCGCGGATTACGCGGATTTTTCGGATTGGGAGCAGTCGCCGCGGCGACCTGGGCTATCGCTTTCGGCGGCTCGCCCGAAGCATCCTGCGACGAGCGCATTTTTTCGGCTTCCCCAAACTCGGATCGAGCGGTAGAACCTTGGCCATGATTCGGCTTTTATTCAGTCGTTCCCTCGAAGGCAAGCGAATTAGACCGAATAATTCCGCCTTTAATTGCCGAATAATTCGGCCCACTTCTCGTTAGGTCTCGCACCCGTGCCGCGTCATCCCGATCTTGATGCATTATTGAACGATCTGCTTCCGTTTGCGGAGCGCATGCTAGCGGAGCATCGCGAGTTCTACCCATTCGGTGGCTCGATTACACCAGACGGACGCCACATCAGCACGGGCGCGAAAGGCTCCTCAGACCGCCCGAAGTCTCAGGAGCTTGTCGACATCATGGCAAACGAGTTTCGCAGCCAAGCGTCAGAGGGAAAGATTCGCGCTGCTGGCATTTGCTTCGACGTTCGCGTCGTCCCACCGGGACGAGTCGACAAGACCGATGCGATTCAACTCGCTTTGGAGCGCGAGGGTGGAGATGCTGTGGACGTGTTTGTTCCTTATGCGCAGTTATCGGATGGAGAGTTTACTTATGGCGAGCTATTCGCGTGCGAGCGCATACCAACGCTTTTTGTGCAGCAGCATCAACAGACCTAACCCCTATGTACATTGTCGAGTGTGGCGAGCGAGTGCGGTAGGTGGATTGTTAGTTCATAAGGTTTATTGATCGAGATTGAGGTTTTTTTGGAGCGCTTCCTCCTCCGTTTGCGCGTTGGTTTTGTTTTCCAGCGGCTCGTACTCCTATCCGTCCCGCAGGCGCGGGACCATATGATCAATGCGATCAGGTGGAGGAGGAACGAGGACGTGCGACCCAATCTAAGCGACGAATCAGGCACGGGCCAGACTCCGGTTAGGCAACGGGCGCACGCCGCACGTTCCAAAGTGGTTTGATAGTTTGTTTAGCGTTTCGTTAGGCTGGTTTTCCTTTCTGTTCCCCTCAAACCTCATTATTAAATGCTTAAGCCCAACTGCTCTGGTGTGACCCGGCCGGTGCGGATACGCCATAGATCGACGGCCAGCTGGCGCGCCACCGCCACGATCGCTTTACGGGCCGCGCCGGTGGCCAACGCTCCTTTGCACAGCGTTTCTCTCCATTTCAGGACCGGTTTGTAATTGGGCTGGAAGCGGACCAGGCGCCAGGCCAGTTCCACCAGTGCCGCTCGCAAGCGCGGGTTGCCGTGTCTGGTCACGCAGCTTTGCAGCCGCGTATTGCCGCTACTGTACTCCCCGGGACACAGACCGGTGTAACTGCCCACCTGGCGTCGATTGTTAAACCGCTCCCAGTTGCCAATCTCGCGATCGATCACCACGCTCGTGAGCGCCCCCAGTCTGCGCGGTTGCTGCGGATCGGCCGCACTCTGGAGTTGCACGGTCAGGGCCCGGATCTTTTCTTGCAGCGCCACCAGGATCGGTTGACTGTTGCCGAGCAGTTCTTTCATCCATGCAGGCACTGGCAATGCGGCAAAACTGCGCCCCTTCCACCAGCTCGTTACCGGCTCAAGCCCATGATTGACCATCAAACTGCGGCCTTGCGCTTCCAAGCGTTTGCGCGCTTTGACCAATTGCTCGCGCTGCCGGTGGATGGCGCGCAACTGCTCTTCTTTTTCACTCGGCACGCGCACCCCCGCTAGCGCCTCTTTGTTCCCTTCGACGAAGCGATCCAGTCGCAAGCACAGCGCCTTGGCATCGAGCCCGTCGGTCTTGACCCGCTTGTTTTGCTCATCCAACTTTTGCGAACAGACCACATGGCAATTGATTCCGAGGGCGCTCAGCTTTCTCTGCAATGCGAAACCGAACCCGCACGCCTCATAAACCGCGTGGACTTGCTCGCTCCGGCCTTTGAGCTTGGCCGCCCAGTACAAAAACGCTTTCTTCGCAAAACGTTGCGGCGGCTTGGGATTGCTCCCGCCCTCCTGCATCACCACCACATAAAATTCCTGGTGCGCATCAATCCCAAGCTTGATGACTGCTTTGCTGCCATTAAACTGGCGGCGGGTTTCCTCGTGTGAGGACAACTCTGTGTTAGTTAGATATTGCATAGCGCGGGTGAGTTTAGCGACTCGCCCGCGCCCCTTACATGTCATCTAAGCGCTCCAGCCAACCGCTGGCCGTTGTACTAAGAAAGTTGAGGGTTGAGGGTTGATAGTTGAGAGTTTAGCAATGCTCCCTCCCGTGAGCGGTGGCTGATCTTGCGTTTCGTTAGGTGGACTCAAGGGGCGGTGGCACCGAGCAGTGCTGCGAGCTATGATACTCGACGACAGGACGACATTATGGCAAACACGGATTCTCGCGTAACGATTCACATGGCGGCGAGCCTCGACGGCTTCATCGCTCGAAAGGACGGACGCGTCGATTGGCTCGAGACCTCAGACGAATTCGTAGGCGGGGATACCATGGACCCAGGGTTCGTGGAGGCCTTCCTTAAGACGATCGACTGCTACGTCATGGGATCGCGAACCTATGAGACCGCGCTTCGTTTTGAAGCCCAGGGGTTGGGGTGGTCGTACGGCGACAAACCCACCTTCGTCCTCACTAGTCGCGAACTGCCGCGGACCCGGGATACCGTCGAGTTCCACTCAGGCGATCTCGCGCAGTTCGTGAACGGGCGCCTACGGCCCACGTTCCGTACCATCTGGTTTGTTGGAGGCGGTGTAGTTTCCGGGGAATGCCTTCGTCTCGGGCTAGCCGACGAAGTTCGTTATTCGATCCTGCCAATCTTGATTGGTGATGGGATCCCATTCTTCGAGAGGCTCGATAGAGACATCGCGCTCCATCTCGCGGAGGTCAAAGCCTACAAGAACGGCATGGTGGAGCTCCGTTACGAGGTGCAAAGAGATCGCGGCGAGAGACGGAACGCCACCTAACCAGGTTCCAGCCAACCGCTGACCGAAGTACTAAGAAAGTTGAGGGTTGAGAGATAATAGTTGAGGGTAAAACAAAGCTCGCTGCCGCCAGCGGTGGCTCAGCTCCATCTCGTTAGGTGGAGAATTTACTTGTGATTCAGCGGCGATTCGCACACAAAGAAATCATGCCTGCCAAGCCGAAGACCATTGATGACTACCTTGCACGCGTGAGCGCCACGCAGCGAGCCGCGCTTGAGAAGCTTCGTCGAGACATCAAAGCCGCGGCGCCTGCCGCCGAAGAGTGCATCAGCTACGATATCCCAAGCTACCGCCTTGGGTCGAGGCTGCTGGTCTCGTTCGGCGCTGCGAAGAACCATTGCGCCTTTTATCCCGGTGCTCATCCCATTAGGGCATACGAGGACGAGCTTGCGGGATATGATCTTGCTAAAGGCACGATTCGCTTTCCCGCCGAAAAACCGCTTCCAGCCGGACTGGTGAAAAAGCTTGTGAAGACGCGCATTGCCCAATACTCCGCCTAGCCAGCCGACGCAGCGAACGGCTACCCGCTACGCGATGACGTTTTCCGATGATTAAAACCCTTCCACTTGGATTGGCGCTCGCTCTCGGAAGCCGTCGCTCATCTTGTTATCGTTAGATGGTGGTGCGCGGCTCCAGCGTCAATAAGCGGACTCAGTGTGCGCACTACCACTCTCATCGCGATGTTGTGGCTGTGAAATTCAAGTGCTGCGATACTTTTTATGCCTGCATCCATTGCCACGAGGAGCTGGCTGGCCACACACCGGTGGTTTGG
>DATMPQ010000264.1:0-19619 GCA_035567015.1 Chthoniobacterales bacterium | reverse complement strand
AATCTTCGCTCCTTAGAGTCATTCTGCAGGAACTGCCGGTTGCCAGCGGTGAACTGGAGATCGGCGCGCGGACCGAGATTAATTACGTCGATCAAAATCGACTAAATCTCGATGATGCGAAAACGGTTTGGGAAGAAGTCGGCACCGGCGGAGAACACGTTACCCTGGGCGAGCAAAGCATCACCTTGCGCGCTTATCTTCGCCGATTTCTTTTCAGCGAAGACCGCATCAACACAAAGATCTCGCAGCTCAGCGGCGGCGAACGCAGCCGGGTGCTCCTGGCAAAAATCCTAAAGCGCGGCGGCAACGTGTTGATGCTCGACGAACCGACGAACGATCTCGATCTCGGAACGTTGCGCCTGCTCGAGGAAGCGCTTGTCGCCTTTGGCGGCTGCGTCATCGTGGTCAGTCACGATCGCTATTTCTTGAATCGCGTGTGCACCTCGATTCTTGCCTTCGAAGGCGAAGGCCGCGTTGTGTATAGCGTCGGGAACTACGATTACTATTTGGAAAGACGCGAAGCGCTTGGGACGGCTCCCTCAACCAGAGGTCAGAAGTCAGAGGTCAGATGTCAGCCCGATCGAAGACTCGCCGCGGCGAGCTCGGACCCGGCGCTGGCCGGAGCTGCCGCCCCGCCTAGGCGGGGCAAAGAAAAACCGCGAAAACTCAAATATAAAGAAGAGCGTGAATGGGAATCGATGGAAGCGAACATTCTCTCCGCCGAAAACGAGGTATCAGATTTGGAAGCCAGGTTTGGCGCGCCGGATTTTTATGCGAAACCGCGCGCGGAGATTTTCGATTTGGAAACTCAATTGAAAACGGCTCGAGACAAAGTCGCGCACCTCTACGCGCGTTGGCACGAACTCGAGCTCCTGCAGAAAGTGTGACAGCCCGCGAATAGCGCGAATGTACGCGAAAGAGCCAGGTAGGGACGACTCTCCGAGCCGTCCCACAAATTCAGCCCACGAAATACACGAAAAGCGGAAACGTGGATGCGCGATCTTCGATATTCTGTAGGGGAAGGTGTTACCTTCCCAACTAATCAAACGGGAAGCTAGCAGCTTCTCCTACAAACAGAATCGCGAGCCGCGCGGACCAAAAAAAAGCGGGATCATGTCTGATCCCGCTATGAAAGCTGACGGAAGGGAACGTCAAGTTTAAGTGTTTTAAGTGACTCCCGAGCTTTGGCCATTATTTAGCAGCAACTGTGCCAACAGTAGTTAAGTAGCCGCCGCATCTTCCCGCCGGGACATTAAGCGGTTCCAACGCGAACATCTGCTTGCCGCGTATCGGCTGCGGTTTCTTTAAACAGAAGCCGATAGCGACTGCGCGACCCGTCGCAAATCGTCCAGCAGTATCTCGATGTCGCGCGGGGTGGTGCGGTAATTGAGCACGCAACCGCGCAAGGCGAAGCGACCGGCAATCGTGGCGTTTGAAAGATACGAACTGCCGTCGCGTTGCAGCCCGATGAGCAAGCGCTCGTTGAAGGCATCAATCACCTCCGGTGATTCGTCCTTAAGCTGCACTGGAACATAGCGAAAACAGAAGATCGACAATTCAACCGGTGCGAGCATTTCGAAATCATCGCTCGCCCGGACTAGCGACTCGAGGTGGCGCGCGCGGGCAATATTATTTTCGATCGCCTCGCCTAACGAGTGGGTGCCGACGCCTTTTAACAACATCCACACTTTGAGGGCGCGGAAGCGCCGCGATAGCTCCGGACCGTAATCCCAGAACGCGAACGCTTCATCCGCTTCCTGTCCGATGATGCGGGTGTATTCGGCATCGTGGGCAAAGGTGGCACGCGCTTTCTCCGGCTCGCGATAGATCACACAGCCGACATCGATCGGAAGGTAGAGCCATTTGTGCGGATCGAGCGCGACCGAATCGGCCAGCTCTATTCCGGCAAACAATGCACGCGCCGATTCGGCGAGCACGGCAAATGCGCCGTAACTACCATCGACGTGCATCCAAAGTCCGTAACGATCTGCAATCCTCCGGATTTCAGTGAGCGGATCAACCGCGCCGGTGTTCACCGTTCCGGCATTGGCCACGACGCAAAACGGCAAATGACCCGCGTCGATATCACTGTCGATCTTGCTCACGAGATCATCGATGCGGATCTTGAAATGTTTATCGACGTCGATACTGCATAAATTTTGTCGGCCGATTCCTAACAACACCGCTGCTTTGGCGATCGAATGATGCGTCTCGCTCGAAGCATAGATGCGCAACTTGCGTCCGGAGGAATCATCATCTCTTGCGTGTCGCGCCGTGGCCAGGGCAGCGAGATTGGCCATCGATCCGCCGCTCAGAAAAACTCCCCCGGCTCCAGAATTGAATCCGAGAATCTGCCGGATCCAATCGATCGTCAGTCGCTCCATTTCGACCGGTGCCGGAGCGGAACGCCAGGCGGTCAGGTTTTCGTTCAAAGTCGAAGCGAGCAAATCGGCCAGTGCTGCGATCGGTGTTCCCGGCGATTGCACATAACCAAACATCCGCGGATGCAGACTATGCCGGCTGAACGGCAGCACCGTCTCGCGAAAAACCTTTAAGAGATCATCGAAAGCAACCGGTTTCGCCGGCAGCGCCGCGTCCAACCGGTCCCGAATCTCTCGCGACGACATCTTGCGATAAACCGGACGATCGCGAATGCCGCAATGATAATCGGCGACGAGTTCGGTAACGAGTCGGCCCCAGTCGCGAATCTCATCGGCGGAAGGATCAAGCATTGCGCGCAATATGGGCGACGCGCGCGCGGTTGTCAGCATCTGCGAAAACGGCAGGCAGGAAACCCGGCTCATTGATTCTCATCAGTGTAATCCGCAATGCTATAGGCCAAATTCATCGCGTCTTGCGAAGATTTTTTGAGGTCACCAATCCAAACACAGATTTCTAACCACGAATAAACACGAAATTGCCGCCGTTGTTAGTGTCCATTGGTGTTCATTCGTGGTTAAATCTTCGGTTGCGGCTGAGCCGCTCTGGGTAATCCGTGGTCAGAATGAATCTTTGAATCCAAAAAGCACGTCAGCCGCATCCATCCATTAGACACCATGGAAACTTCATTCCCAACCCCGCCGCCAATCAGCGCCCCCTCGGTCACCAACGTCCGCACCTGGAACATTCTGTGTCACGCCAGCGCCTTGCTCGGCGTTTTTCTTCATTTCCCCGGGCATCTGCTCGGACCGCTCATTGTCTGGCTGGTCAAACGCGACGACTCGCCCGAGATCGATGCGCACGGCAAAGAATCGCTCAACTTCCAGATCTCGATGCTCATCTACAACCTCATCGCCGTAGTCTTTTGCCTGGTCCTGATCGGCTTCGTTTTTCTGGCCGTCCTTTGGGTGCTGAACGCGGTGTTCGTCATCGTCGCCTCAATCCAGGCGAGCGATGGAAAATTCTATCGCTACCCGATAACAATCAGATTCATCCAGTAAAGGGATTCTTTAACCGCGGATTACGCGGATGCCGCTGATGGGAATCACCAATTTTTCTTCATCTGTGATATCCGCAGCCTGCCCGCCGCGTGCGGGTAATCCGCGGTTGAAATCTTGGACGGCATTTCTTTGGATACGACAAGCTGGTTGCCGGGAGAAGGCGAATTGTCAAATAGCCTGCTCGCGAATGGAGCGAGCCGGGAAGCCGCGACATGGATCACATCACCCGACGGGCGAGGGTAAGAGCGCGGAAAGCGATCGCATCAATGCTTTCGGAGTTTAGATCTGACCCCATTTCACCCGGATCGCCACCAGCCTTCGCCAAAGGCTACGGCTTGGCAGGCTAGCGGGGAGCGTAATCGCGCCAGAGGCCCTGGCGAGCGTCGCGCGAAGGCTGCTTGCGCGTAGCAGATGTCGGCTTCCCTGTCTCGTGGTCAGTTGTCCGTGGTCTTTTCCTTCACTTTCTACTTCGTAATTCTCCCCGCCATCGGAAATATATTGACAGGAAATCAAAATCCCGGCTTCATCGGCCCCATGAGAACAAAAATCTTTGGACTGATTCTGGCGGTTTGCTTTTTGAGTGCGGGCGCGTGTTTCGCCGATCCACATAAGGGGACATGGAAACTGAATGCGGCCAAATCGCAGCTCGGCAAGGGAACGGGACGAAACGACGTAGTTAACTACGAATTCGAGTTCCCTGGCTTAAGGACAAAAGTCCTGATCGATGGGGTTGATGCTCATGGTCATGCTTTCCATAGTGCGTGGGAGGGGAGGTTCGACGGCAAAGAACGTCCCGTCACTGGCGATCCGAACTCGGACAGCCGTTCCTACACCAAAGTCAACGAGAACACGTTGGACTTCACGGTCAAGAAAGCTGGCCATGTTGTAGCGACTGGCCGGATCGTCGTTGCTGCGGATGAAAAGACTCGCACCGTCACCAGTTGGTCAAGAGACTCACAAGGCAAAAAAGTTAAAAGCATCGCATTCTACGACAGAGAATAACCAGGAAGATCGCGTTTAATCGGTAGCGCGAAGATTAAGGCCGCGCCGCTTCGCGCTTCGGTCGACCGAGGATGGGCGCGTGTGAAGGCAAATTACACATCACATTTGCGCGGTTAACCTTAAATCGATCGGCGGTCGAGCCTTCACTTTTGACATTCGCCTAACAAGACTCAAGCTAAACTAGGCGCGCTTAGCCGCATCCTCCCGACGTGCTTCGAATTCAATCGCAATGACCGCGCCACGACTCGACGCTGCCCAATTCATATCCGTTATGTCAAATGTTAGATTTGACCCCCTTTTTCGCGTTCCCCCAATCGCGCGCCCGGCTTATGCTCCCGCTAGCGCATCTATTTTGTTCCCTGTTTTCGGTTTGCCGCAATGCGGCATGCCGGCGCGAGTCATTCCTTTGGCGGGGAATATCTGGAGCTGACCCGCATGAACGCATCCGTTACACCGACAAGTTTGACGACCCAAACCTGCCCGGGGAAATCGAGACGACGATCAATCTGAAGAAGGTGTCGTGTCTGACAGAGTTGAGCATCGTGCAGGAAGGATTGCCCGCGGCCATTCCATCGGAAATGTGTTATCTCGGCTGGCAAGAATCACTCATCCTCCGGGCCAAGCTGGTCGAGGCCGAGATTCCAGATTAGCGGAGCATTTCAAGCACGCCGGAGGGCGTGCCCGATTCGTCAAGAATGTTATCCACGCTTCTAATTTCCCTTAAAAATATTCTCTCGATGATAGCGAGTGAAAGCTGAGTGAGGAGCGAATGCAGACGAACTTGGTAAGATGATTCGGCCATCCTCATTGAGTATCCGTTGAACCTGATCCGGGATTAGTTTTTTTACCGTCAGGATTTCACCGTTTTCGCCGACGGAAAGGATCCCGCGATCAAACATCCAATGCACGGTTCGCGACAAAGCGAGACCGTTGCGTGGAGAATCTGGACCATCGGCTGCGACCGGTCGAATATGGGCGGCTTCGATTTCGCAACGTCCGCCTCAGTTGACTAACCGTAATCCCGTCAATGCGCACGTGTTGTGATAAGCTTTTTGCGCCACGCGAGTGAAAGCAGCATCCCGAAACGGACGCTGCAAGAACTGCAAAGGCCTCGCACCAGCATATTCGGATGGTTCTTCTGCTGCCAGTTGCACGCTTCCGGGCAAGGGATCAGCGAAACCAAGACTGCAAATAAGCCGATACTCTTCTGCAGGCAGAAGCCTGAGATTCCAACCGAACTTGCCGCTGTTCGTACTCCCATCTACTTTTCGTAACCCAGATTCATAATAGGTGTCGCCGCTTTTAAACGGTACGGGATTCGTAAACTCCAAGTAGTCGGCGATCCGAGCATAATAATGATCGCTTCGTTCTGGATCGGACTCGACCCGATCTACACGAGCTGTTGCAAAATAGGATTGTCTTCCACCAATGGCCGCTCTTCCAACGCCCTGCCGGCGCGGCTCGTAGTATAGAATCCAGTCGCCGACGGTCTGTTCCGCTTGCCGTAAATAGCGACCTGGAAAATGATATCTCAGCTCTGGTAAGTCATCGTAGGCAGGAACCGGTTGCGTGGTAAAAACGGCATTGGCCACGACTACCGTTGTAGCCGATTGTTATCACGAGCACAACGCGATGTGCCGTCCAGATGAAGGATTTCTTTTCGCCTGCAGAGCGATCAAGTTTAATGTCGCGAATTCGGGGATGCGCAAACGTTTCGACCGAACTAAAAATAGCCGGGATTCTTCGTGCGTTAGGCATTCGCGGTTGGCGGCGACATCTTCCATTGCCCGGCC
The DNA here is from genome assembly GCA_035567015.1 of Chthoniobacterales bacterium. Classification (GTDB taxonomy): domain Bacteria; phylum Verrucomicrobiota; class Verrucomicrobiia; order Chthoniobacterales; family UBA10450; genus AV133. The sequence goes on along the minus strand of DATMPQ010000264.1, from coordinate 13,384 downwards.
GGCCTGATTTCACATTTCCGAAAAAGCGAGTCTGTATTTTTGTTCACGGATGCTTCTGGCATGACTGTCCGCGTTGTCGAAAACGATCAAGTACTCGACCGAAATATTGGGCTGAGAAAATCGAAGCTAATCGCAAGCGGGACGCGCGTGTTTCGCGACAACTGCGGAATCGCGGGTACAAAGTGATCGTCGTGTGGGAATGTACGCTGCGTCGGAAGTATCCAGAAGGAGCGACTCGTCGTCTTGTTCGGTTACTCAAAGCCGCCGGAATTTCGCGAGGCATGCACACGTTCGCATCTGCTGGACGCGAATGAACTGTTTGCAGTAGTCTCCAACGATGCCCAAGAAACCACCGGTTAACGCGAAGCCGACGAAGAGTCTTTTTCTCGAAGCGCTGACTTCCGACCACGACCTAGCTTCGGCGATTAGCGACCTGGTCGACAATTCAACAGATGCGGCTCTTCGAATGCGTGGGCGTGCGCGATACGACGGACTCGAAGTTCATATCGAGTTTGACACTAAGAAATTCGGGGTTCGCGATAATTGCGGCGGAATCGATCTGAAGACTGCTAGTGAAGTTCTATTCAGTTTGGGCCGGCCAGAAAACTACCAAGCAACCGCTAGGCAAGTCGGACGTTTTGGGATCGGATTGAAGCGAGCCGTATTCTTAATGGGCGACACAATCTCCGTTGAATCGTGGACTGCGCACTCGCATTTTGTGATTGATGTCGATCTACAAAAATGGGCACGGACAGACGAATGGGATTTCGAGTTTAAGACGTACGATGATGACATTGAGATGCCGTCCCAAAAGATCGGGACCACAATCTCAGTTACAGACCTGAGGCCCGCCATTTCTCAGGAATTTGGTCTAAACACCTTCGAGCCCGATGTAATCGAAATACTGCAAAAAGAACATAAAAGTGCGCTACATCACGGGCTTCGTATTTCTGTGAACGGAACCGCGCTAGCATCTGAGCCGTATAAATTAAAACAGCTGCCGCAACATATCGAACCCGCGTATTTTCACGCGTCGTACAATGGAAGCAAAGCGCCAGAACTCGCGGTCGAGCTCATGCCGGGATCGACGAATCGAAACCCAAGGACGCTGGGTGGTACGTCGCGTGTAACGGGCGCTTCATTCTCATCGCGGACAAGACCAGTAAGACAGGTTGGGGCGAAGAGAGCGACGTAACGTTACCAAGAATGCACCCGCAGTTCGCGCGTTTTCGCGGGTATGTGTTTTTTGACTGCGACGATCCCAGCCGCCTACAATGGAACAGTACCAAAACCGGCTTAAACACGGATTCGCACGTGTACCGCGCCACCCGGCAGATGATGGTTAATGCGACGCGTCCGGTAATAGACTTTCTCAATGAACTCGATGCAGAAAAGGAGTTGGATGAGCGCCCGCTGCAGAAAGCGGTAGAAAAGGCGGAGTCCAAGGCTATTGCCGCAGTCAAAGCCACACTCACCCGCAATAGAAATTTTCGTTACAAAGGATTAAAAGGCGACTCCGATCCCGACCAACCGATCAGAATCTCGTACGTTAGGCGATTAGGCGATGTTCAAAAGGTGCGACGCAAACTTCAAGTGGAAAAGAATCGCGACGTTGGAATTAGGACATTCGAGTACTACTTCGATCATGAAATCCGAAAAGGCCGCTAGCTTCGAGAAGGTACATTACCTTCTTCGACCAGCGAAGAACATACAACGAAAGATGCTGGCGGAATTGTTCCAACGCCTCGCTCAGTTGCGACCTCTTTCCGATTATCAGTACGTAGGCCTTGGTTCGATTTATTTTGGTGATTTTATTCTGTTTCATCGCACGCACGGCTTTGATGAGATGACGTCGATTGAGTTAGAGGAGAACTCGGATCGGGCCGAATTCAATAAGCCTCATCGTTGCGTGACCGTTCTCTCGGGCCGCGCAAGTGCAAAACTTCCAGAGATAAATTGGAAGGATAAGCCGGCAATTGTTTGGTTAGATTACGATTGCGAGTTGAACAAAGAAATCCTCAGCGACGTTCGTCAGGTTTCGTCGTCCGTGCAGCCTGGCAGCGTGCTCGTAGTTACCCTTGACGCCACAGATCAAGCTTTAAAAAACGATCCCGAAGAGCCCACGGACATAGACATAGAGCAATTTGCCGAGGCATCTTTACCTGGAATGCTAAATCTAAAGTGCGGTGTGAATATTCCGGAGGATACGGATTTGACCGGAGATAATTTGGCGAATGTTTATAGAAAACTAATAACCGACGAGATCACTGGCGCCGTTAATTCGCTTGTCGATCCACGGAGCAATGCTTCAACTGTCTCCTACGAACAGCTGGTGAACTTTCGTTACAGCGACGGACGCGAAATGATGACGGTCGGTGGCATTTTTTGCCCGCTCGACCCCAAGGGCGATTCGTGCCTGAACCAATACGGGTTTGCAAAGCTTGATTTCTACCGCGCAGACGACGCAACGTACCGAATCGAAGTGCCAAAGCTTACGTATCGTGAGATCGCGGCATTAAATCAAAGTCTTCCATTGGACGATCCGACTAAGATCGCCGTCCCCATCAGCGACGACGACAAATTGCTATACAGTAAGATTTATAGATACTTTCCGACCTTCGCAGAGGCCGATGTTTCTTCCTGATCTCCGATGTCGGAAAGCTTTTTTCGGATCGTGTCTAGTAGCTTCTCTGCCAATAAGGGGCTGACGCTGTTACCAATTTGGCGAAAGCTATGCCATTTGGTTGGCGAGAACTGGAACCAATCGGGAAACCCCTGCAATCGTGCCGCTTCGCGCGGCGTGATGACGCGATTTTTCTTTGGATGAATTGGACGCACAGCTTGGTAGCTCCCTCTGCGGTGGTCTGTCCCGGCTCGTAATGTCGGGCAAAGTCCGTCCCAACTTAGGCGCGGAAACTTTGAAACCTTGTCCGTTTTTCCCGGGTCGACGGCTGCAAATCGCTCAACCACGTCGACGGTGTGTTGCGTTCCGAGAAACCCAGATGCCTCGAGCTTGTCCACAAATCGTTGAACTGCACTCGGATCTCCTGTCGATTCACAGAATCTATTGATCGCAAAGAAAAACTTACTGTTAGATTGCTTGATCTGCCGCCAGCTACTTTCTTCATTTTGCCAGGTCGCCTTTATGTTTGGCATCAGTCCCGCGAGAGCTGTTTTAACCAATGTTTTTCGCCGCGTGGCGCAAGGTGTAAAATCTTCGGGCGAGAGCTTTGCCCGAGACCTCTTCGCAATGCCGACAAAGAATACACGGGGCCGAACAGTTGCGGCACCAAAGTTACTTGGGCAGAGGGTAAATGGACCAGCGACATTGTAGTAGTGGTCAACCAGTTTTAGGGCGCTACGTCGTATCGCTTCGTACTTCGGTGCTAAAATCCCGGGAACGTTTTCTGCGACAAAAAACAGCGGTCTCGTTTCTGAAACCAATCTGAAGAAATGAAAGAAAAGCGAATTTCTGCTATCGTTCTTTCGACGCCGCCCCATTGTGCTGAAGCCTTGGCAAGGTGGGCCGCCAATAATGCCGACCAATTTTTCCTTCTTCAGTTTAGCGAGCCGCAACACATCTGCGCCTGAAAGATTTACGATGTTGCGTCGCGGATGTTGCGTGTGCGGGAAGTTTTTTTTGTGAGCAGCAACTGCATGTCGATCAAGATCGATCGCAACCGCGACCTCAAAGCCCGCTCTTGCTGCGCCGAGGCTAAATCCGCCGACGCCCGCGAATAAGTCGATTACCTTCGGTTTCCCTGCGGCTGCAAGTCGCTCAGACGAATTTCGCGAGGCGGAAGTTTTCAGAGTTCGCCGCGACTGGCCATTTCGCGAGTGACGCACTCTCAAAGTATGCAGAAAGCGGGCTTAGCGCAAAATGAAATCATGATCATGGTTATTGGTCGGCAGCGCTCCAGAATCTCTCAACGTAATTACCACCAGCTTCGACTGCGAGCTTTTCGATCTCTGCATCCGACTTCTCCAGAGCCTGCTCGATCCAGGATACGATTAGTGACAGCTCCTCCCAGGAAGTGTCTTCGATAAGATTGTTTTGGCCGTGCGCCAACAAATCACGAAGGCTCTGAATTCGCCGGAAGGTCTTCTCTCCGCCTTTCTTGCTGTTCATGTTAAACAATTCACGCAGTACATCGCGCGACACGATCAGGTCCGCTTTGTCGCAAAGCTGCAAGCATTCACAGAGGTTTAACTCCTGATGTTTCTGCCGGCGTTGCTCGAAAAGCTTATTGGCTTCCGCTAGCCTCGGCTCTTTTAGATGCCGCTGCCAGTCGTCGCCAAATTCTTTGCGAATCCAGAAAACGAGATGCATCTCCAGAAGAGAGATCAGTCCAAAAAGGTAAATTCTTGCGGGAGGTTTGTTGAGATCAGCGCGAGTAACGATTCCGGACACCGTACCACCGACCAAAACAAACGAGTATGCGCGACTCCCCAAGAGCGAGAATATTTTCGCTAGAGGAGTCGCGTCCGAAATCAAACATTCGACCACGATGTCTTCGGCATGATCTCGCACAGTCCCGCCTTTTTTCAGCGCGGCAGCGCTCACAAAACGCGTGATGGATTGCTTGTCTGGCTCCTTCACGCCGGCGATATAGAAGCCGCGGTGATCGAGTAGCTCCGCCATCTCTGTAGCGTTTGCTTCCGCCAAACACGCTTTGAGAGGTTCGTATATTGAGCGAACCGTCACACCGTTTTCGAACATAGTTCGAATCTCGCTCACCCGAGTTCCGGTGCGCCGATATCCTGTTACTGGTGACGTCCAAAGCTGATATCCCATTGCTGGTGCTAAGGCAGTAATGGTGCTACCCGCGGCTTGGCAAGTAAGATTCCGTATCTAAGGGAAGGAAAATTGGGGGTCAGGCAACAAATCTTGACAAGTCTCCGCTGACGAACTGACGCGACGGTTTTTCGCTCCTAAGTATCATGAGCGGCTTGGAACCAAAACCTGAAATTCTGAAAGCTGAAACGCTGAAAACAGAAATCAGAGGACAGAGCGGTTTGACATTCTCAGGGACGGCGAGCGGAGTCAGAAGTCAGAAGTCAGAAGTCAGAAGTCAGAAGTCAGAAGTCAGAGGTCAGAGGTCGGCCGGCGGGAACGGCGGCAGACCGCGGGAACAGAATTGCGGCTGACCCGGCCTTCGCTAAAAGCTTCGGCGTGGCAGGCACTCCGAAAGTATTGACTCATTCGCTCCCGCTCGTTTCGACCTCTCGGCTTGCCCATCTATGTCGCTCGTGTCCCCACGGCTCCATTCGCGAGCAAGCAGTCGCCGCTACAGCGATCGACGCGAGGTTAGGGTTGGCCTGGCTTTTTCTTGCCTTGCTGCTGCTTCGGCTGCGGCACGTGGCCACTTTTTCCTCCCGTCGGTTGCGGAGGATGATGCACAGCCATCTCGGGATGGTGCGAGGTTTGCGTCATCTGATGGCTCACATGGGTAGTACTTTTGTGTTCGACTGCTTTGCCGGAGTGCGCTTTGGCTTCGCCCACGTTCGCGGGCTTGTGTTCAACATTTCCCGCTGCAGCCTCATGCCCCTGTGCGCCCGTGCCATGCTCCGCGCTTTTGTTGAATGACTGGATCGCTTCGGGGTTCGGATGGCCATGGTTCACCGACGCCTGGAGATTGTGATCCTTGCTTGCCGCCTCCTGCCGCGCGAGTTGTTGCGAGGTTGGCGGCATTTTCTGAGCGTTCTCGGCAGCGGCTTTTTGTTCAGCGGTCGCCTCCGCTTTCACCCCATTTGGACCGTTAAAGCTGGCATGGCTGGCGTTCGCCTGTCTGCTGACCACCGACCGATCAATATAGGTGTTGTGAATGACCGTCGTATTCACTCGGGTCACGGCAGTGTTGTAACGGAACGCATTTCCTTCCCAGTGGCCGCCCCAGTAGCCACTGCCGGAATAGCCGTAGCCATAGTTGATCCCGCCGTAAAAACCGACAGTCGGGCCCCAGTAGCCTTCATTAAATGCGTAAACGCCGTTGCTCCAGCCCCACCACGGCGGTGTCCAAAGCAGACCCACTGTCGGTGGAGCGACCCAGGCGCCTGGGACCAAATAATAATCCCCTCCACCCCACGCCCAGTAACCGGGAGTCCAGATATAGCCTTCGACCGGACAAGGCGGTTGCTCCACGATGGGCAGCACCGGTGGAGCAATATTGATCGAGATCCCTACCTGTGCGAACGAGGACGCCAAAGGCAGAATTGCAAATAGAAAAGCAGCTAAAAGAAAGGAACGCAATTTCATGATGGTTGTTGTTTTAGTATATAACCTAAGTGGGTCAATAAAGTTCTGCATTGGTGTGCATTCACCTTCGACGGTCATAGACCGCCGCTACAGAATTGCGGCTGACACAGCCTCCGCTACACCAGCAAGTGACAGTGGCCGGCTGTCACTTCATTCGATCGAACGTTTTGGCTTCGCGGCGTGCCGCCGTCGCCGAGACTTTGGCGTGACGAGCCGGCGTGACAACGAGTTGATTGTTGAGGGACGAGCAAGATCCATATCATTTCATGTGATCGGATGAAATTCGACGAAGCGGCGTTTTATTTCACCGTTCACCGCCTGGCAAACAAACCAGCCTTTCTCGGGTGTGCCATCGTGGTTAAACCGGACTCGCGAGCAGCATTTGTCGGTCGTGATGATCGCGTTCCGGAACGGACGTGCGGTGAACCCGTGAAAATGGCCGCAGAAAACGGCTTGGAGATTCAGCCCGTAACAGCGCTTAAGTAAATCGTCGGCATTGATCGGTCGAGCGAAAACAAAGTCGCCCAGCGGAAAATGAGTGAACAGAATGGTCGGGCGACCAGATTGCAGTTTGGGAATGTTTTGATCGAGCCAGTTCAGGGTCACGGGCGATATGCGCGTTTGCTTCGACTTTGTTCCTTCGCTCGAGTCCAATCCGATAATTTGCCAGCCGCGGTGGGTAAAGGTGTAGTTGATTTGTTCGGGGAAGATCCGCTCGTAGGCTGAACGATCAGTGTCTGACCGGTAGTCGTGATTGCCGACCACAGCGTGGCATACAATACCGAGCGCGGAGAACGATTCCTTGATCAGGGTCAATTGCGCGGCCGTGCCTTCGTCGGCCTGGTCGCCACCGAGCAGGCAAAACTCGGCCATGGGCGCGCTCGTTTTCATCTGACGCACGACCTGATCGAACCACGGACGGCAGGCTGGCTCGAGAGCGTGCAGATCGTTTACCGCGATAAATGTGAAATCATCAGTGGCCGGCGCGTCTTCGCCGCGGAGTCGCCCGGGCCAAAGCCCGAGGGAAAGCATTGTGCCGGCGCCGGCCGAAAGGCGGAGCCACTCGCGACGAGTGAGCGCAGTGGGCATGAGTGACGTTATTCGGACTTCAACCGCGTGATTCGTTGAAGTGTTAAATCGTTCCGCCTTCGTTAAGACTACGGCGCGACATGTGAATCGCTACAGCGGGAAAAGTTCATTTCATTCGGTCGGGCAACAGCCACGTGATTCGTTGAATGGTTGAATCGTTAAAGCGGGAGAACTGCAACATTCGCATTATTTCATTGTATCTCGGCTGCTCCCGCATCGCTCGACCGCTACCCTCGCGGCTTTACCGGCCATGTCGCTCACCCCAGTCGCTCCATTCAGTCGAACATTTGGAACTCACTTCATCCTGTCGAATGTTTTTTGCAAGAGCTGTAAGTCGGAGGCATTTCCAGTTTTCTCACGAGAACTCTCAATCCATTTCTTTTCCAACGCGTTCTTAGTCGGACGATCGCTCTGGTAGAAGACACCGAAGACTCCCGGGAAAGGTAACTGCGCCAACTTATAGGCGGCGAGCTCGTCGGTGACGTCGTGGCGGAGTTCGTCCTCGGGGGTGTTGTCCCATTTCTTTTCCTGGATCAGTTCGAAGCTGCCGCCTTTGCGCGGGTTGCCCGGATCGAAGACGCCGGGATAAAACTCGACGCATTCACTCAAACATTCGATGGCGGAGAAGCCCGGGTGGTCCATGGCGCGCTCGATCATTTGGATCATGTGATTGACTTGCGCGGCATGCGTCCGCGCGATGAACGTAGCCCCGGCGCTAATGAGCTGTTTCATCGGATTAACCGGCTGATCGATCGCGCCGGTCGGGTCGGTTTTGCTCTTGAAACCGATGGGCGACGTCGGCGAGGTCTGCTTTTTGGTCAGGCCATAGACGAAGTTGTCCATGATGAAATAGGTCATGTTTATGTTCTTGCGCGCGCCGTGATTGAGATGGTTGCCGCCGATGGAGAAACCGTCGCCGTCGCCGCCAAAGAGAAAAACGTGCAGGTCGGGCCGGGCCAGGCTGATGCCACTTGCGAGCGGGACGGCGCGGCCGTGAATGAAGTGCGCGCCGTGGCCGTTGACGAAATAAGGAAAGCGCGATGAACAACCGATCCCGGCGAGCGTGACGATCTTTTCGTGATCGAGCTGGCGTTTCTCGAGGACTTTGTAGAAGGAAGCGAGCACGGCGAAGTCGCCGCAACCGGGACACCAAGTGGGGTGATCAGCGGTGACGGCTTTTTTGGTGAGTTTCTCCCTTGCCGGGAGTTCAGTGGTACTTAGGGAATCACTCATAAAAGTTGCACTCGGGTCAGCAGCAAACGTCCAACGCTCAACGTCCAACGCTCAACATACAACGCAGAATTTTCGGTCATCACATCAAACATCAAACCTCATACATTAAACATGCGTCGCGGATTCCTGGATTCCTGATTCATCAATCGAAAATCGAAAATCATAGATCGAAAATTCTTCATCCAACTCCTTGGCTGATAGACTCGGCGCGGGCAAGACCGATATCTTGTTCGCCGTTGGAGGAAACCGGACGATTGGGTGAATAGCCCCTGGCTGAGACAAATTCGCCCGGGAAAACGCCTTGAAGAATCTCTTTCACACGGAAGGTGAGACCGTCGGTCTTGGTGACGCTCTGAATCTTTGGCTCGCAAAAACGCGCCCGCAGAATAGTCGCCAGTTGGCCGAACCCGTAAACACCCTGATCGTTCATTTCGACCACGACGATGCGCTTGAATTTCGCGAAGATTTTCTCGAGCCCATTCGGTAACGGATGAATGTGGCGCAAATGGAGCGCGCCGATTTTCTCGCCGTGTTCGCGCGCCAGTTTCGCGGCGTCGTGGATTGGACCATAGGTTGATCCCCAGCCGACAAGAAGCGTGTCGCCCTTTTGATCGCCGTAAACTTCGGGAACGGGAATTTCTTCGGCCAGTTTTTGCAATTTCTTTCGGCGCTTCGCCGTCATCGCCATGTGCAACTTCGGGCTGCCGGTCGGATGCCCCATCTCATCGTGCTCGAGACCGGTAACGAGCGGATATTTTCCGTCGAGCATTCGTGTCCCGGGCGGCACATGCTGGGTGACGCGATCGAGATCGTACGGTTTGAACCCGCCTTCGCGTGGCGTGAGATCAGGTTTTGGATCGACCATCAACTTGGAAAGATCGGGTTCGTCAAAAGCTTCGATGCGCGTGGCCAGCGAAGTGTCGCTCAATATCAAGACCGGCGTGCTGTACTTGCGCGCGATCCGCGCGGCTTCGATCGCGATGTAGAAACAATCTTCCACCGTTGATGCAGCGAGCACGACGCGCGGACTGTCACCGTGACTTCCGAAAATCGCCTGATGCAAATCGCTTTGCTCAACATTGGTCGGCAGACCGGTGCTCGGGCCGCCGCGTTGAATATTACAAACGATGATTGGAATCTCGGCCATCGATGCCCAACCGATCGCTTCGCTCTTGAGCGAGATTCCCGGGCCGGCGCTGCCTGTCACGGCGAGATATCCGGAATACGAAAAACCGAGCGCGAGCGACACCGCGCCAAGCTCATCTTCGGCCTGCACAAAAATGCCACCGTATTTCGGGAACTCGCTCCGCAGGATTTCCATGATCGACGACCACGGCGTGATGGGATAACCGGCGCCGTAGCGCACTCCTCCGGCGATCAATCCGTAGGCGAGGGCCTGGTTGCCATCCATCGTGATCTGCGCGCGCCCGCCGGTTTTGGGGATGTGCTCAAATTGGTAGCGGTGCGTCAGCACCTTGCCGACGGGAAAGGCGTAGCCCGCCTGGAATGCCATCATCGCCGTGTTAACGATGCTCACGTCTTTGCCGGCGAATTTTTCCGTGATGACCTTTTTCAGCTTGTCGACATCGAGATTAAAAATTTTCGCGATCAGGCCGAGGACGAAAATGTTTTTGCCTTTGTCCTTGGCCGTCCCGCCGAGCGCTTCAACGGTTAGTCCGGTAATCGGCACACCAACGTAAACGAAACGTTTGTCATCGAGGTTGGGCTCGACGTTGTCGGAATCGTAGAGCAGCACGCCGCCCTCCTTCAGAAAGTCGATGTTGTCCTGGTAACTGTGCTGATAAAACGCGACGAGGAAATCGGCCTCATCGCCCGACGATAGCACTTCTCCTGTGCCGATTCGGACTTGGAAAAGTGAGGGTCCACCGGAAATCGTAGACGGGATCGTCATGTACGTCATGACGTCCTGGTCGCTGCGGCCCGCGAGCCGCGCGAGAAATGCGCCCGCGGATTGAATTCCATCCTGCGAATTGCCCGCCAAACGAATAACTGCGTCCTGAATATTTTCCGGGCGCAAATCAGCGCGCTCCGCCGCCGGAGTGGCGGCTGAGGCCGGCGGTTGCACCGCGGTCAGGTCAGGATTTGCAGGTTCGCCCATAAGTCGATTTTACCGGTCAGCACAGTAACGAAATTACGCGATGAATCCACTGAAAGGTGGATCGGCCCCGAACGTTTTCGGGGGTAATGTCGAAGAATTTTCGGTTTCCCTGCTGTAGTGGCGGGCGTGTCGCCCGCGATGCGGTTGGCTCCGCAGCCGACACGGCTGCCTCTACAGAGGAGTTCCGCGGCCGACACGGCCGCCGCTACAACTTACCGATTTGGTTTTTCGGATTCGGTGTGGGACTCGTCGGCGCCAGATGCGCGGTCGAGGCCGCGGCGTTTGAGAAGCGGCTCGATGTAAGGATCGCGTCCGACGAACTTCTTGAACAGCCCGAGCGCATCGGCCGATCCGCCGCGCGACAACAGCAAAGCGCGGAAACGATCGCCGTTCTCGCGTTTCAATCCGCCGTGCTCCTTGATCCACTCGACTGTGTCGGCGTCGAGGACTTCGCTCCAAAGATACGAATAATACCCGGCGGAGTAACCGCCGGCGAAGGCGTGCGAAAAATAGAAACTGCGATAACGCGGCGGGACCGGTGGAAAATCGACTCCGGCCTTGTGCAATGCTTCCTTCTCAAACACCACGGCATCCGTTGGAATTTGGGACGGATCGAGTTGGTGCCATGCCTGGTCGAGAAGCGATGCCGACAGGTACTCGGTGGTTTTGTAACCCTGATTGAATTTTTGGGCGGCGAGAACTTTATCGAACAGCGCCTGCGGGATTGGTTCGCCAGTTTTATAATGCTTGGCGTAATTTTTCAGCACTTCCGGCCAGGTGGCCCACATCTCGTTAACCTGTGATGGATATTCGACAAAATCGCGCGGCACACTCGTCCCGCTGAACCGCGGATATTTTACGTTTGAAAACATTCCGTGGAGTGCGTGGCCGAATTCGTGAAAAGCGGTCCGCACTTCGTCGTGCGTGAGCAGGGTCGGCTCGCCGGGCGGTGGTTTCGGAATGTTCAGATGGTTCGCGACCACCGGCTTGGTGCCGAACAGACCGCTTTGCTGGACGTAGGCATTCATCCATGCACCGCCGCGCTTCGACGGGCGCGCGTAATAATCGCCGAGGAACAAGGCGAGCGGTTTACCGTCGCGATCGTAAACTTCGAACACGCGCACGTCCGGCTGATACACTGGGATGTCATGCCGCTCCTTGAAAGTGAGGCCGTATTCTTTATTGGCGGCGTAGAAAACGCCGTCAAGGATGACGTGATTGAGTTCGTAGTACGGGCGCAATTCCGATTCATCGAAGGCGTAGCGCGTTTTGCGCACCTGCTCGGAATAAAAATCCCAGTCCCAAGACGAGATTCTAAATCCGCCGGTTTGTTGATCAACAATCTTTTGCATGTTGCTGGCTTCGAGTTTTGCGTTTGCGACGGCGGACGGCGCGAGATCGCCGAGGAGTTTGTTAACTGTTGGAACATCGCGTGCGGTTTGGTCGTCCAACTGATAAGCGGCGTGATTTTCGTAGCCGAGCAGTTTGGCACGCTCAGCCCGGAGCTGCGCCGTGCGCAAAACGACGTTGCGAGTGTCGAACTCTCCGCCTTTGCTGTTGCGCGCGAGCGATGCGTCCATGATGCGCTGGCGCAGCGGCCGATTCTTCAACGAGCCGAGTAACGGTTGTCCGGTCGTGTTCTGGAGTTGAACGACGAACTTGCCTTCCTTGTGCTCCGCTTTCGCGGCCGCAGTCACGGACGCCATTTGGTTATCGGAAAGACCGGCCAGATCCTCTTTCCGATCGACCACAAGGGACGAAGCGTTCTTTTCCTTGAGGACGTTCTGCTCGAAATCCGTCTGCAACGCGGCCAGTTCGGCGTTGATCTTTTTCAGTTTCTCTTTGTCCGGATCGGAAAGCTTCGCGCCGGCGCGAACGAAATCTTTGTAATAACGCTCGAGGAGGTAAGCCGATTCGGGATCGAGCCCGAGTTTTTCCCGGTTGTCGTAAAGCTCCTGGACCCGAGCGAACAATTTGCCGTTCAGATGAATGGCGTCGCGATGCGCGGAAAGCTTCGGCGCCATTTCTTTCTCGATCTTCTGCATTGCCGGGTTGGTGTTGCAGGCGTTCAGGTTCGAGAAGGTGCGCTCGACGCGATCAAGCAGCCGACCGGTGCGTTCCAGTCCGACAATTGTGTTATCGAAAGTCGGTTTCTCAGAATTGTTGGCGATGACGTCGACTTCCTTGAGTTGTTCGCGCATGCCAACTTCGATCGCCGGGGCGAAATGTTCGTCTTTGATCTTATCAAACGGTGGTGCGTGATACGGAAGGGTGCTCTCCACCAGAAATGGATTGGCACCGGCAGTTGATGAGGACGGGGAGCTTTTCGCGGATCGTTTCTCGGCGTCGAGAGACGTAGACGTTATTTGCATGGCGGCGAGAATTGCTAAGACGCGGAACAGCTGAACGACCGCGAGAGAATGACGCATAGTAGGAATGTCACTTGTGCACGCGGCGCTGGCTGAACGCAACTACAGGGAACGAGGTGGTCAAAGACAATCCGCAAGAGCAGCCGGTCTAGCGGCAGTTACTAGAAGGGACGGGTCGACTCTATCCGCTCGGGAACCAGGCGTGTTCTTGCCAGAAGAGTTGTAAGGCAACGTTGTCGCCGCGAAAAATATTGCGCTCGGCCTTGCGAATATTGGCCACACTTTGTGGAAAAGCAGAGCGCGGAAGACCGGATTTAC
>DATMPQ010000263.1:0-12393 GCA_035567015.1 Chthoniobacterales bacterium | reverse complement strand
TGCTGGGTCGATCCCAATGCCGGCCTGATGTATCGCGGCTACGACATTCACGAAATGGCGCAGCAAGCCAGCTTCGAAGAAGTCGCTTATCTACTGCTGAACGGTGAATTGCCGGACCTCAAGCAACTGACGGAATTTGCTCGACAAATCGCGGCGGAACGCGAATTGCCGGCGCCGGCTCTGAAAATGTTGCGGCTGTTGCCGCGCGACTCGCATCCGATGGACATGCTGCGCACCGGCGTGTCGATGTTAAGCATGTTCGACAAAGAACTGAGCGATAACTCGCACGCGGCCAACATTCGCAAATCGATTCGATTGATCGCGCGCGTCCCGACACTGATCACGGATGGATGGCGAATCTCGCATGGCGAAGAACCGTTGCCGGAAAGGCCGGATCTGACGCAGGCGGGGAATTTCTTCTACAAATTGGGCGGGAATGTCCCGCAGGATTGGCAAATCCGCATGTTGGACACGATTTTCATTCTCTACGCCGACCACGAATTCAACGCCTCCACGTTTGCAGCGCGCGTGACCGCTTCCACATTGGCGGGCATCTACGCCGCGGTCACGTCCGCTTGCGCGGCGCTGAAAGGCCCGTTGCACGGCGGCGCGAACGAGGAATCGATGAAGATGCTCGAGGAAATTAAGACGCCCGATCGCGCGGAAGCCTGGTTGAAAGAAAAACTTGCCACCAAAGCGAAAATCATGGGATTCGGTCATCGCGTGTATAAAAAAGGCGATTCGCGTGTGCCGGTGATGCGCGAGATTGGGCGCGACCTTGGCAAACGGACGGGCAAAGAACAATGGATTCCGATCTGCGAGAAACTTGAGGAGACGATGGAGCGTGAGAAACATCTTTGCGCGAACGTCGATCTTTACGCGGCGCCGGTGTTTTGGATGCTGGGTTTTCCACCGGAACTCAACACACCGCTCTTCGCTGCATCGCGGGTGGCCGGTTGGTGCGCGCACGTCGTCGAACAGCATGACAACAACCGCCTGATTCGGCCACGCTCGCTTTACACTGGCCCCCCGGCGCGTCCTTATCACGGCGTTTCCTTAGATGGGGCGGCGTCGCAGAAGCGATGACGGACGACAAATCGAAATCGCTGCAGGAGCGGTACGCTCCGGGTAATTCTTGCTGGGGCTGCGGTCCGGCGAATGCCGAAGGCTTGCGCATCCGCAGTTTCCCGAAAGGCGATGATGTCGTCGCGGAATGGAAACCAGAACAAAAGTACGAAGCGTTTCCTGGAGTTTTGAACGGCGGAATAATCGGGACGTTGCTTGATTGCCATTGCAACTGGACGGCGGCCTATCATTTGATGAAACGCGCCGGGGACGATCATGCGCCGTGTACAGTCACGGCCGAATACGCGATCAAATTGCTGCGACCGACCCCGACAAAGGGTCCGGTTTCTCTTTCCGCAAGGATTGTCGATTTAGCAGATGATCGCGCAACGGTCGAAGGAACGCTCAGCGCCGGTGGAAAAGTTTGCGCAACTTGTCGCGGCATTTTTGTGGCGGTTAAAGAAGGCCATCCCGCATATCATCGTTGGTAGGAAGGAATTCGCTGCCCGAAATCCGTCGATGCGCGATCAAGCGGGATGCGTTTACCTTGCGGGCATGAAAACTTTAGAATTTCGCATCGTCCCACTTTCCGCTGAGATTGCTGACGCGGCACGGCGCGCAGCAGACGCAGGCGCATCCGATCACGCCGTCATCGAGGCGGATTCAGCAACAGGTTATCCATGTCGACACTGCCTACGCTGGGCCCTGCCCGGCGAGCGTATGATTCTTTTTCCATTCGCGGCCATCCCGGCTGGCCGACCATACGCAGAGATCGGGCCGATCTTTGTTCATTCGAAGCCCTGTGAGAGCTATTCGAAAACCCGCGAGTATCCGGAGTCATTCCGCAATGGCCGTGTCCTTCGTGCCTACAATTCCAAGCAGAACATGATTGATGCCGAAGTCGTAAATGGAAACGAACCGGAAGCAATTATTGAAAAATTCCTGCAAAACCCGGAGACTGCATTTGTCCACGTCCGCAGCGTCAGCCACGGATGTTACACGATGCAAGTTGAGCGCGCATGAAAACGCTGGAGTTGCTTCCTTCTTTCGAAACGATGTATCGCGCGTTGGTCAATCGCGACTCAACCTTTGAGGGGATCTTTTTTGTCGGCGTGCGCACGACGGGAATTTTCTGCCGGCCAACATGCACAGCAAAAAAACCAGCACGCGAGAATGTCGATTTTTTCGCAACGTCGAGTGAAGCATTGCACGGCGGTTACCGGCCCTGTTTGCGCTGTCGTCCGATGGATCCAGACAAACGTCCGCCCAAATTGATTGAGCGCTTGCGCGCGGAAGTCGAGCGCGCCCCTGGTGGACGGCTGACAGACAAAGAACTTGCGGCGATTGCAATCGATCCATCCACGGCGCGTCGCCAGTTCAAGAGGCACTATGGAATGACATTCCAGGCTTACCATCGCGCGCGCCGATTAGGTCTGGCGCTGCGCGAAGTACGCCGGGGCGGCCGCGTCGATGAAGCAAAAAACGGCAGTGGCTTCGAATCGGCCAGCGGTTTTCGCGAAGCTTTCACTCGAATTTTTGGCGATCCACCAACAGCCGCAAAATCGCGTGCTCCCACTTTTGCGGAGCGAATCGAGACGCCCCTCGGCGCCATGGTCGCGGTGGCAGATGACGAAGGATTGCGTTTGCTCGAGTTTGCCGACCGGCGGGCAACGGAAAGGGAATTGTCGACCTTACGAAAGCGCTTGCGAACAAACCTCGTGCCGGGTGAGCACCCGTACCTGGAGACGATCCGTGGGCAACTAGCCGATTATTTTTCTGGCAGGAAATTGGAGTTCAAAATTCCGCTGGCGCCAGTCGGGTCGGCCTTTCAGTTGCGGGCCTGGGAAATTTTGCGTTCCATTCCGGTGGGCGAAACCCGTTCTTATTCATGGATGGCGAAACAGCTCGGAGACGAGAACGCGCGTCGCGCTGTCGGTCGCGCGAACGGTACGAACATGATTTGCATCGTGATTCCGTGCCATCGTGTCATTCGCGCGGATGGCACGCTCTGCGGCTACGGCGGCGGATTGTGGCGAAAGAAATGGTTGCTCGAGCACGAACGGCGTTGGAAAGAACGTGATTAGCGAATGATGACAAGTGAGAAGAGCTATTCACTTCTCACCTTCCGAAGAAAGCGCGCCCGGGGTGACTCGAACACCCGACCGACGGATTAGAAATCCGTTGCTCTATCCGGCTGAGCTACGGGCGCTTTTCATAGCGATTGGGGTCATTACAGAATTTAAAACACTGCTCGTCTCAAAAGGGCCGAAGCGGGTTCGATTTGAACTCCACCATTATCGCTTAGCGCAGGTGAAGGCGAATGTTATTATCCTCGGCGGCTCCGGCCTTGTCATATTCGTTTTCCAAGGTCTGATTTTTTTGTGCAAAACGGCGCAATCCTTCGTAACGCAGCGCGAATGCCTAACGACCGAAACACGTATGCGCCATCTGACCGCATCGCTCAGTAAAGATTTCGCAAAACTCGGCACTGCTGGGGGAGTTGTCTTTCAACTCGCTGAGCCCAGTGTTAAAATGAGCTGAGATGTAGATGGGAACGCCGGTTCTGATTGGGCCAGGGCTAAACTCGTAAGGTCAAAATGAGCGCACGACAAATGGATCGAAGCGTTTTCCGCTCTATCCCGCTGCTTTGCTTAACGACGCTTTCATTAAATTGCCTGTTTGTTCCTTCGGCTGATGCTCAGACTTGCGGCGGAGAAGGTGTTGCGGTTCAAGTGCTTGGATCCGGTGGGCCCGAGTTACAGGACAAGCGTGCCTCCAGCAGCTATCTGGTGTGGCAAGATGGACAGGCGCGGGTGTTAGTAGATGCTGGCAGCGGCAGCTCTCTTCGATTCGGAGAGAGTGGCGCGAAAATGTCCCAACTCGACGTGATTTTGTTCACGCACTTCCACGTTGACCATAGCGCCGATTTTTCCGCACTAATCTTCTCGTCCTGGTTTGAAGGGCGTGACCGCCCACTGCCTGTTTACGGTCCGGTGGGGAACACCGAGTTTCCGTCAACGGTGGGTTTCGTGCACGCTTTCTTCAATAATCAAAACGGTGTTTATCGTTATCTGAGCGAGCTATTGGTTCCCAAAGAGAACGGCAGCTACAAATTGCAGCCTCACAACGTGAGTGGAAACGGAACTTCCTCGGCGGCCTTTCGTGGCGAACATCTTTCGGCCTACGCCGCTCGGGTCATTCATGGATCAGTCCCAGCCTTAGCGTGGCGTGTCGAGATTGGCGGCAAGTCCATCGTGTTTAGCGGAGATACAAATGGACAGGGTGCCGGCTTAGTGAACCTGGCAAAAGACGCGGATTTGTTTATTGCTCACAACGCTGTTCCGGAAGGAGCTACCGGGGTTGAGCGGTGGCTGCATATGCCCCCGTCTGTGATCGGACAGATCGCTCAACAGGCGCACGTTAAGCGGCTCGTGTTGTCTCACCGGATGCTCCGGACCTTGGGCAAGGAAGAGCAGAGCCGATCGGAGATCAGCAAAAGCTTTTCGGGCCCCGTTTCATTTGCAAATGATCTCGATTGTTTTCGTGTACCATAAAGTTGCGGGCTGTCAGTGAACTGAATCCGGTTTTGCGCTCGTGATCGTGCGACGGATAGCGGCCAGCGGCGCCGAATCATTGAACCGGATTAGCCCTTCCTTCCTTTCCACACCTAATTCTTTCCAGAGGGCGCTCAAATCAACCGGGAATGGGGAGGCTTTCATTTTTTCATATAACTTGCCCATTACCGGCACAGCAGTTGCGTCGTCACCGATGCGCAAGGCTTTGGCCAGAGGCCATTCCGCTTCGACAGTTCCGCCTGCCGCCAGAATGGCGCGCAGCGCATCTTCCAAGCCCTTCCGATTCCCGGTGCGTTTTCGAATCTCGATATCGGCCAACAGGCAAAACAGCGCGCCACCCCAGTAGGTGCGGCCCCATGTTGGGGTGAAATCCAAGCCCCGATCTTCAGGGCCGGGCAAACCTTTCGGCAACCCATCCATCAGATCGCCCCATACTTTTTCCGGCGTCAAATCTCCTACGCGAGCGCGAGCAACAGGTTCGACATAGGTGGCCAATCCTTCCTCAATCCAATGGTGAGCCTCGGATACAGACGGAAAGGCGAGGTGCACCATCTCATGCGTCATCATCCAGTCCTCGGCGAAATCGGAAGCGGTACAGCTTTTGCCAACTGCGATCCTGATCAATGACCCGTTCCAACCGCTTGTATGTCCGGACCGAGTGCCGCGGCCGTCGTAGAGTCGGATGTGAATGTGGACGTCAGTGACCGGGAATCTTTGATAGTAGATCGTTACGGCTTTCGCGGACTTCGTGATCCAATCCAAGACGGGCTTGCGCAGAGTTTGTCCCGGCGTCGAATCGAAATTGACAACGATGTTTGCGCTGCCAACGTGCAATTGCTCATCATCTGCGGCGCAGGCATGTCCGGCGATCACGAGCGCCAGCAGGCTGGTAGTCACTCGTACCGCTGTCATTTCGTCTTGGGCTTAAACTCGGTGATTTTCGCCGGCTCGAAAATGGGCGCTGAACAGCTTCGATCGGTGCGGACAAAACCGGCTGATTTGTCAAATTGCGGATATTGGACGTCGGGATTAGGCAGGTTCCCTTCGCGTGTGTCCCACCATTCCACTCGTTTGTACGTCACGCGATGTGCAATGGCCGCGCGAAAGAGCGCGCGCGCCGCGGGGTCGTCCTTTCGACCGACGATGGTGAGATGTAACGGGGGCGTGTTTAGTTCCCGGCCAGCGAGTAAAATGCCAGCGACTTCAAATCCGTGATGTTCGCTCACCGATGGCGCGGAAACAAAACGCAAGGCATGGCGCCCCATGTCTCGATAATGTGCGCTGCCGGTATAATGATTGAGCATGTTCATCGTTCGCGCGACCGTGACATTCTCGTCAACTTCGGGACGTGGCGGCAATTTCCCTGCGAGCGGTTGGACGTATTCCAGGTACCCCAAATTGCCCTTAAAATTTGCCTCGATGAATGCAGCTGTCTTCTCGGCGCAGTTCAGCCATCGTCGGTCCGCAGTTACGGCGTAAAGGTTCAAAAACGCGCGCAGCATGGAGGCGGAGTCGCCCAGATAGGGCCCACCGTTATCCTGGGCGGCGTGACGAAATCCGCCATCCCCGAAGGAACGGTTGGCGATGGTCCATTCTGCGGTGCGTATCGCTTCAGCCAAAGCGCTTTCATCCCCGGTCACGGCGTAAAGTATGGCCAAAGCAGTTAGCGCCCAGCCGTTTTCGCGCGCGTAGATGTGTTGATCGACACGCGGAATTCCGCGGGCCCGACGGGCAGCATTGGAAAGAGCGAAATAATTTGCGGAATGTTGGCCCTCAACGAGGTCGGCGTCCTGGCTGGTATAAAACGCGCCCTCAGGACTCTTCAGGAAATTGTCCAGATATCGGCGAATCTTTTCCGCCGCGTCGAGGTAGGACGATTTTTTCCAAAGTGCGTAACATTGCGCGTAGGTCCGTAGATTTTCCGCCTGCATCTGCATGATTTTTTCAAAGTGCGGATGTTTCCAGTCGCCATCGGTCGAATATTGATAAACGCCGCCCCAGATCGGATCGATCAATTGTTGTTGTGCGTCGAGGGTTGCGCGGGCCATGCGCTCGGCATCGCGATCGCCGCTCACGGCTTCACCGCAGCAGTATTCGATAATGTCCCAACTCAGGTATTTGTGGATCGTGCCCCAGCCTTGGTTTCGGGCATCATAGTTATCGCGCAAAATCTCGCGCAGCCTGGTGCGCTCCGGCTCGGTCAGATCGCCATCCTTGTTAGGATCGAGCGGCGGTTCTGCAACGATGGACGGACCAGGAGAGGGATCGTCGATGATGGCCTGAAGGAGTGAGGCCATCGGTTTTGGCGGGATGTAGCCCTGGCGCTTAACTATTTCGCTGCCGTCCGTGTTGAATACGATAGTCGCGGGCCAACCATAGTCTTCATAACGACTCGCCAAGTCTGGCCGCGAGTCTTGATCCACTCGGACCGCGATGTAACGCGACTTGATCAAGGAAATCACTTTCGGATCGCGATAGGTGATGTCTTCCATGACGTGGCACCAGTGGCACCAGACCGCGCCCAGATCGAGCAGCACAAAGCGATTTTCCTGGCGCGCCTTTTCGAAGATCGATTCCGACCACGGTTGCCAGTCAATTTGCGGAATTTTCTGTTCTTCCGCCCCGATCCCAGACGCGAGCGAGAGGAACAAGACGACAATGCTGAATGTTCGCGCAGCTCTAAAAAACGCGTCCGCTTTTGCGGTCGCGGAACAGAGTGATTTGACTGGGCAGTAGTTAGGCTTTTCCACGTCTCGGTCCAGCGGCCGGCTTCGCCGCCGGCATCTCCTCCTTGAGGTTCGCGTTACGCTCCATGCGTACTTCCATGATTTTCTCCATTGTTTCGCTCAACCCTGGGAGATGGCCAAGCAATTCGCGGAAAGCCTCGCGCGAAACGGCAATGGCGTCGACTGCTGTGGCCGCGCGAATGGTGGCGTTCCCTCGGCATCGGTGATGGCTTGTTGCACACTCACCTCAGCCCGCCGCTGCGTCGCCGGAAGTTGCGCGTCCAGTTGTGACCAGTGCAGATCGCTCCACAACAGCTGACCGAAGAAGTTTTGGCTCGTCGGCGTCATGAATGTTGGATGCGACGTTGGGTCGGGAATATCGGTCGTGCCTTCACGACGCAACGGGAGCGCCGAAAAACGCGCGCTTGATTCAAGCTCGCGGCTTTCGGCGGCGAAACGCTCGCCTTCTTGTCGGACGTGCCGGCTCCACCAGCGCTCCTGCCCCCGGTCGTCCGTGCCACGCATCACGCTAATCTGTCCGCGCGGCGACGCCGCCAGTTGGATGTTTCCATTCACGTCAAAACCCGTTTGCACGGCATAGGTGAAAGTTACCTCGCTGATGTCGCGATTTGACAAGAGCAGGACGAATTGCGCGGACTCGATCGCCAATAGATCGCGCCCATCGACCAGGCCGCGATTGAGCTCGAGCTGAAACTGCTGGGCGGCTTCGGGCGCCTTGGACAGGAAGCTCGCCACCCGTTCACTGATTTCGCGGCTCGCCTCATCACGAATCCGGTACGAGCTTTCCATGATCGTCTGCCGCGACCCGTGGAAGACAATATAGAAAAGAAGAACGAGCACCGCCGCAAGGCCAATAATGCTCCACCCAAACACTCCGCCCCTGGTCGGCTTCACAAATCTGTCTCCGCCTGCTCCAGTAAGAGCGGCCGGGCCGCCTCCATTTTCAGACCGCCTGCGAGCGGCTCCATTTGCGCGCGATCAACCAATCGAGGGCAAATTTTCCTGGTCCAAAAACGAAAACGAGCACAACCGCGAACAGAAAAAGAAATTCGTCCGCCCCTATAAATTTGTCGGGATCGCCGAAGATGCCTTTCACCCTGTCGGTGTCCGCGGCCAAATAAGCGACGGTCATCGAAATCATCAGTGGAATGGAAATCAAGCGGGAAACCAGGCCAAATAAGAGCAAAAGACCACCGCCGCATTCGAGCGCACCACACACGATCGCTTGCAGGTGGGGAAGGGGAATGCCAAGGCTTTGGAAATATCCGGTCACTTTTTGCAGGTCCGACAATTTCCCTTTACCGGTTTCGAAAAATTGCCAGCCCCAATACAATCGGATTACCAACAGCAGGAGCGACTGCAGAAGTGTGCGTTCGGGTACCAGCCAGCGCGCAAGTGTAGCATTGATCAATTTCATATCACGTTGAGTTACTGCAAAACCACCCGAGTGCACTCCAGTCCTTGAACCAATCTTGGACCCGGGCCGGCCAGTTGATGCGGCTGCGTTTGCCGATGCCTAAGCCAATGTCGCAGGCGTTCGCGACCGTCTCGCCATCTCGAAGTGCGCTTAGGATTGCGTAAGCTTCCGGCTCAACGCGTTTGTAGTAGAGCATGTTGTCAAAACGGTGGACAACGAGGTGCACGCGCCGCCGTTTCGGCAGCCGCACTTTCTTTGGGCGTCGCGATGGTTTCGGCATTGCTTCAATGATATTGCTCGCTTCGCTGCGCAAAACGTCGGATTCGCTTTTCTTGACCGCGATGAGAAACTCATCCACTGCGTGGTGCAATTGCAACAGGGAAAGGTAAGGTTGCAGTCCAAGCCGCAACTTCTCCGGTTTGGCGTCGAGAATATTGTCGGGCGTAATGCTCGGCTTGGCCGGATCGTCAAAGGCAACCACCTGGGCCCATTCGAAGCGGACCATATCGAGCGCCACTCTCTGGTGCGGGGCTGCCCACTTGGGTTCTTCCCGAATGAATTTTTCAAGACGGCTACCAAGGTTCCGCAGCGTGAACGACACCGATGGATATTTCGCCAGATAGGCCGTGATGAGTTTCATGAATTTTTGCTCGCCAAGAACCGCGCGAAGCCCGGGATAATCATCGTAAAGACAATCGAGCACCCGGAACCAGTAAACGCGGTTGTAGATTTCGAGCCGCTCAAACGAACTAAGGCGGTCGTTAGGCTTGATGAAACTGGCGGCCACCTTGTTCATGGCGCGACCGTCCACCCATTTAGGCTGCATTCGATCCTCTGCAGTCAAAGGCCGGAAAAGGGCACTCGCCATGAGCTGCTGCAGTTGCTTCAACTGCGAGCGCGAACCGGCCTTAAGCTGCGGCGTTCTCAAGCTCGTTGATAAACCGGGTGGCTTTGAGCGCCTCATGGTGAACCTCATCGAAAGTGGGAATTCGATCGTCCCATTCCAAAAGAGTGGCGGTCCGCCCGACCAGCCGCACAGCGTGGGCATACAATTTCCAAACTGGGTCGAGCACGGGATGGTCGTGCGTGTCCAAAATGTATTTCTCGAACTTGGAGTGCCCGGCGATGTGAATCTGGCCGACGCGATGGTGCGGCACGTTGTTCAGATATTCGTAGGGATCGAAGGAATGGTTCTTGGAGGAAACATAAATGTTGTTCACATCGAGGAGGATCCCGCAGTTGGATCGCTCCACTACTTCGCCCAGAAATTCCCATTCCGTCATTTCCGATGCGTGGAATTCGGCATAGCTGCTCACATTTTCGACGCAGATGGGAACCTCGAGAAAATCGCGAGCCTCGCAAATGTTGTCAGCGGTCACCTTGGCGGAGGCGAAGGTGTATGGCATCGGCAAGAGATCATGTGTATAACGTCCATCAACGCTACCCCAGCAGAGGTGATCGGATAACCACGGTGTATTCGTGCGTTTGACGAGGCGCTTTAACTTTCTTAGGTGCTCGCGGTTTAGCCGGTCGGCCGATCCGAAATACATGGCCACGCCATGTTGCACAACGCGATATTGCTCGAGAATGGCATCTAGCACTTCAAGCGGCCGGCCGCCGTCAACCATGAAATTCTCCGAGATAATCTCGAACCAATCGACCACCGGTTTCTTGGAGAGAATATGGCGGTAATGGGGAACACGCAGACCGATGCCGATCCCGTAATCGGTAAAGTTATTGAACAAATTTGCCGGCATCGCTGGCGATCCTTGCTCCAGAGCCGGGGAATAGAACCCCGGCGCTGGAGGCCACTACCTTACGTCTTTGGCTTGCTGCCATCGGTCGCGCAGCCGCCTTTACCCTTACACGAGTTTTTACCTTTGCAGCCGTTATCACTCGTCTTGCAGCCCCCTTTGCCCTTACAGGAGTTCTGCCCCTGGCAAGCGTGCTTATCCTTTGCCGCCTTTGCCGTCTGCAACGAGACACCCGGCTT
This sequence comes from Chthoniobacterales bacterium, assembly GCA_035567015.1. Classification (GTDB taxonomy): domain Bacteria; phylum Verrucomicrobiota; class Verrucomicrobiia; order Chthoniobacterales; family UBA10450; genus AV133. Next base: position 1,596 of record DATMPQ010000263.1, on the reverse strand, counting down.
GACGGTCGAAACTGCCGCGTGGGTCGTGGCAGCGAACGAACCGCTCATTAGTCCGGCGATCGCTGCGCCGGCCACTACTGCTTTCTTTGTCATTTGGACCTTTCTGTTTTAGTTTTTGCTCGCCCTCGCAGCGGCACCACGCCGCCGGAAGTCGATCAAATCGGAGCCGAATCCTGCTTTCGAATCCGGCTTCACTGATTCAATTATCCGATTACGCCCGGGAACGGAAGCGGAAAATGCACGGGTTGGTCATAAAAAACAAATGATGCGTCCAGTTTTGCGAGTGATTTCCATTTTGAAGACGACATGTTGGAAAGAAGGCAAGGGTGGGCTGCCGGCAAAGCGGCCCAAACCCACACGATCTTTTGATCTCTGGATTTTGAGTGCGGCGCATCTGCCAGTTCCGCGACGTTGCGAAAAGCGGCAACTCTTTCACGGTCATTTTCTACGGTCCGAAAGCTTTTTTTGCGCAAAACAGCGCAATTCCTTAGCATGCAGTGCAAATCGAACTCGTCAGGCTTCCCTATGAAAAGCACGCTGTGCAACGCAGCGAAAACATGCGCAAAAAGTTTTTCTTGAATTAGAAATCCGTTGCTCTATCCGGCTGAGCTACGGGCGCAAATCGCGTTGCAATATGTCGCCGCGAAAGAAAAAAAATCCAGTGGATCGTTAAGTGGTTGAAGAGTTGAAGCGATGAAGAGTTGAAGCGATGAAGCGATGAAGGGGTAAACGCTTTAACGATTCAACGCTTTAACACTTTAACACTTTAACACTTTAACACTTTAACGTCTCCGCGTGAACGCTCTCTTCATCATCGCACCGTACAAATACGACGGCCTGTGGGTTTTTGATGATCCGACGGTCGGATTGTCGAAGGAGCCGTTTATCGCAGGCATCGATACGATGATCGATAAAATGGTGGCCGATATCCCAAAGGCCGAGCGGGGATTTCGTGCCATCTTCAGTGCAACGCCATTTCCCGGATCGGGATTCAAACTGGAATGGCGCCGCGAAGATTTCGGCGGCAATTGGTACTACAGCGACCAGTTTAAGATGGAGGGCTGGCTTTGCCCGGCGCTCTTAAGATATTTCCCGAGCGCGCCGCGGGAGATTCACGTAAAGGTTGAAGCGTTGAACCGGTAAAGCGCCGATGAAGCAAGCCCTTAACGCTTGACCTGCTTTGCGCACTCAATCGCCGATCCGGTGTTTTAATTCCCAGACGCGCAATGCCGCAAGCAACAGCGCTTTCGTGCGGGTGAGACTGCCGGCGGCGGCAAGTTCGGGCTCGTCATGGGAGTAAGTGTTGGTGGCACTTTGTTTGCGGCCCCGGCTTCTTCGTCGCGCTTTCGACTTCCGTCCACGGCGAGCGGCCGAGTCGCTTACAGGAAGGTGTCCACTACTATTCATAGCTCCGGTGGATTCGAAGCAGCTTCCAGGCCAGCGTTGCCGTAGTTAGCCCCGAAGGCATTCGGGGGCAAATCGCAACGTCCAGCCGCCTGTGATTTAGAGGCCGATCTGCGGGCAAGAGCGCCCTCCAGAGCGTCGCGAAAAGCGCTTGTGTGTCCGCGGGTTCTCCGCCAGTCTTGCGGGGTCATG
>DATMPQ010000262.1:0-6560 GCA_035567015.1 Chthoniobacterales bacterium | reverse complement strand
TGGGAGCTTTATCCGGAAGTTGTCGATGTTCTGGAGAAGTTGCATCCGCGCTTTCAATTGGCAGTTGTCTCCAATTTTGATGGACGATTGCGTTTTATTCTCGAGCAACTCGGTATCTCTAAATTTTTCAGGCACGTTTTTGTTTCCAGCGAACTCGGCGCGGACAAACCTGATCCCGAAATCTTCCGCCGTGGACTGAAAGTTATCGGTCTTCTGCCTCGCGAAGTCCTACATGTGGGCGACGATCCCGAGCGCGATTGGAAGGCGGCCAGTGCCGCGGGATTGTCGATCTTTCAATTGAACCGAGCGAAAAATTCGCTGCGCGATTTGTTGGCTTTTCTGTAGCGGCGGTCTATGACCGTCGACGAACGAATGAATGCGACGCTCACAGAGCGCCGCTACAGTTGTTGCAGCAACGTTTGAACTGGATTAGAAACTTTCTCTTCGCGCGAGGCGGTAGCTCAATCGGTAGAGCAGCCCCGAATGCTTTCGGGGTTGGTTGCCATCGAGAAATCGGATAAGTAAAAAGAAAGAACTAAACGGGTCGGTAGCTCAATCGGTAGAGCAGCGCCCTTTTAAGGCGTTGGTTCCGGGTTCGAGTCCCGGCCGACCCACTTTTCCATGGCTTGGGTCTATATTTTGCGTGGTGGGCGGCGATATTACATTGGCGCAACGGATGACCTTGAGCGCCGGTTGACCGAGCACATGCGCGGGAGCAATCACACCACCCGCCGCTTCGGCGCAGAGCTCGTGCTCATCGCGGCGAAGCAATTACCGTCGATGATCGCCAACGCTGAAGGCTTTCGGGGCTGCTCTCACCGATTCAGGTTCGCTGAGTTTAAGGCGGGTCTTCAGTAGAGCCAATATAATGTCGACCGGAAGGTTCCGGGTTCGAGTCCCGGCCGACCCAATACGCTGTACCGCAAATCAAGGAGCGGCGGTCTCCAGGCCGCCGCCATGGGTGCGCGACTTGCAAGGCACGGTGTTGCGGATAATTGAAATCGGTCTGTTTCGCCTGTTTGTGATGCTTCCCGGATAACGCGCTAAAATCCATGGATATCTCAACCCTCGCCAACCTGATCAACGCCATCGCGGTCACCGCGGGCGTGATTTTCGCGGCTACTCAGATTCGCGATTATCGGCGGCAGCGCCGGCGCGAATCGATGCTGAGTCTCGTGCGCTCGTTTCAAAGTCCCACTTTTGCGCAGGCGCTCCGGCGGGTCGTCGAACTGCCAGACAACACGAGCGGGAAACAGATTCAGGAAATTCTCGGTCCAAATGGCGAAGACATCATCGCACACTTGACCGGCACATGGGAAAGCATCGGCGTGCTCGTTTTTCACAACGAACTGACGCTTGACGTGGTGGACGATTTTTTCAGCGGGCCGATCGTTCTTTCGTGGAAAAAACTGCGCCCTTATGTCGAGTACCTGCGCCAGCAGTACGCCCGCGACACATGGTCGGAGTGGTTTCAATGGCTGGCCGAACGAATGATGGAGCGCGAATCGAAACTGCCAGTGGTGCCGGCCTACATCGCACATCGACTGGACACGAAGTCTTTCAAACGCTGGCTGGCCAAACGTGACTAAACTTGCCGTTCAAAATTTGCGCGACGGACGCCAAGCATTGTAGGAAATGATCTCGCACAAACATAAGTGTATTTTTGTCGAGGTGCCAAAGACTGGTTCGACCAGCGTGAGAGCTATTCTCGGCAAGGCGTGGAAACCGCATCTCAATTTATGGGAAATCAAAAACCTCATGGAGAGTTATTGGACGCATTTCGGCGGCCGAAAGAACCGAATTCTTGAGTGCTTGTATCTCACGCTTCCGAAGGAGCGACGGATGAAGATTGGACGGCGGCAATTTGAGACTTACTTCAAATTCGGATTTGTTCGCAACCCATGGGACCGAGTCGTTTCTCTATATGAGCGCACCGAAGCTCTGCAGCTAAAAGAGAAAATGACTTTCGACGAATTCGTGAATTGGATCCAGTACAGCAGCAGCACTTGCGTTCACTCTTCGCCGCATCGGTACCAGCTCGATTGGTTTGTCGATCCCAATGGGCGGATGCTCGCCGACTTCATTGGGAGATTTGAACGGTTGGACGAAGATTGGGCTTTTATTGCTCAAAAGCTGGGTGTCGCCGCAACTTTGCCACACCGGCGAGTCAACCCTCGGGCCCGGCACTACCGCGATTATTACACCGCTAGAACCCGGGAAGTAATCGCCGCCAAGTTCAAAGTGGATATCGACCACTTTGGCTATGAGTTCGCGGGCTGAAATGAAAGCAATTGTTCTAACATGCGATCGCTATCGAGCCATTACCGAGCACATGATTCTTCAATACGAACGGTTATGGCCGGATCATCCGTTTGTGTTCCGAATCCCCTATCAGCACATTGGCGGCAGAGACACCGAAAGAACGAATTACCGAAAAACGCCGGAAGCTATCAAGGAAACGGTTTTTCATCTGCTCGCAGATGTAGATGACGAGGAATGGATTTACTGGTGTGTGGACGATAAATATCCTATTCGGCTCGTCACCAACAAGATTGTAGATCTAATCAGACATACTGTTAGCTCGCCAGAGATAAGCGGCCTTCTCTTCTGTAGGTGCAGGGTCACCTTGGATAGTCCGAAGCTTGCCCTTTACCCAGAAGAGATAATCAGTCCTTCCGGGGATATTTACTTTGAGCGTAAAGCTTGGTATCAGATCTGGATCCATCAACTTCTCAAAGCCAAAGTGCTGCGCTACCTCTTTACCCATCTTCCTGATCGCATCCCGTCAGCAAAGGAAATGGATCAATTAAAAAACGATATCGTCAAACCATTGGACCTTCGGCTCTTTGTTACCAAGGAAAATTTTGCCGTTTTTGGTGAAAGCACATCGCGCGGCCTTATTACGCAAAATTGCTATGAAAGCATGGTAGCAAGTAACATTGAGTTTCCAGAGTGGTTTCGCCATCCCAATGGCCAGTACGTCACACTCGGAAAGTTATAGAGAAAACCGTCCGACATGTCTGAGCCGTCCGACCACCTTCTGCCGGCGCACGGCGGTTACCGAAAACTGCGGGGTTTCCACGTTTCAGAGCTGGTTTACGATGCCACTCTCATCTTCTGCGATCGCTTTATCGACGAATGCTCGCGCACTCACGATCAGATGGTCCAGGCCGCACGGAGCGGCGAGCAAAATGTCCTCGAGGGTAGCGTAGCCTCCGGCACCTCGAAGAAAAGTGAGCTGAAACTCACGAATGTCGCTCGCGCGAGCCTCGAAGAACTGATGCGTGACTACCAGGATTTTCTCCGTCAACGCGGGCTGCCACTCTGGTCGAAAGATTCACCCGATGTGCTGGCCGCGCGCGCGGACGCCACAAGTCTGACACGTCCAATGAGTCTGTTTTGTCTGACATGAAAACAGCCAGACCTGAAATCGCCGCGAACACGATGCTCTGCCTGATTAATCAGGCCAGTTACCTCCTACACCGTCAGCTTAACCCACTCGAAAAAGATTTCCTGAGCGGTGGCTTCACCGAGCGCCTCTACGCCGCACGCACTCGCAAGCGCAATCTCCCGTCCGACCAATCTGACCTATCGGCCGCTGCTCTCTGCCCGCGCTGTGGCAAGCCGATGTGCCAGCGCACTGCTCGCAAAGGCCCGAGAGCCGGCGAACGTTTCTGGGGCTGCACCGCCTACCCTGAGTGCAAAGGCACGCGCCCGCTGTCGAAGCCGTCGCACTCGTCCGACTAGTCCGTTTCTAGGGATCGCCATGATCCTCTCGCATAAGTACAAATTCATCTTTATCAAGACGGCAAAAACCGCTGGCACTAGCATCGAGGCATTCCTCTCAAAGCAGTGCGGCCCCATGGATGTCGTAACGCCAATAGCTCCTCCGATCGAGGGGCATCAGCCGCGTAACTACCAGGGATTCATCAATCCGATTCCCGATATCATTGAGGCTCCGGGCAAATTCTTATCAGCCTTGCGCCGTGCAGTCACTAGTCGCGAGAAATTCTACAATCATATCCCGGCCTCGGTCGTGCAAAAACGCGTCCCTGCGCGCGTCTGGAATGGCTACTTCAAATTCTGCGTGGAAAGAAATCCGTGGGACAAAGTCTTGTCTCACCACCACATGCATGCCGCACGCGAAGGCGGGTCGCTTTCTCTCGACGAGTATCTCGCCAACGGCAGATTCCCTGTTAACTACTTTCGTTATACCGACACCGCAGGTGAAAAGATTATTGTCGATCGAGTTCTGCGTTACGAGAATCTGATGGACGATCTGGCTGAAGTATTCTCCAAGCTAAACGTGAACTTCGAAGGCAGCCTCGGAATCAGAGCCAAGTCGGAATACCGGACCGATCGAACACCGTATCAGTTGGTCTTTAACGACGAACAGCGGAAGATCGTCGAAAAGGCCTTTGCCAGGGAAATCGAACTCCACGGTTACCGCTTTTAGCCAAAGCGAAGCGCCCCCTCAGACCTTGAACGGATCGTGTGTCGCCTCCTGCCAACGGTTAATCTCACCGCGGCAGCGGGAAATGACCTCGGCATACTGCCGGTTGGCGTAAAGATTGCGCGTTTCCAGCGGATCGTCGTCTAAGTTGTATAATTCGTTCGTATCCTTGTCTCGAAGACATAGTTTCCAACCATCGGTGGAAATTACAGTCCGGGTAGATTCCTCTACTGCGCGCTTGATCACGCGACGCGGCGCTAATGACGTTCCTTGTTTTATTTTTGTCCGGTTTGGGGCCCACTCGATGAAAATATTTTCCGCCGTGCTAATATCCCCGCGAATTAGCGACGCTCGACTCTTACCCACGCACTGAGGTGGCTTCGCCTGACCGAGTAAATCGAGCAACGTCGGCACGAAATCGATGTGACTTACTGGCTGGCGGATTATTGTAGAGCGTCGCTCGCCGGGCAACCGAACCAGATATGGTACGCGCACCGCTTCTTCGAACATTACTTCTTTGCCAAAGAGTTGATGCGCTCCCAGCGTGTCACCATGGTCACTGGTGTGCACTACGACGGTATCGTCCGCCAAACCCAACCGTTCCAAGCAACCGAGAATGGCACCAATGCTCTGATCAACCATGGTGACTAACCCAAGGTACCGCTGCTTAAGGCTTCGATATTCCTCTGGGGTGATCCCGAAGAACAACAACTTCGGCAAGCGCGCGCGATCAAGCTCCGCTTCGGCTTGCTGCCATTCCCGCATTAGTCGATAGCGTAGCGGAATGTTATCTGTGGGAGAGATGGTCGCGGTGACATCGAGATCCACTTCGCTCAACGGATGCTCGTCATTGAGGGGACCGTTGTAAGGCGAGTGGGGCTCCACAAAAGCGACGACGAGGAGAAATGGATCGCGGCGGTGTCGCTCAATAAATTCGCACGCGTGCTTTTCCAAGAATTTCGGCCTGGATAATTCTAGAGGTAGGTTGCTAATGGCCAACTCGGAAAAGTCTCCATTTTTCTTGTCTGGGGTTAGTCCCGTTGAAACCAGAAACCTGCCGTAGTGGCCGCCCTGCTCTGTTGAAATCCATTCGTCAAATCCTCGCTGCGGGAATCCTGCCCAGCCCAGGTGCCACTTGCCCATGTATGCGGCCCGGTGATCTTTGTCCTCTAACAGCTCAGACAAAACGCGAAATTGCGGATCCAACGCAACGCTATTTCTGGTACATCCGTTCGTGTGCGGCCACGTCCCGGTCATGAGAGAGGAGCGCGACGGAGTACAAACTGGATGGGTCACATAGGCTCGACTGAAAACCACCGACTCGGAGGCGAGTTTATTTAAGTTCGGCGCGTGAACCTTTTCGCCGCCACAACAAGCGATCGTATCCGCTCTTTGCTGGTCCGGCAGAAAGACGATTAAGTTTGGCTTGCGCCGCACCTTGGCCGGAAGCGAGATCATCGGGTGAGCCCTGCACGTATTGTCACGATGAGAAAAACGATTTTGCTGCGATCCGCCCTAGCCCATTGCATAGGTCAAGCTGCCGTCAACAATTCTCGCGGCCGATGTAAATGGATGCGACGCGGTCTTTGTTGCATCGACAATGTGGATCACTTCGGCTCCGTGCGCTTTCAGAAAATCGGAAATCAGCGCGCGATGACAACGCCACCACACCGCTTCCGCGCACATGATCGCGACCGGTCCAACCTCCTCCGCAAGCTCGACAAGTCGATCTACGCCTTTGCGAAATTCCTCGGTCTCCATGTAATCTGCGTAACCGCGGAATGACGCGTTGCGCCAGGCCGTGTTTCTTGAATCCTTCTTCGGCTTACGCAGCCCACCGAGTTCCGGAAAATGTTCGTAGCGAATTCCGGCTTTGCCTAACGAGTCGCCCAGCGCCTCTTTATTGAATTGCGGATAACGTTTCGATCCCGGCAAACTCCGGACATCGATAAGCAACTTGATTGCGTTGGCCTCCAGCGCGGCGATGAAATCTTCGATCGAGCGCGTCGAATGGCCGATGGTCCAGAACCGCGCGCTCACATGAACGGGAGCGCTTACGGCGCGGGCTGGTTGGGCGCCACTGCGGGTGGTCCGGCCGACTTCAGCA
>DATMPQ010000261.1:0-4992 GCA_035567015.1 Chthoniobacterales bacterium | reverse complement strand
TTCCGTTCTTCAAACGCGGGAACGCTACTGTGCCGAACTCGTGCTGCGTCCAGTCGAGATCGTCACGCGAGTTGAAGAAGGCATTGAGCAGCCGCCTGTTCGTTTCGAGCAAGCGGCGAGCATTGGCGGCAATTTCATCGAGATGCTCCAGCGCGATGCAACTCAAACGCTCGGCCGCATGAGCCGGGATGACGCCGAAAAGGTCGTTGAGGTACCACAGCTTTTTCGCCAACGCAGGCTCTGCCAAAATCCACCCGCAACGCAAACCGCTTAGACCGTAAACCTTCGTCAGGCTGTTCGTTACGATGAACTCCTCGCCAAGATGGAAGGCCGTTGGCGGAGGATCGTCAAAGAGCGCATCGAGATAAACTTCATCAACCAAAACTCGTGCGCCGACTTTTCGCGCAATCTTGCCTAACCGTTTGAGCGTTTGGTTCTGCACCAGCGCACTCGAAGGATTGTGTAGATTGGTCAAGATGATCAAACGCGTGCCCGTGCTTGCGGCACGGGCGACTTCATCCGGGTTGAGGGCAAAGCCGTCCTCGAATGAGCGCGTGAATCTCTTGACCTTCGCGCCGAGATAATTGGCCGTGGAGATGATCAGCTCATAGGCCGGTTGTTCGATCAGCACTTCGTCGCCGGGTTTGAGCATGGCCGCCATAGCGAGATGATTCGCCATTGAAGTTCCCGTTGCTGCCACGACACAATCTGGCGACACGCCGCATTTTTTCCCCAGTGCTCTCTGCAAAGGCTCGTAGCCGTAGAAGCTCGGCCCCGTCAGTTCGAGGTTGTCAATCTTGACGGGAAGTTTGGCCAGCGGAAAAGGCTCGAGTCCACTCGACGCAAGATTGAATCGAACCTGCAAGTGAGTTTTGGCCCACCGCATGTACGCGGAACTCATCACGCGCTCTGTTTGTTTGATCATCTGCGCCCCCACCATCGCCAGAAAAAGTAAGCTGGGATTCCGGTTACGACGATGATTAATCCGATGGCGCTGTTGTGTGGATATTTGTAAACCGTGCCGAGCACCGTCAACGCGCAGGCCGCGATGAATAATCCGGTCGTTAACGGATGGCCCGGCACGCGAAAGTGTTTCCTTATCGAATTAACGCCGACATCCCTCGTCGAATTAATTTCTTGATTGTCCGTTCGACTTCGCAAGACGAAAAGCGAGGCCGCCGTCAACCCGAACCAGATGAAATCAACCGAGACAACGTAGTTCAGTATCTGTTCGTACTTGCCTGAAACCGCGATTACAACCGCCAGCACTCCTTGCAATGCAATCGCCAGCGCCGGCACGCGTGTGCGCGGGTCGAGCCACGCCACGCGCTTAAAAAAAAGACCGTCTTCGGCCATGGCAAAATAGACTCGCGGCGCCGTCAGCATTCCCTGGCTCAGAAAACCGAGCGTCGAAATGGCAATGCCCAGCGCGATCAATGTCGCTCCGCGCTCGCCGAATGCGAGACGCATGACCGATGAAGCAGGCGTCGCAGTCGCCGCCAGCTCGCTTGGGCCAAGCGCGTAGAGATAGGCGAAATTAACAGCCAGATAAAGCAGCACAACACCACAGACGCCGATCAATAATCCGCGCGCCAGATCACGACGCGGCTCGCGCATCTCGCCGGCCACGAAGCTCGCGGTTTGCCATCCGCCATAAGCGAACATGACGGGCGTCATCGCCGCACCGATCGCCGTGAGCAAGCCCAAAGAAATCGGCTCGTCCAGCACGGGCCCAGTCACCCGATGCGGCGCTCCGATAAAAAAAATCCCGCATCCAACGAGCATGGCAATCGCCACAATCTTGAGCGTCATCAAAGCATTCTGCACGCTGCTGCCGGCACGAACTCCCAGGCAGTTGACGATCGTCAACAATCCCAACGCCAGCGCAGCCACAGCCTGGCCACTCAGGGAAGCATGCGTGATCTCGAGAAAATAATGCGAGAACGTAACGGCGACAGCAGCCATGCCGCCCGTTTGCACCACCAGCAACAAAGCCCAGCCGTAGAGAAAAGCGATTGCTGGATGGTAAGCCTCCCGCAAGTAAGCATACTGACCGCCGACGTCGGGGTATCTGTCCGCCAGCTCTGCATAAATAAACGCGCCCAGGAGCGCGATCACGCCGCCGGCAAGCCACGCGCCCAAGATCAAAAACGGCGTGTGAACCTGCCGTGCAACGACGTAAGAGTTAATGAAAACGCCGGAACCGATGATCCCGCCCATCACGATCATCGTCGCATCAAAAACCCCCAACTGCCGTGCGAGCTTCGGATTTTTGCCCGCCGTCGCGTTATCCGCACGCTTCACTTGCCGTAACTGATACGCCAGATCGTGCCGTTGCCATCCTCGCTAAATAAAAGACTGCCATCTTTAGCGATCGTAATGCCAACCGGGCGTCCCCAAACATCGCCTTTCGGCGTAACGAATCCAGTTACAAAGTCTTCGTATTCACCGAGCTCTTTCCCAGTCGAATGGTCAAACGGCACCCGCACAATCTTGTAACCGGTGCGTTTCGTCCGATTCCACGAACCGTGAAAAGCGGCGAAAATATCGCCTTTGTACTCTGCGGGAAACTGATCGCCGTTGTAAAAACAAAGATTGAGCGAGGCGGAATGCGCCTGCACGAGCACGTCGGGCGCGATCACTTTTGCGGCAAGATCGAGATGTTTTCCTTTATGCCGAGGGTCGAAATGGTTTCCTAAATAAAACCAAGGCCATCCATAAAATCCACCCGGTCGCACACTGCTGATGTAATCGGGCGGTAAATCTTCGCCCAGTTCATCACGCTCGTTTGTGCTCATCCATAACTCGTGTATGCCTGGGCGAAACGCGATTCCGACAGCATTTCGAATTCCCCATGCGTAAACCTTCTGATTGGCGCCATCGGGATTAAATTCGAAGATGCGCGCGCGATTCGCCTCGCTCGCATCATCCGCATCGTTCGAACGTGAACCGATTGAGACATACATCTTCTTGCCGTCCGGCGAGAAAACAAGGTCGCGCGTCCAGTGTCCGCCGCTGCGCAAAAATCCGGCGCCGCCGGAGAGCCGTGCACTCAATTTTTCAGCGGGCCCGCGGGCTTTCAGATCGCCGTTACGATATGGAAAACGAATCACACGGTCGGTATTCGCGACATAAAGAAATTGCGGATCGGATCCGGGTGGATAGAACGCAAGCCCAAATGGTTTGTTCAATCCCGCATCAGCGAAAAGCTGGATTGATTCCACGCGCACGCCGCGAATGATCTTGATTTGGTTGACGCCACTTTCCGCGACGAAAATATCGCCGTTCGGCGCGGTGAGCAAAAAACGCGGATCGCGGAATCCTCTCGCGAACATGTCGATCTTGAAACCGGGCGGGACCTGGAGCTGGGCACCGGTAGGCCGCCTGATAACGTGAGGCGGATTAATCGCCAAGATGTTCGAGCCGGGCGGCGGCAAATCATCGACCGTGATCTTGCGCCGCACTCCTGGCGCATCGCTCGTCCAATCGCCCATGGCCACTTTACCGGTGAACAGTTTCGCGCTCGGATTTTCAGCGCCCGCGGCCGCTCTTGCCAGGAGCGCCATCCAGGTCGCGATCAAAATCGCGCGAGGAGCATCCAAAACTAAACGGCGGTCCTTCGTTGCGTATGCTAAACAATGCGCGTCTAGCGTGCAATCACAGAGCCGGGCGCCTTCGGAGCTTCCACGAAGGCTTTGCCCGCTTTGCGATCCTCAACCACGAACGTGTTATTCTCTCCGACCTTTGACCACGGACCCCGGGGCACCTCTCTGAACTCAACAAACTTCCAGTCGGTCACGTCGGTTTCCTCTAAGCCGAGGTAATCGCGCACGGCCGGAGAAACATCGAGACCAGCCCCCTTGTTCAGATTGGGTTTCGGACGCTCGTTGCCAAAAACGTACTGCCAATGATCAGTCCGAAACGGGCCCGCGTCTTCCCATTGCGCGTAAACCGTTCGATTGCCTTTGCAGATCGCGACCCATCGACCTTTGCAAGTGGAAACGGCCGGGCCTTGGTACGCTTCCCTGAACCACGGAACGACTCGCGGCGCTTCCGGCCGATGGCCAGTGGCTGCCTTGTCATTGTAGGGAAGCGCGCAGTAAAAGGGATTCTGCCGGGGCGTGAATTTTACCGGAATGTATCCGCTCCGATGCGTGCGATTTGGATCGTCAAACCCGCCATAACTTCTGGTCCAATCTTTGTCCCAGGAGCTCGAGCGGTTCGGCACGGGATTATTTCCGCTTGGTTCCTCCCCGATCCAGAAGACCGTTGTCACGATGCTTTTCTTCCACGGATAACGCTGCCCCGCCTCGGGCGGAGGTGGCGACCAATGCCCCGGCGTGAAAGCGATCGAATTAATATTGAGCAGAATGTCTTCCGACAATCTGTCCGATTTCTTGCTGACCTTAACTTTGGTAGGCTCCGTTTCTTTCGGCGTCGAGTGTGCAAAAAGAGATGAAATCGACGACAGTAGGACCGCGATTGTGTGAGTAATGGTTCCGGGCTTCATTTCGTTATGGCCTCAGCACAACGCGCTGGGACAAAGAGACAACGTCTCTATAATTAATTCGGTCGCGACGACGCGGATGCGCGTAAATCGCGGCGAGTTTTCCGAGGGCTCAATCTCGACGCAAATCCGGCTTAGTCAACCCCGAACTCCGAAAGCCTTCGCGAGCGGGAGCTTTCGGGGTCAATAAATTTTCCCGGATTTAAAATTCCGTGCGGATCGACAATCTGTTTGAGTTTGCGATGCAGCTCACGCGAGACCTCGCTCGTCGCCTCCGGCCACCAGCGTTTCTTCGCCAGACCGATTCCGTGTTCGCCCGTGATCACCCCGCCCCATGCCAGAACTTGCGCAAAAAGTTCGTCGAGAGCGCGCTCCACTTTTTCGCGGACGGCCGCGTCACGATTGAAACGATCAGCCATGATATTGACGTGAATGTTTCCATCGCCGGCGTGACCGAAACAGGCGATCGGAAATCCATGTTTTGT
>DATMPQ010000260.1:0-15412 GCA_035567015.1 Chthoniobacterales bacterium | reverse complement strand
TAACGGATTTCTACTCCGTGGGTTGCAGGTTCGAATCCTGCTGGGATCGCCACTCAAGATTCCGTCTCCTGTGTTTTCAATTACTTATTGTCAATTTTGGCAAACTGGATTTCGGATTTGCCAATTCCTGTTCCCGAAATGAGCTTCTTGCCGGCATTCGCTGCCGCATGTTTTCGGTCGGCGCTCCGGGTGTAACGCTCTGCCTCGCTGGCCGTCTTCCATCCAAACCAGGCCATGAGTTCTGTTGTGGTCCCGCCACGATCGGCAAGTCGTGTAGCTGCGGCCTTGCGCAAGCCGTGCGTCGTGCAGCGCCTGGGCAATCCAGCTTCATTGCAGACCTGGCGAAACCAGTTTCCGAAACCGGCAGCGGTGAACGGTTCGCCCCTCGCAGTCACAAGGAAGGTCAGGTGATTGCTTGACGGCATCGCATCGATTGCTTCTTGTAGCGCCGGCATCACCGGAACATCGAAGGGCACCTTCGTTTTTTGTCGCTGCAGTGACAGGACGCCATTGCGAACGTGTTGGCGCCCCATTCTCACGACATCGCAGCGCGCCTGCCCGACCTGCAGCAGCAATTCATAGGCAAGGCGTGCCCGAGTCCCGATGGCATGATGGGCCTCGAACTGGCTGCACTCTTCTGGCCCCCAAGGGTGGTGACCGTTAGACTTGACCGAAACAAGTTTCACACCAACAAGCGGATCGGTCGTCAGCGTATCGAGTGACAAGCAATGATCGATTAAGCCGCGCAGCGCTTTGCGCCAGTTTGCAGCTGCAGCCGGCGATTTCTTACTTAAGATCGCCTGCAGCGCTTTCTTGTGCAGCAATGCAATCCGCTTCTCACCGTGCTCTTCGCGGAACCGCTCCAGGATTGCCCGTCGCATTCGCTGCGAACTTGAAGCCAGGCCATCCGTGAAGGCGCTCGACTGATAGTATGAGACAAGAGCGGCATTTACGGTTCCCGCCTTCGTGCGGCTGGATCCCAGCTCCGGCGCCGTCCAATCGCCCTTTAACGCCTTCTCGCGGGCCTCCATGAACTCCGGGGACCATGGAAGACCCGGCAACGGAACGCGCTTGCGACCAGGCAAACGTAAATAAAAGCGAGGAGTGCCGTCGTGGTCGATAAAGCCGTGAGTGTATTTGGGGTACTTGTGCCTCACTGCACATCATCCCATTCGTTCGTCGTCGTCTGATTATCCGACCGGCCAGCAAAAACTATGATCTTCCCGTCGCGATCAATCTCGACACGCTTCACAGCCAAGCCAGCGTTCACCGCGCCCTTGATGGCCTTGGTGACATCGCCTTGTTTAAAGTTGTGAGCGCCGCGGGACATTTTAAGGACTTCCCTGCCGGACGGCCTTTCCAAGGCCACCCGACGTTCGTGGTTCGCAAGTTCTTTCGCGAAAACCGCCCGGACAGGGAATTGGGTGTTTTCGACGGTCCGCCTTGGAAAGCGGGGATTTGAATGGTTCGGTACGTTCAACGATGATTTGGCTTAATGAGGCAACTACAACTAATTTGTATTCACACTTTGGTCATCCAAGATGTCGAGCGAGACAAGCTCGGGTGCTCGTTATGATATTGGCCAGCTCGTCGTCCGCGAAAATCTCGTCCGTCCCTTCCTGGATGTACGCCAGCAGCGCGCATAGCCCCGCCAGCGTCGTGGGCTCGGTCATCGCAAGATCCCAACGCGCACCGTCCTCGTGGCTGGCCGCTCCGTGTTCCGCGTGTTTGTGACGTTCGATGGCCGCGAGGATTGGATCAGGGACTCGCTGGAGCGGCCCTGCGGGGACAGGCAGCGGAATGCTCACGCCGAGTAAAGCGCCGCCAGCGGCCGCGCCAGCGCATTGGGAAACGAACCGCCGACGCGATGAATCGACGCCGGCTTTTGTGGTATGATTTGAATCAGCTCTAGTCATGATTGCCTCATGGTTAGGGTTAGAGCCGGGGCGGAAGTCTCCACCTTCCCCTCGGCTTGCTTTTATGATAATCGGAAAATCATGAAGAAGTCAATAAACGATAATCGTAAAAGGCGCGGCAGGCCAGCTACTGGCACGGCACCACTCGTGGGCGTCCGCATGACCGAAGAATTTCAGAGTGAGATCAAGAATTGGGCTAAAAAGCAGCCGGATCATCCCGCACTCGCGGTTGCCATCCGCCGCCTGGTCGAGCTTGGGCTGACCGCAAAGGCCAAGTGGAGCCCAGTGAAGGAAGACGAGAAGCCGCGCAAAGACACGAAAGGACGCGCTCGCGAATTGGCGGGCGACACGCTAGACGAGATGACCGACACAACAGCCACCCCGGAGGATCAAGCCGGCCGTAAGCGTCGGCTCATCAGAGGGCCGGAAGAATTTCAGAACGTACGACGCGACCGGCCGAACAGAAAATAAGCCGCCCGCTGGCGGCCTGAAGGCGAAGAAATAAACCGGCAGCTATGGCGAAGGACGAATATAGTCAGTATCTCGAAACCCTGGGCGAAGAAGTAGTGCAGTATCGATTGGCAAATCGGATGCCGATCGGCGACAAACCCGAGAACAATCCGCCTTATGAGTTCGTTAGAAACTGGCTTGTTAAAAAAGCGAAAGCTCGAAAGAAAGCCGAGAATCGAAGGTTCTGGGCTGGGATTCTTATTGGATTGGTGGCTGCTGTAGCGGCTGTTATTGCAGCAATCCCTGTAGTCAAATCCTGGCTTCGATAAACGATTTTCCAGATTGGAGAAATCGCTTGCGAGATTAACGCACTCCTAGTGCTAGCTAAGTTGCACTTCTCTCGAACGCTAAATCTAGCGGCTTCCCTTCTCGCCCGATTGGCGAAATCATGCGGACATGTTCGCCCTCACTGCCGCCGATCGAACGACCACCCGCACGAGCAATGCTGGCTGATTTATTGCGGCGATATCCACGCCGGGACGATCTCTGGAGCGAACAGGCAATCCATACGAAACTGAGCCATGGGAATGGCAGTGTGGCTTCTATCCCGGAGCGCGTCCGGGCGAATGCACGAGCGGCACGGCAAAGACTTTCGATCAAGCCCGCGCCGACTTCGAAGCGGCATGGAAAGTCTTTTTTTCAAACCGCACCGACGCAGACTTGCAGGCATGCCGCGATCAAGAAGCCTGGACGGCGGAGAAGTATCGCCGGTTCGATCGCGGCGAGCGCATGCCGCCGGATTGGCGGAAGCCGCTGATCGTATCTTCAAAACCAAGTGCGATGATCGGGTCGTCTTCGACGATCAGGACGTCATCCGGCAGGCGTTCGCTCACGACTCCATCAGGTAAAAGTTCCAAGCCAACGCATGAAAGAAATCCGTCGGATTTTTCGGCCGGGGCATTCTCGGGTTCCTATTTGAAACCATCTTATCATCTCGAACGTTCTGTCTGTGCACTAGTAGAGGGAACCTCCGAAGGTGAGCGCGTATTGTGAATTGCCGCGAGCGAAGGGAACTCGAACATGTCACCGCACACGGCGATCGGCCGCACAACAACCTGTTGCGCCGGCTCAGCGCGAGCGACTTTGGGCTGGTCGCGCCATATCTAACGCCCGAAGAGGCAGAGGCCAACACGCCGCTTTACAATCCCGGCGACAACGTTGACACCGTCCACTTTCCCTGCGGGTCTAGCCTCGTGTCTTATCTGGTGGCCAACGAAGACGGCCGCGACGTCGAGACGATGCTGGTCGGCCGCGAGGGCGCCGTCGGTGGAATCGTCAGTCTTGGCTACTTGCCGGCCTATACGCGCATGACGGTCAAATTTGGTGGCCCGTTTGTGCGCCTACCGATCGCGAAACTCGACGATGCGAAAACCGCCTCCCCTTCGCTGCGCAATGTGTTTGCCCGATATGCCGACTGCCTGCTGGCCCAGATGTTTCAAGCGACCGCCTGCAATGCCGTCCATTCGATCGAGCAGCGTACGGCCAAGTGGATCATCTCGGCCATGGAACGCGCCAACGGCGATAATGTCGTAACGCTGACCCACGAACAGCTCGCCACCCTGTTGGGTGTCGGCCGCAGCTATGCCAGCCGGGTCATTCAGATTTTCAAGACCGAGGGCGTGCTCGAGACCCGCCGCGGCTCGATCCTTGTCCGCGATCGCGAGGCGTTACAGAAGCGGGCCTGCCTTTGTAATGAAAACGTCAAGAACCACTTCGAGGAAGTGCTGCGGGGGGTTTACGCCACGGAAGCGGCCGTACCGAGCCTAGCCAGTGCGTTGGTGAAGTGATGATGCACGGCTAGAATCAACGATGGCAACAATCCGGTTACGAGAAAAAGGAATTCGAGTCATCTGCCCCTGCACCGCCTGCATTTCCTCAATAGGAACAACGGCAGGTTATTGGGAAAGAAGGATGCGCCGGATGGCTTAAATAATTTGGGCCGCATCCGGACAGAGAAAAAGCCGGCGGGCGTGACACCGTCGGCTTCTCCTTGCGACTGCCGGCTCGATTTCCGGTTCCATCGCAACCTGACACCCAGCCTGGAGCGCGATGGTGATCGCGTGCGCATGATCACAAGAGGCGGTTACAACTGGACCGACCGATATCCATGGATCGTCGAGGCGGCGGGGAAGATCCGGCAGCGGCAGTTCGTCCTCGATGGTGAGGCCGTCGTGCTCGGCGTCGACGGCATCTCGGACTTCAACGCCCTGCACTCCCGCAAGCATGATGATGAGGTCCAGTTCTGCGCCTTCGACATTCTCGTCGAGGGCGGTGACGACCTGCGCAAGCTGCCGCTCTCGATGCGCAAGACCAACTCAGCCCGGCTACTTGCACGTCGCAGCGACGGCATCTTCGCCGCCCCGTTTGAGCAGGGAGAGATCGGCCCGGACCTGTTTCGTGCCGCCTGCAATATGGGGCTCGAAGGTCTGGTTTCGAAGCGCCGGGATCGCCCCTATCGCGGCGGCGGGTCGCCGCATTGGGTCAAGGTGAAGAACCGTACCCATCCCGCAATGAATAGGGTCAGGGATGCATTCTCATGAAAGTGGCCCCGCCGGGAAAACCGGCGGGCGTTTCGCTTCTAGAGATCGACGCTGATGGCCCTTGCGCTCCCGCTTTGATTGCGAAACACTCGCATATGAGGGGGCAAAGCAATGAAATCTGCGTTGCTATTCGTGCTTATTTTCCTCGCCGGCGTCGCAGTGATCTTCGCCATCGCGCCCGCGGCGGCCCGTTGGTATGAGAGATACGCGGCGGCAGCTGCTGAGCGCGCCGAGCACGATCGCGTGCAGAGCATTGCGCTAGCTGAACAGCGGGCCAAAGATGACGAGATCAAGCGCATCAGAGAAGCGAGGTTTCAGACTGGCCTCAGCATCGCTATCATGCTGCGTGAAAGCATGAAAAATCCCGCTAGTTTCCGGTTAGAACGGACGATCCGAACCGAGGGCGGGGTCTTTTGCTATTGGTTTCGGGCGACAAATTCTTTTAATGCCATCGTTCCGGGGCAGGCCCTGTCATACAGCGGCAGACTGCATGTGACCGGAGAGGATGACTTTGATGGCTGGTGGCAGGGCTTTTGCAATACTGGTTCGACGTCAGAGAATTTCGATATAATCCCCTATGCGATGAATAATTTCATCAAGAGATAAGCAGGTCTTAAAGTAGTCGGCGCTGACCTAGAGCTGCGGTCTGACTGGGAAGCATCAGGAATGGGTGACGTTCTTGCGCCCCGCCTGTCGCTTGGGATTAGTAGGGTTTGGTCTCGAAGCGCCGGGACCGGCCCTATCAGGCTGGCCGGTTGAAGCATTGGAATCAAGGTGAAGAACCGGAAGCATCCGGCGATGGAGCGGGTGATGGAGGCGTTTACGTGACGAGATGAAGCCCATATCTGCTGATGAACTGTTCAGACTAGCAGGTATCTGTCCGGGCGCGCCGATCGCATGGGGTGATAATATACCCTGCGAACACCCGTGAGTTCGGTGACGGCGTAATAAGCAATCTACAGCAACAGGATCCCAATCAATCGTTAGCCGCGTCTCTCTCTTAGCCTTGGGCGGGTGAAATAAAATATAGGAACTCTCGACAGAAATGTCCGTTTAGGCCTCTCGCCGAAAGCCAGCGGGAGGAAATCCGATGGACCTATCCACCACGAATGACCGAATAAGAGCGCTGAGTCGGTTACGCGGCTCGCTTGCTAAAGAATATCGCAAACTACATGACCTACGCGAGCGGGTTAGAAAGGCCGAGGCCGCCGCCGCAATTAGGCCGCGCAGTAAATCTGGGAAAGGGAACGAGTTTGTCGTGAGTGGTGAGTTTTAGCCACAGTCAAGTCGGAAGAGGCTCGCGCGCATTCAGGACTACTTCCTTTGCGCTGTGAAGGCGACGCAATCACGACAACATCGCCCGACCAAGCTGAAGCCCTGCTGGCGGGGGCCGGACGGAGTGAGGGTATGTCAGCTCGAGTCGGAACAGGTCTGCTTCGAGATTTCATTATGATGCTTGGCGGTGCCGTAGGGATCGGCCTCCCGATGGCCGTGGTGATTATCTGGGTTTGCTCTTGACCCTTTCGGCCGCTCCCGCCGCGTCAGCCACTGGACGACCTCGCCGTCGACGAAAGGGATCGTGACGGCAAGGTGCAGGTCGGTGGGCCGCGCACTACCGTAGCAGCAGCTGCATGTCAGATGGGTTAGAGTCGAACTGTCAACTGTGCTGTTGGCGCTCGGAACGCGTCAGCGGAAGATGATTTCGGACCGCCCGACAGCACTGTTTCGCACGAGCGTTCATGAGGCCACACGGCAACAGTTCAGGTTTTTTTGCAACTGTGAAGCCTTCACGAGCTATCGTCGTGCATCTGCTTACCCTATAGGAAGATCTGCGGAAATTATTGCCGCAGTCGCTTTAGGGTGGGCGATGGATCGAGGACCGCATTTTCCGGTCGATCTCGCAGTTGTCCTAGCGATCAACATCGTATTCGCGGTGCTGATCTATTGCGGCTTACTGCTTTGGGGCGTGCTGGGGACTTAGGCACAAGATGACGACCATCGTCCAGCTCCTCGCGCAAAAGCAAAAGCTCATCGAACGACTGGATGAAATCCCCGATCCGAAAGAGCGAGCGCAGATCGAACGTCTATTTGCTGAGATCGACGAGGACTTAAATCTGCTCGGCGCGGAGCCGGGCGGGCACTGGAGCCATATCCATCATTTGCGGGCAAAGGCCCAGCATTCCAACTCGACTTCGGCATCCAGAGCCAATCCGTTAGCGCCAAACGCGGATCGCGCTGGCAAACGCTCCGGCTTGAAATACGTCACATAAATTTTGTTGAATGCACCCCAATTGAACATGTGTGCAAGCATAACTGTGCATTTGAAAACGTCGTCGAAATTTAAACCATTTGCCTCCAAGACCTCCTCGATGTTGTCCATCACCTGCTTTGTCTCAGGTTCAATTCCGCCCGGAACCAATTCCCTTGTTCCCGGCAAGAGGCCGATGGCACCCGACATGTACAGCACGTCCCCGACTCGTACCGCTTGGCTGAATGGTAGCTTTGCAGCGGTGGCAGCCGGTGAGTTGTAGAATTGAACTTGTTCGTTCTGGGCAGTGGCGGGCGTCGCGCACCAAAGAGCAAAACCGACGAGAGCAATTAAAAGCCATGCAGCCTTGAGAGATGCTTTCATTACTTCCTCCTGTGGCGCGCGCGCCGGAGTCACTCGATCACCAAGTCCGCGCTGCCGAGCAGTGTTGCCACATCGGTGATGACGCGAGACGCATCCACACCATTTTCAGCTCATGTCACTTTTTGACGAAGCCAGCGCCGTTTTTTTATCGTGTTGCCTGACGATCTCCGTCATCAGATAGAACCGATAGATCAGATGAAATCCCACAAAAACCCAAAAGAGCCCACCGATCATTGACCAAAAAGAAAACACTCCGACGATGCCTTCAAATATAGTGTACAGCCCAAGAACACCAATGATGTACAGCGAATAGAGATATGGAAGAAATCCGAGCAGAACTAAGAGATTTTTCCAGCTCCTTTTCTGCCTCACCGATACAATAAAAAAATAAGTAAAAAGACCTACTGAGGCAGCGACGCCGCCTAGAACGGGTGCGTAAGTGTAAAAGTAGTGATCCAGGGACCAACCCAATCGGATGAATTCGACAATACCGTAGATCATTGCAGCAAGAATGGCACTTCGATTCTGGCAGCGAGGATATCGCCTTTCGTACCCCTCAGCTCGGGTGCAACAGTAAAGGAATCCATTTTTAGAATCCCCCTTCTTTCCTCTAGCCGCGAACCTGCTCCGAGTTTTGAGTCAAAGAGGCTGGGAAGAGTGCGGTATCGGCCTGGCCCGATCCTTTGAAATTGAAATAACTCGGTTGTTTTGCTTGGAATTCCGACTGCATGCTTGGACAGAAAATTGGTGTAGGTGCGCGGCGCCCAGCCCGGACAGGCACGCTTGACGTCCTCAGGACCAAATGGCTCTTTCAGCTTTCGATTCTTGACCGCTGCATATTGAGTAGCAATGATTATCTACGTTCACTCATAGTAAAAGCGAGACCCTGCAGCGTCCGCCGAGCCACGGATCCGGCTCGTCCTGCCGATTGCAATTTGGGCAGTTTCCGGGGACTGTACAAAAACCCAACACGAAGTAATCGGGAAGCTGACGCCATGGCCTTTTCGCTCTACGACGCAACTGTAGCAAACTACCTTCAAATTCCCGGAGCAGTCAGCGGTTTCCTCGAAAAGAGCCTCACACACTTCCGAGAAAAGGGCATCGATCCAAGCGAGGTCGTGGAGGCCCGCCTTACCCATGACATGCTGCCGTTTCGGTTCCAGATTGTCTCGGTCGCCCATCATTCACGCGGTGCGATGGAGGCGGCAAAGAACGGAACGTTTACTCCGCCGTCGATGAAGCCGGATCTCGACTATGCCGCCCTTCAGACTCTCGTGAAGGAAGCAAGCAATGAGCTTTCAATCCTAACGCCGGAAGCAGTCAACGCGCTCGTGGGTCGCGATGTGACTTTCAAGCTCGGCGACCGTACGCTTTCATTTACGGCCGAGGGCTTCCTGATGTCCTTCTCGCTGCCCAATTTCTTTTTCCACGCGACAACCGCATACGACATCTTACGTTACAAGGCCGCGCCCCTTGGAAAACGCGATTTTATTGGCAGGTTGAAATTAAAAAAATAGGTGCTCACCGGCGATGGCGATTCTGTACCTTACCCGAAGACAACACGCACCGCGACGTCTATCTCGTGCTTGACGACTTCGGCCGTCTCGGCAGGGCATGGCGCGAGACCGACGAGGCTGGATATTCCCCACGGAAAGGAACCATGCGTAAGACCCTCACGAGCCTCGTTCTCCTCGCCGCTCTTACCGGAGGCGTTTGTGGCGCAAATGCTGAACATGTTACGCCAGAGGACCTCGCATTCAATTCGCTTCAGTCGCAGAATGTTCAGGAGTTTGCCAACCAGTTCAAGCAGTTCACGAAGACGGATTTGACAGTCGAAGTTTTAAAAAAAATGGGGTTTTGGGCTTCTGCTGCTGCTGCCACCGTGGACATGGCAGAGAAGAATAAAACAAAACCAACAATTCATGACCCGCATCATTGCAAAGGCGATACGTGCTTTGAACAATGGGCGTATAATGTCGGTGAAAACAAACTCGGTCTTGAAAAGGATGGGCAGGTTACCAAGCTGGTAACGACGAACAATCTCGGCAACGTTGAAGCAACTCAATACTGCTACGACTATGTTGGTATCATCTCGTGTACGTCTGACGTTAAGAATGGTCACAAACTGAAAAGGTTCATGTGGTTTGGACTAAAGCAGGAAGGAAAGGGTCTCATTGCTCAGCTTTATTGGGCTGATAAAGATGATCTTATTGGACCATGACGCCTCATGCTTTCGGGCTCTCGCAGATTAATCGATCTCCGCATCAAGCGTCTGCTTCGCTCATGTGCAGCAACACCTGCACGGCGGTTTTGATGTCACTAGTAGCGGTGAGAACTTCAACAGCGTGGCTCATCACGTAGCGCTTGAGCGTTGGGTCGAGCCGTGCAAACAACGCCAGCACCTCTTGATGGTGCTCCCCAAGCAGGCCATTGCCGCGTGGCATTAGCATTATGCCGGAGATGGGGTGTCGGGTGCGCATCACGCCGTCTGTCCGTTATCGTTCACCTCTATCACGATGATCAACACCGAGACTTTAGCCCATATTCCTTACCAACTCTGCCAGCATCGCGTTTACCCGATCACCTCGTCGATCTTAAGATCTGTCCTCACCCCCGCTCCCGCCATTGGTGAGCGCTGAGTGCATGGCGTAGACTGCAATTGCCGCTATGAGAGCTGTGATAAAAAGCCCGAAAAAGCCAATTCCTATCGCAAGTGCGCGCGCCAACGTCTGCTTCGGGACGAGATCACCGTAACCAATCGTGAGGCCGGTAACGAAAGTGAAATAGACCGCATCCCCGAGAGACCAGCCCTCAACAAAACCAGCCAGCAAGCCCAGTGCAAACTGAAGCGCTAGAATTGCCGATAACACCGGCCACGTCACGTGAATGCCATGGCCGAGCGCGACGAAAAAGCGTCGCCGTAACGTTTTCGGGGCTGGTCGGTTCATGTGATCAACTCAAGAAATTTGCCAGTATCCCGAATGCATGGTGTGCGTCTCCACTAAATCGTCGCTACTTCAACGAAAGTAGTGAAGCCGACAATGGCCTCGATAGCATTGGCTTTGTCGTCCGGCAGGTCGCGAATTTGTCCAAACAAGTAACCGTCGTCGGTTTCGTTCACGTCAACAGTGACACCGGCGAGAACGCGAATGGCCTCGTAAAAACTGTTGGCAGCATCTCTGCGCTCGGCTCTCGTTTCACCGTCCATATCGTCCAATTTGATCGTCATGGCGAGGTGTGATGACATTGATTGTGTGCTCCACTAACGGGGTCGATGAGTTTCTGGGTTTACATCTGAGTTATGACAGACGTTGGAGCGGGAGTTCTTGGGCCGTCGCTTTGGAGACGGCGAACCGCCACTGATTGTGGCTTCCAGTGCGACGAAGGCCGGGGCCGTTTTTGCACCCGTGTTATGAGTATCACTGCAGCTATCCAACTTTCTACTTATGATTTTTTAAACCCGGCTGCAGCTGCGAAGCAGTCGGCAGCGGCCGCTCTTCCTGATTTCAGCGCGGTAGGGGCGGCCCCACCCACTGGCGTTCAGCCCCTGGGAACCGATAAGGGCAGAGCGCCGTAAACTTTCGTATCGGTCGGTGACCCCATCGTTCAATTGAGCCGCTGATCGCGATCATCTTAGGTAAAGCATGCGGTAGCGCCCCCCACCGCTATCGCTTTCCTCCCTAGACTTGGGGCCGCTTGTGGCAACCGAGCGGTCCTTTTTTCTAGCGCAACAGGGTGAGTTCGATGGTCGCGATCGTTGCAGCATTTCTTGGGTTATGTAGCGCGGGCATCTTTCTGGCGCACGCTGTCGAGGCCTACAGCACCCGGTCGGAATGAGCATTCATGAAGGCCATATTCGAGATATTGGGCGTTTGGTTCGTGTCGAATCTGGTGATCTTCGTTGTCATCCTTTGGCAGCGGTCGAGTTGGAATCTGGGAGCGCGTCGGGCCGTGATAGTATCACTCGATAGCGATAGGAGGGATGAATGCAGCCGGGCAAATCTGCCACGCCGCTAATTATCGCCTTGATCGTCGCAATCGTCGGCACGGCGATGCTATTGAATATGGATTTCGGGTCCAGCACTGCCGTTTCCTCGCGGTGATCGCAAATGCTGGGGCGACGGCAGCGCCGACAGTGCTGGAAAGCGAATAGGCGACCACACGTGGTCTAAAGGCTTAGGTCGTTAGTTCATCCCAGTTATCAGCACAAAGTTGAGCCAATCTCAGAAGCTGCGTGAGGCTCGCATAGGCCTCAATCTCATTGATTGTTGTCGCCTTTCCGTGCGCAGCATCGTCGCGCCAATAATGAAGGACCTGCAGGCCAGCTTCAAATGGGCGCCGAAGCGACTCTGACAGGCCCGCGCTTACGCTCCTTGTGATACGTCCTCGGCCTCCGCCGCTGTTGTACATTTTCAAGACCCCGCGCTCGTCTTTGGTTTTGCCTATTGCGACAGCGAGCAAGATGGACTCTGCGGCCGCGCCTGCCATCACACACGTGGCGAGATAATCTCCGTGGCGATGGCAACGGATTGCTTCATTCGCACGCTGCAGGAAGCCTGAACCAAATTTCGGGACGAAGGCGGCAAAAAGCTCAGACATGCGGCTCGGGTCACCACCGGCCCTTCTCTGCCGGTCGGTCAGCCAAGTCGCACCAACCTCGGTGATTGAGTAACCATCACCGCTAAACACGCCGCCACCTATGCTTCCCCCGCCCATAGCAGCGACTTGCCCGGGTCTAAGCACGCCAATCCGGCATAGCTCCCAAGCCGCGTCATAAAATCCGACATAGTGCTGAGCCGAGAGGTCCTGATATCCGAGCCCATGCCTTTGCCAATAAGACTGTACGACTTTTGCGATGAAGATGTCATTTCCGTAAGTGCTCGTGCGCGGGTTGTTTGCGCCGGGCGCTCTCGCCGCGCCGAGCGTAGGTACCACCCGGACGCAATGCTCAACAAGGACATCAAATGCTTCATCGAACCGCACTCTAGTTCGCTCCCCAGTTAAAAACCGGCCGTAATCATCCCCGGCCTAAATTGATTTCTTAGCCTGTAACACTTCATAGTTGAAGGGCTAGGGTACGGCAACGCCGACGCGGACGTTAGGGCCGTAAGGCCGGGACAGCTTGAGGCCGAGATACGTGGCGGCGGCGATGAGTGCGCCGTTGCTGACGTACTGCTCACCCCAGCGCCCGGCGACATGCTTTAGCCGAGAGTGAACCTTTGGCCTTGCCGTTACGCGGCAACTGCTCAAGTTTTTAGAGACGACGAACCGGCATTGAGGCTACCGCGATAACGGCCGAATGCTGGGCGACGGCGCACCCACAATTCATGTTCATATCTTTCAGCAAGTCTTATGAGGCGGGGTTTGATGAACGGATCAGCCTTGTCGGCAAGCGACCTGATCAGTTTGACCCGCTCTTCGATAAACTCTTCCATGAAAATCGCCGTCCTAATAATCGACAAATCGTAGTCAGAGTTCAGAGCCACGCAATCGCGCATCTGCCTTCGACCAGACCTGTCCACAGCTTGTGTTTCGTTCGAGCCAAAAATGCGTCAGTAAAACCATCACGCGGATTGCCGCCAGCTCTCTTCCTCGTTTTCGCAGATAAAAGAAAAGCCCCGAGGATTGCACTCGGCGGGAAAGGCCGTTGGTGTTCGACTGCGAGAGGGGTACCATGGCTCTTTTTGGAGCGCGATTTTTATGAAAAGTGATAAATCAAAAGAAGCAGTTGCAGAAATCAATTGCCCTGCCTGCGACGGGACGGGATTTTCCAAGGTGAAGCAACCGGCAGAACCGGGCCATAGAATTTATCCTGCGCCATGTAAGGAATGCGAGGGTAAGGGGCGCGTGGCATTGCCGCGTACTTGATGACGTCGGAAAGCGAATGCAATGACCGGCGATCAATCCAGAACCCTCAAGGTTGGCGACCGCGTTCGCTGGGAAGACAGCGCCACCGATCTTGGAACGGTTACCGCTGCGACTTGGAGTGGAGTCACTATCTCGTGGGATAACGGCGACACAAACACTGTCCAACATAATGACATGACGCAAATTGAGCGGGCGCCGATAAAGGTTTGAAGACGTCTGATGTTGAGTTCAGTACATCCCGCGCCAGAACGCTAACAGCGTCGAAGCGGTGCAGGATGGCCGCATCTACATCGAGCGCGTCAATGAACCGTTTCTGGGGGCTGGCGGTAGTGGCGAGCAATTCCGCGCCGGGATCGAGCGCGCCATTGCGCTCGGCTGGTTACTGCGGCACGAGAGCGGCACCTACGTGAAGTTCACCGACAGCGGCGCGGCGTTGTTTACTTGAGCAGAGCCGCCTCTTCCGGCCCGCTCCAAAGTCCCAAGCATTGCGTTGCAGGCCCCTTCGGCGTCCGCGAAGCTATTGAACGGTGAACCGATGACCTTGACCGCGCCTGTGCTCGAATAGAGTGGCCGCCGCGAAGCAAGAAAGCCACGACGCCCGTGAAAGCCGGAGCCGGTCGGACTTGCAAATGTAATGACGAACGAAATGTCAGCGCAGCTCGCGCTCCAGATGTCCATGTTCTCGACGGCTCGGTGGAACTGCAGAGACATACTCGCAACACCCCTACTGACACCCAGCCCTGAAAGTATCCCCCTTTGATTCGCAATTTTAACGAGTGAATGTGACGTTTCGGAATCTCAATTTGGGTGCGAATGCGTCGACCCAAAGACCACTTCACCTGCATCGTGTGCGCGGACGTCGAGCGGGATTTCGATTTTGGTTTCGCTAGTGTCGTGGTCGCTGAACGCGGGACGGCTCGCGGTGCGGTGCGGGGACTATTAGCACAGCCGGCCTTGTGGCTTCTGCACTCAACTGACATCATCAGGCGTTCACCACCCATGGAGGCTTACTATGCGAGCTTCTCCGAAGGTCGTCGGCGTGGGCCTCACGCTGGCGGTCATAGTTTCTTCGTTCTCCCCGACCACGGCAGCCGAACCCAAGGACGAAGTTGCGGCGGCAACCGCAGCTTGGGCGCAAGCACTTGGTGAGGACGATCCCGAGAAAGTGCTTCCGCTCTATTCCAGCGACGCAGTCCTTTGGGGGACCATATCCCCGAAGCTTCGATCTGATCCGGCAGCGCTGCGGGACTATTTCGTAGCCGCGTTCAAAGCCCTTCCCGGTCTGAAAGTAACGTTCGGAGATCAGCTAATCCGCGTGTATGGCAACACGGCAGTTAATACCGGCTATTACACGTTTTCATATGTCCAAAACGGTGAGAGCAAAATCTTCCCAGCACGCTACAGCTTCACCTACTTCAAAAACGGTGACCGCTGGATGATCGTCGATCACCATTCTTCGGCGATGCCGTCACCGCCAAAGTAATGTGCTCTTAGCGAATCTCGCCTGCATCGCTTGGGACCAACAGATGGACAGGCGCAACCGTCGCCGACGCTGACAAACGGCGTGCGGTGCGGCTTTGTTTGCCTGATCCACAATTAGTGACCGCGAGAGCACACCTGCAAAGATATCGCAGCGAACGTTGAAATGTGAACACGATCCGCAAGCGCCCTTGTTTAGGATCGCAACACCGGGGCTTAAGGGGCGTTTCATCGCGAATAGATTTTGATCCCGGAAGGCCGCTCGGCATACTGCGGGCGGCTTTTTGCTGGCGTCCAGCGATAGGGCCGCCTCGTCGAGATCGGGGTCAAAGCGAAAGGCAAATAAATATGACGGAAACGAAAGTCATATCGCTGTCTGATCATCGTGAACAACGCGCCGAAAGTAGATTTGAGGCCGCAATAAGAAAGTTCATGGCAATCGGCAGAACGCAGGAAGAGGCGATCCG
>DATMPQ010000259.1:0-2102 GCA_035567015.1 Chthoniobacterales bacterium | reverse complement strand
GGGATGATCGGCGGCCTCGGCCCGGAGAGCACGATCGAATATTACGGGAACATCATCGAGTTCTACCGCGCGCGGCGGCGCGACGGCAGTTATCCGCAATTCATTATTAATAGCGTCGATCTGAAGAAAGGAATCGATTTCATTGCCGCGAATGATCTTACCGGCTTGGCCAATTACCTGCTTGAGGAAATCGGCAAACTCGCACGGGCCGGTGCAGACTTCGGCCTGATCTCGGCAAACACGCCACATATTGTCTTCGACGACATCGCACCCAAGTCGCCAATTCCTTTGATCAGTATTGTCGAAGCGACGTGTGCGGCCGCCAAGTCGCGGGAAATGAGACGCATCGCACTATTCGGAACGCGCTTCACCATGCAGGGGAGTTTTTATCCCAAGGTTTTCTCGCGCGAGGGAATCGAGCTCGTTACTCCCGATTCAGCCGATCAGGATTACATGCACGACAAATATATGAACGAGCTAATTCCCGGAAAATTTCTGCCGGAAACGCGCGCCGGCTTACTGGCGATTGTCGATCGTTTGAAAGATAAGATCGACATCGACGGCGTGATCCTGGCCGGAACGGAGTTGCCGCTGATTTTGCGTGCCGAAGCGCACAAAGGCGTTCCGTTTCTCAACACGATGAAGATCCATGCCGAAGCGGCTGTTGAGCGGATGCTGTCGTAGTCAGATGCGAAATGGACGCTGAGCGTTGTCATCCCGAGCGAAGCGAGGAATCTCTCATTTGCCCTCGATGTGTTGTGAGGTTCCTCGCTGCCGCTCGGAATGACAGATGAGAACGTTGATGCCGCTATTCGCGATGTTTGTTGCGACCACAGCAACTGCGCAAAATAAGATCGAAAACGGACCTGGCGAGAGTCGAGCGACGAAGACGGGAAAGCCCGAGACAGTGAACGAGACCGGCGGCGAGTCAATCAATCGCATTCGTTATGCTGTGATTGGCGATTCCTACTCAATCGGCGAGGGCGCCTCACTTAACGAATCGTGGCCGGCGGTTTTGACGCAACATTTGAACGCGGAAGGACTGCGTGTCGATTTGGTCGCGAGTCCGTCGCGCACCGGTTGGACAACCCAGCAGGCAATTGATCATGAGTTGCCAGTCTTTGTCGCAGCCAAACCAGATTTCGCTACGCTGCAGATCGGCGTGAACGATTGGGTGCAGGGGATCGACGCCGAGACGTTTCGAAAACATTTCGCGCTGCTTGCTGATCGTATGCTGAAGGTTCTTCCGAACAAGAACCGCCTCATCGTGGTTACCATTCCCGATTTCGGCGTGACGCCAACGGGGCCGCGTTACGCACGCGGCCGCAATATTTCAAACGGGATTCTGTCGTTCAACAAAATCATCGCCGAGGAAGCGACGAATCGCGGCCTGCGCGTTGTCGATGTTTTCCCATTGAGCAAAAAAATGGGCAACGACCGCTCATTAGTCGCAGTGGACGGCTTGCATCCTTCCGCGCAAGAATACGCCGAGTGGGAGAAGATTATTTTTCCAGTTGTGTCCGAGTTGTTCACGAAGTGAACTGACCGCGGTGTTCGCCTTCGCGCTCTAAGCGCAAATCACAAGTCGCTGGATAAGTATCGAAATTAAGCTCGACAAATTTTCCCGCTGCAGGTAGAAGCATGCCCGATTACGTCATCCGACATTTCAACGCTGTCGCGCGGTAATCCTCACGCTCGGGCTCGTCGAGGTCTGGCGCGATATTGAAGCAGATGTTTACCTTAACCAAACTCCTATCCCGTCTTTGTTTAAGACTCAACCACATCGGTATGAGTTTCACTTGACCAGCTTTGCCCAAAACTGGGCTAATCTGGAAGCGATACACGCGCTGCTGTCTCGCTATGGGCATCCGGACCTTCACATTGTCGTAACGGTTTCCCCCGTCCCTTTGCTCGCCACGTTTTCCAAGATGGACGTGGTACTGGCCACTAGTTATGCCAAGTCTCTTTTGCGAGCCGTCGCACAGGAATGGGCTGCCGCACACGAGAACGTGGACTATTTTCCGAGTTACGAGATAGTGCAAAACTCCGAGCGTGGCGCCATATGGGAGCCCGATCTAATACATGTGAAAGTCGCTGGACTG
>DATMPQ010000258.1:0-9995 GCA_035567015.1 Chthoniobacterales bacterium | reverse complement strand
CTATTAAATAGACCAACGAAGCCTTCACCGGTGGCTACGGTAAGAAGCCACAACGCCATGACCGAGCTCTTCATCGAGTTGGGCGCCTGAGTATATGAAAACTCAAGCCCTGTAATCGAAACCATTGCTTCACCAAGCGTTAGGATGACGTAAGCCAACAGTTGCCAATTGATACTTGGCTTCAATCCCGAATCGATTTGGCCCTGGATCCAAACGATCACCATGAACGAGAGGCCGGTAATAAAAAGACCGATGCCGATTTTGCGCAGTGGAGTAAGGGGAAAGATCCGGTTGATCAGCGGGTAGATGACGTAGTTAACGAGCGGAATAAAAATCAAAATCAAGATCGGGTTCGCGGTTTGCACCTGGGCAGCGATCAGATCCATCCCGAGCCAGTGCAAATCCATTTTCTCGGCCTGCAAGGTCCATTCGACACCATTGCTCATTCCCCACAGAGCCCAGAAGACCAAAATGAAGACGTAAACCATCGCGATCCTGGCGAGCGTGCTGAGACCTTCGCGGCAGAATGTTTCCCGCAAATAACCAAGCCCGGCCGGCGGAACGTGTACCATTTTTTTGCGACCGCCCCAGAAGAACAAAGTGGCAATGAGCATTGCAATGCCCGGAATTCCAAACGCCCAGCCCGGGCCGTACTTGGGATTTGCGAGAAGCCACGGGCAGAGGATAGAGGAGATGAACGATCCGGCGTTAATCGAGAAATAGAACCAGCCAAACATCTTTGAAAGCAGATGCTTGTTTGAGTCGCCAAACTGATCGCCAACGTTGGCCGACACGCACGGCTTGATGCCGCCGGCGCCCAAACAGATTAGGAAAAGACCGATAGCGAGCATCGTTCGCTGCCCTACTGCAACTCCCCATGAAGTGGCCATGCACGCGAGTGTGAGGTTGCCCAGGCAGTAAACGATGGAAAGCGACAGGATCGTCCAGTACTTGCCGAGCAAACCGTCGGCGATGATCGCGCCGAGAATCGGGAGGAAATAGACGCCGAAAACGAAATAGTGCGTATACATGTACGCTTCGTTCTCCTGCATCGGCGCCAGCACGCCGGATTGATTCAAAATGTAATGCGCCATGAAGACGGTCAGGACCGATTTCATGCCATAGTAAGAGAAACGCTCGGCCGCTTCGTTGCCGATGATGTACGGCACGCCGGGGGGCATGCCTGTTAAGTTTGGGGGCGAGGTTGCGTATTTGTGTTTGGCCATACGGTTTCCCTTTTCTAACGAGGTGTGGCTTCGGGAAAGAATTCAACGGGAGTGGGCTTGACCGGCGGCATGGGAGATGTCGATGTCTCAGTGGCTGCGTCCGGATTCTTTTTCGGCGCGGCAGCAACATCGACCTGTTCCCTTTGCACTTCCGGCATCTCGCCGACGTGATGTTTCTCGCAGGAAAAAAGGAGAATCAGACAAGGGCACGCGGAAAGAGCGATGCACTTCCGCAAAGAGAATCGCATAAGCGAAAGCACAGTAATCGTCACCTTGCGCGGCGCGCAAGACCAAAGCGAAGCGTAATTCTGCCCTGGTAATCGATTTGACGTTTTCGATTACGATTTGCAGTGTGAGCACGACAATTAATTGAAACGCGCGGCCAGCGCACTACTATCCTCTGCGGTGGCTCGAACGCTAAAAATTAGCGCCTGGAACGAAGTCTTCGCCCTCATCTTGCTCGGCGTCGGGACGCTGCTTTTTCTCGCCCTGATTTCCTACACGCCGAAGGATGTGCCTTCCTGGGTCTGGTTCAGCCACATTTCGCCGGCGAATCGTCCTGCGCAAAATTTCATCGGACCGTTCGGCGCAATCATCGCCGGAATTTGCTATCACACGATCGGCGCGGCCGCGTATCTGCTGGCGGCTGTTCTGCTCGGGTTCGGCGCGGCGAAACTATTTCATTCGAGTTTGCGGGTGACGCCGCGCATCATCTGGATCGTTCTCTTCATCGCCTCGGGCGCCTGCCTCTTGCAGTTACAGACACGTTACTTCCGCGGTTGGCGTTTGGCCTTCAACATCCAGGGGCCGGGCGGCTGGGCCGGTTACTTCTTAGGAAAAACCGTGCTGCTCAACGCCATGGGCAAAGTCGGCTCTGCCATTCTCTTGAGTGGAATTTATGTGACGACGCTGATCCTGATGACGGGCCTTCGACCAATTCACCTTGTTCGTGAGACGATCGCGACGACGCGCCGCGCAAACGCAAAGCTCCACGAATGGCGTTTGCACCGGCAACTCCGCAAGTCCGACCTCAAAGGACAATTGGAAATCAGCCAGAAAGAACTCGGGAAGCAGCGGCGGTCGATCGAAAAGCAGCTTAAGAAAAAAGGTGCGTCTGTGGCCGAGTCGGCGACCGCGTTTATTTCGCCAGAAGAACTGGCGAGTCGTCCGAAACCAAAAGTGGTGGACACAACTGCGCTGCCAAACGAGCCCGTCAGCGCCCGTCGAAAGCCTTCGCTCGCGGAGCTGACCGCAAGCAAAGAAAAACCAAGGGCCGCTGCTGGCCTAACGAGTCGAACCTGGAACCCGGAAAATTACACGGTACCCGGATTGGATCTGCTGGATAAACATGATCCGGAGGGCCGCACGGCTGCGGATCCGGCCGAACTCGAGCGCGTCCAGCAAATTTTGATCGAAACGCTCGGGCAATTCGGCATTGCAGTCGCGCCGGGCGACATCACCAAAGGCCCGACGATCACGCGCTACGAAGTTTATCCGGCCAAAGGCGTCCGTGTGGACAAAATCGTAAGTCTCGAGCGCGACCTAGCTCGCGCCACGCGCGCGGAGCGGATCAACATCCTGGCGCCCATTCCGGGCAAAGACACCGTCGGGATTGAACTGGCCAACACGCGAAAAGTGACCGTGACGCTGCGCGAACTGTTGCAATCGCCCGACTGGGAGGAGGCGAAGGGGCGCGCGAAAATTCCACTGGCGCTCGGGAAGGATGTTTACGGCAAAGCGATCATCGCCGATCTCGCCCAGATGCCGCACTTGCTCGTGGCCGGCACCACCGGCAGCGGCAAGAGCGTCTGCATCAATGCCCTGATTGCGAGCATGCTCTTCCGCTTCACGCCGGAGGAGATGCGTTTCATCATGATCGATCCGAAAATGGTTGAGATGCAGATTTACAATTCGCTCCCTCATCTCGCATTCCCGGTGGTTGTCGATGCAAAAAAGGTGCTGCTCGCATTACGGGGGCTAATCGATGAGATGGAGCGACGCTACAAAATTTTCGCGCGCATCGGTGTGCGCAATATCAACAGCTTCAACGCGCGGCCGGCGAGAAGGAAAGATGTCGATCTTGAGGAAAATTCGGTAGAGGCAGGCGTATCGCCTGCGAAATCTTCGAGCGTCGCCGACAGGGCCGCCACCGCAGAAGTCCAGATTCCGGACAAGATGCCCTATATCGTCGTAATCATCGACGAATTGGCCGACTTGATGCAGACCGCGCCGGCGGACGTGGAGAGCGCGATCGCGCGCATCACCCAGATGGCGCGCGCGGCCGGCATTCACATTATTCTCGCCACTCAAACGCCGAGGGCCGATGTCATCACCGGCGTGATCAAGGCGAATATTCCGAGCCGGATCGCGTTTCAAGTCGCGAGCAAAATCGACAGTCGCGTTATTCTCGATGAAAACGGCGCCGATCGACTGCTTGGCCAGGGCGACATGCTTTATCTCCCGCCGAGCACTTCGCGATTGATTCGCGCGCAAGGCGTGCTCGTGACCGACGATGAAATTCGCCGCCTGGTTGAATTTGTTTCTGCGCAAAGTCCGCCCACGTTCGATGCAGTGATGCACGAAAAACTGGAGGCAGAAGGCACGCCGACTGACGGGGTCACGGACGAAGACGAGGAATTGGTTGAAAAATGTCTTGAAATCATTCGCCAGGAAAAACGCGCTTCCACTTCCCTGCTTCAGCGCCGGTTGCGACTCGGATACACGCGGGCGGCGCGGATCGTTGATATTCTGGAACAGCGCGGTATTTTGGGTCCCGGCGAAGGCGCGAAGCCGCGCGAGATTCTGGTCGATCTCGACGCCGCCGTCTAGCCGGCATTTCTAAGATGTCTATCGAAGGGCTCGGCAAAAAATTTCAGGAAGCGAGGCGCGCGCGGAACCTGTCGCTCGACGAAGCCGCGCGCCTGACCAAAATCCGCCCAT
The DNA here is from genome assembly GCA_035567015.1 of Chthoniobacterales bacterium. Classification (GTDB taxonomy): domain Bacteria; phylum Verrucomicrobiota; class Verrucomicrobiia; order Chthoniobacterales; family UBA10450; genus AV133. The sequence goes on along the minus strand of DATMPQ010000258.1, from coordinate 5,829 downwards.
CACGTCTGGCGGAGATCGAGGCAGACGATTTTTCTCAATTCCCCAGCCTTGCTTATGCGAAAGGGTTCCTGCTCATCTACGGGAAATTTTTGGATGTCGATGTGACGCCGTATCTCGAAGCGTTCGAAGGCTCCGAGAGCGTCACAGTGGACGGTTACTCTTATCTCCAGGACAATCCGGCGCCGAAGCCGGCACGCACACCGATAATTCCCAAATCGACAAATCGCGGGTCACTCGTTCCGTTTGTGATCGGGGTGGTGGTTCTCCTCATTGGTTTTTCGTTCATGAAGTTGATTCTTAACTTGCAGCGGATCGGACCGCGCAGTGAAACGAAAAACCAAGCTGCAGCGGCCACGCCCACTGCCTCGCCCGTAACCTCCGGGACAATCATCGCCCGGCAAGCCGAGCCGGTCGGAAAAGTTTCCGCCAAAACAGCCGCCGGTGTATCTCCAATTGCTTCTGCTACTACTCCGACAGCCGCGCCCGTTGTTGTGAGTACCCCAGCAGCGGTCGTGGCAGCATCGCCGGCCCCGACGAAAGAGCCTGAAATCCGCCGAGCCGAGCCGGTGCGTCAGGAGGATCTCGTGAAAGCTGAGGCCGCGGAAAGTTCTCCGGCCGCGGGTTCAACCGGACTGAATCGCGTCGACATCAAGCCATTAAAGAAAACCTACATCAAAGTTATAGTGGACAGCGAGACGGAGAAACCGGCTTTCGAGCGCTGGATTTCGCCGGCTGATGGGACGGTGGAATTTCGCGGTCAACATATCGCCGTGCGGGTGCTCGATCGTGACGCCGTCCAGATCAGGAAAAATGGCAAGGTCGTAGCCGAGAACGACGCTGACGTCACGATCGAATAGCGCCCTCGCCGGCGTTTCTCAAACATGAGCGCAAAGATTGGTATGATCAGCCTCGGCTGCGCCAAGAATCTTGTCGATGCCGAGATCATGCTCGGAAGCGTTTTGCAGCACGGAATGGAAATAACCACGAACGCAGACGAAGCCGACGTTCTGGTCATCAACACATGCGCGTTCATCGATTCGGCCAAGGAAGAATCGATCGAGGCGATTCTTGAAGCGCATCAGCAACGCGGGCTAAGCAAACGACCACATCAAAAACTGATCGTGAGCGGTTGTATGGCGCAGCGCTTCTCGTGCGAATTACGTGAAGCGCTTCCCGAAGTGGACGCATTCATCGGGCTCGATCAGGTTGCGCAGCTTGGCGGAATCGTGGAGAGAATTCTCGGAAAACATCGAACTTCCAACTTCGAACTTCCAACTTCGAACAAGCTGACTTGGACGTTGGACGTTGGATGTTCGGCGTTCGATGTTTCCTCAAACCGGCAAGTTGATTTCGTCACGCCGCGCCCGCGCTACATTCCCGATTATGATACGCCGCGCTTCCGGCTTACTCCTGCGCACTCCGCGTACTTGAAGATTGCGGAGGGTTGCAATCACCCGTGCAGTTTTTGCGTGATCCCGCAAATGCGCGGAAAACATCGCAGTCGCTCTCCCGATTCCGTGCTCGCAGAAGTCCGGGGACTCGTCGGCGAAGGCGTCCGCGAGATCAATTTGATCAGTCAGGACACAACCTATTACGGAATGGACTTGTGGCCAGAGAAAGCGGGACCGCGGCAACCGGTCGATTCATCACGCGGCCCGACGCTGGCCGCACTGCTGCGCGCCATCCAGGAAATCGAAGGCGAGTTCTGGGTGCGCCTGCTTTATACGCATCCGGCGCATTGGAGCGATGAATTGATCGCGACAATCGCCGAATGCGACAAGGTCGCGCGCTACATCGATATTCCTTTGCAACACATTGATGAGTCGATGCTGTACCGGATGCGGCGGGAAACTTCACGCGATCATATTGAGAATTTGATCAACAGACTGCGCGCCGGCATTCCCGGCCTCGCCTTGCGCACGACTTTCATCGTTGGATTCCCAGGCGAGACCGATCCGAAGTTCGAGGCTCTCCTCGAGTTTATCCAGCGCACTCGATTTGAACGGCTCGGCATCTTCAAATATTCGCAGGAAGATGGCTCGCGCGCGGCAAAAATGCCGGACCAAATTCCGGCCAAGATCAAGAACGCGCGCCACCGAATAGCGATGTCGATCCAGCAAAAGATTGCGCACGAGCTGGCCCAGGAAAAAGTTGGACGCGAATTGAAGTTATTGGTCGATCAGCCCCACACTGCGCGCACCGAGGCCGATGCGCCCGATGTAGATGGGCGCGTTGTTCTCACGAAACCCGCACCGGTGGGCGAATTCACTTGGCGAAGAATCGCTGGAAGACGCGGGTACGATCTATTGGCATAAGGCTGCTGTCGCCGCTCGCTGCCGCGAGTGCGACGCGAGTGTGAAAGGCTTGCACGCACACGTCACGCAGCTCTTGCGCGTCAAAGCGCTCCGGCAGCGGCGCAGAGTGCAACGGCTACGGGTTAGCAGCAAAAATTTTCTACTCGGCATTCAACTTAGCGAGTGACAGGTGGACGGTTTTCAGCAATTTTAGAAACTGACTTGCAACGCCTCATGGCTGACTCAAACGAAACCAAGAAAGAGACAGTTCGCATTGCTGCGCCACTACCTCCCGCGAAGCCGCCCGGTGCGGGCAATGAATCGCGCGACATTGCCGGAATTAATTTGCCAGCTCATCCGCCATCGACAGTTCCAGCACCGCCAGCCGGGTCCCCTGACTGTGCCAAGGTAGTCAACCCGCCGCGATTTTTCCCACCGTCACCTCCCTCTCCCGCTTTCTCGCCAAAACCGCCCACTGCGTCTCATCCAATGGCGAGTTCCTCGGCCGACAGTGCACCCGAGCCGAAGAAAGAGACCGCGCGGATCGCGGTCTTGCCTGATCCCCGCCCCACGGCATTACCAGCGGTTCAGATGAAAAAAGCTCGGCCGCTCGTTACCATGCCAGAGATTACTCTCCAGACTCCTCCCCTCACTGTGGCAACGAAGGATACGACCGCGATGGTCGATGCAAGTCCGATGCCGCTCTGCTGGACGCTGCTTGGCGTTTCCACGGTGATTTTGATTATTCAGATTTGGACTTACATTTCCTAAATCAAATGGAGAACTCCGCGACCATCAATCTCGACGAATCCAACTTCGATCGCGAAATCACGCAAAGCGACAAGCCTGTGATTGTCGATTTTTGGGCGGAATGGTGCGGCCCCTGCAAAATGATCGCGCCGCTCCTTGATGAGATTGCGCGGGAAAAAGCGAGCACGATCAAGATCGCAAAGGTCAACGTGGATGAAAACCAAAGCCTTTCCGTTAAGTACAACATCCGCGCCATTCCGGCCCTCCTTTTCTTCAAGAACGGGCAACTGCGGGATCAAATCACCGGGATGACGAGCAAGAAAGATTTGCTCGGCCGGATCGACGCGCTGGCATAAGGCAGTTTTCGGATCCCGAGAACTGCGAGTGACGCTCGCCAGATGACATGACACCTTCAGTCACTTTGACCGTGCATAAGTGTTTTCCTGTCATCCCGCATCCCGACGCTAACTAAAATGAGAATGCAACGCGACTGCACGCCCAATGCACGCACGGCCTGCGCGCTCAATGCCGCCGCGATTATCGCTGACTCTCGGACGAGAACAGGATCCTCTACCGGTCGACTACCGGCTGCGTCGGTGAGTCAGCGGCTCGGGACTGCTCCCACGACATGCGTGCGGATTCGCTCGGAAAAATCGGGGGCGTCGTTGGCGGCCCGGGCTCGAGCATTGATGTAGGCGCGGCGCTTCAACTCGGCGAATGGCACACTCTGGTCGAGGACACCGCGCTCGTAGAGCAGCTCGTCGCCCTTACCATTAACGAGGATGCGCCAGTCCCAAGGCATACGCTCCGTGGCGACGTGCTGCGTGCGGATGCTCGTGGTGCAGTTGGTCGTGATGGCGTTATACCAGCGCGCTTTGTCCCGTAGAGCGTTGAGCGAACGGATGTATTCGAGGAAGCGTTCGCGCGCGTCCACCGGAGAAATGGTAGTGCGGTAAAGATAGATGTCCTCGCCCTTCCGATAATTCGTCCGAACGCGGATCACGTCGCGCTCGTCGGCCACGATGTAGATAAGTTCGAACTGCCGGTAGAGCCCACCGATGGTCGAGTAGGTTTGGCCAAGCTTCTTGCGCGTCTCAATGGAGAAACAAATGGGCGGCGCATCGGCGAATTGGAAGCTGAGGATGGGATGCGCGATCCAGGGCGAGCCCCAGTAATTGACCGCGAGATCGATCCCGGCGATCTGCGATATGCGCACGGTGCGCGTCTCCCAATGCGGCGTGTAGTCGGCCTCGGTCCGGTAGTCGCAGTTGCGGACGTTGTGAATGGTGACTTTATCACCGTTGATCTCGGCCCAAGCGGTTTGGGCAACATCGGGCGGCCAAGGTCGATTATTGCTTGGCTTGAGTGTGAGCCACCATCCGAGAACCAATGCGAACCCGCCAAGGGCGGCCACGAGCCTTCGCAGCTTTCCAGGAATGAAGATTACCGAAACAAACAGAACGATCAAAAACATGATCGCGACCGGTGCACGAAGCGTAAGAATGGGGAAATCAAAATAGAGCGCGCCTGTTGCCCATGCCGCACAAACGAAGGCGCCGAACCAGGCGAGTATCCAAGCGATGAATCTAATCGCTTTCATAGAGCGTTCGGGTCTTCGTTTGTTTTCAACCCGTGGCTTCCTCGGACCGCAATTAGCAAGAGATCACTTAAGCGGTCCCGGACTGACTCGATCTCGCAGCGTGAAACCGCGATCCTGCAATTCCTGTTTCAAACGCGGCGAAGCTTCTCCGGAAAGCTCGATCAGGACTGGTCTCTTCTCGTTTGATTGGGTGGCCAGTTCTTGCACTTCCTCCAGGAAGCGAGCGGCGCCCGATGTCCAGGCAGCATAGTCCCATTGCAGGGCCACGATGACTGTTCCGTCTTTGCCGATGCAGATTGGAAAGTTTCCGATCATAGCGATGCGAGCAAGCGGATGTTCGCCGGTGTGGAGCTGGCCCATCAAGGCCGCAGTCTGCACGCAAAACAGCGCGTCGGACTCGCTGGAGCTTTTTTCGGCTGCGGCGTGGACGAACGCCCCCCGATTGGCCACTCCGCCAAGGGATTTGAGGTTGAGTACGAATGCGGTCTGGTGAGTGGGCGTGAATGCGGTGTTGTTCAAAAATCGGTCGGTATCTTTTTCGCTTGCGCCGACGCTCCGCAGACCGCTTCGATTGATCTGCCTGAGATCAGCAGGCGGTTTTTCGTGAACCAATTTGTCGAGCGAGTCGCTTATGTTGGTAACGGTAAGCGCCGCTCCTACCGGCCCACTGATTGGAAATGTCCCGGCGCTGAAGGTGAACCCGCCCGCCCACGATGCCCAGGCGACTTCATCCAGTTCTTTCTGTAACACGGTGTTGGTGCTGTAGGGATCGATTCCCATGCTGACCGCAATTTTTCGCTTGGTGTTGGAGTAACCGATCATTTGTTGAACTTTGCTTTCCTCCTGAGCTCCACCATCTTCCTTCTTCTTCCCAACATTTTTGATCGATTCTCCGGCCTTCCCCATGAACTTCATGATGCCTTTTGGCACGTTGGAAAGAGCTTGGGCCGGATCTTTAACGATATTTTTGGCAGCGTTGTATGTGCCCTTGGCCGCAGTGGCGAGGGAGTCCTTGAACTGATCCGTGCGGGAAACATCCTTGAGCCTGGCGATGGCGTAGACTTCCTTCACTCGGCGCGCCAGCATTTCGTTCCCGTCCGCGTCAAACACGCCAAAGTCGGAATCGATAACGAACTGATTCGTGCCGGAAGAAGTCGGCACCAGCTCGCGTACGGTGTGATATTG
>DATMPQ010000257.1:0-15612 GCA_035567015.1 Chthoniobacterales bacterium | reverse complement strand
CAACAAAGCGGCAGCCGCACTAAATTTTGGATTGCTGTGTTTTAGGAGGATGCGCACGTTCTGGACTGCTGCGATGAGGTAGTCTTGGATTTGCTGGCGCCAGAGCCGCCGCCAGCGGGCGCGTTTGAAGTGATGATTGTTCGCAGCATCAGCAAAACTGCGCTCCATTAAATGGCGTCGCCGTTTGCGGTCGCGCCGGGCAGCAGGGCTGTGTGCTTGGGCGCGTGCTGCATCTAGGGCCGCTTGTTTTTCGTGCCTTTGCACAGTGCGTCCATGGTGAGAGCGAGTGCATTGCGCGCGCAACACACAACCCGCACACACTCGGGCGGGGGCCTTGTATTCGATCGTGCGACGAATGGGATGCATGCGGCGCGGCTTGAGTGTTTGGCCTGCCGGACAGAGGTAAATGTCGCGCACCGGATCATAAGTAAAGACTTCATCGCCGAAGATGTTTTGCTCGCGAGCCGCCCGGGCTTTGAAAAGCGTATCTCCCATATGCGTTGTCATCCCGCGCTGCTGGCAGGCCACGTAATTCTCAGTCGTCCCATACTTGGCATCAGCAATGACGATTTGCGCCTGGCAACGCGTATTGCTTTCGTGCTGATCGAGCAACTCCAGCAATTTTTTGTTTTCCGCGATTGATCCAGGCGTCGTCTCAGTGGCGGTGATCACGCCCTTTTGATCATCAATCACCCGATGGTGTTTGTAACGCGGACGTGAGTCGCCGCCGCCTTGGCGCACTAACGCCGCATCCGGGTCGCTCTGGCTCATCATCCGATCATTGACCGCCTGGTAATTCTCCGGTGTGCTTGTCTCTTCCAATTTACTTTCGGTCGCTTGATAGGCCCGTTTCAATGCTGCAATCAACGGTGGCGCGCCTTTGATAACCGATTCTTTGGCCGCATCGGCATCGATCAAGCTCGCATCCACATGCAATTTCTGCCCATCGACTAGCCCCGCTTCCACGCACTGCGCCACCGTGCGCACAAACAAGCTCTCAAAGACCTCCTTGCCCCAACGCGCTCGCGCTTTACTGAGCACGCTGTGATCGGGGATCTTTTCGTCCAGCCCGTAGTCCAAAAACCAGAGGTAATCGAGCCGCTCGCCAATCACCTCCATCAGTTCACGCTCGCTCCTAATGTCATCAAAGAAGAGCAAGAACATCATCTTTAAGATCACCTCGGGTGCCACGGACTCGTTCCCCTTCTTCCCGTAGCAATGCGCCACCTCCTCGCGCACAAAACCAAAATCGATCGCCGCTTTGACTCGACGCAGCGGATGATTGCTCCTTACACGCTTCTCCAAATTAACCGCGTAGTTGAATAACTCCGGCTCGCTCTTCTGTTCTCCCATCATGGGAGCACAGCCTTACCAAATCATCCCAAGCTTGTGTACTACTTTTTTTGAGCCAGAAGCGATTTGCGCAACACGCCCTTTAAGATCAGACCCTATATTTTCCCCCGGCTATGCTTACTGCAAGTCGTAAACTTCGACGAGAGCATTGCCCGTGGTGTTGTTGACTCCGCGCACGATGGCGGTGTAGCTCCCCGGCTGCAGAGTTACCGGGAATCAGCGTCACAGGGTTGCAAGAGCAAATAAAGCTCGACAAATTGTCGCGCCCCTAGTAAAAGCGCAGCTTGATTACGTCACCCGACGTTTCAACGCATCTTCGGCCGGACTGAAGAAGCCCGTGGGGCTGGACCTACGCTGGGACTGCCGCCTAACGCGATCTCCAATTCCCTGGTTCCGCCTCGGGATTGGATTGCATTTCGTGCAGCCAACAATCCAACCTCAACAAAAAATGAAAACAAAAAGTATGACAACTCTACACTTAGGAAATTCAATCAGCCGGTCGCCCTGGCAGCGCGGTTGTCTTCTCATCGCGTTCGCGCTCTGCTGCTTTGTGCTTTCGCCGATGGCGCAAGCGCTGACCCCAGCACCGGACGGAGGCTATCCCAGCGGCAACACCGCTGAGGGTCAAAATGCCCTCTTCAGCCTCACAACCGGGAGCAAAAACACGGCATTGGGTTTTGATGCGCTCTATCACAACACCACCGGCAGCTACAACACGGCTAACGGTTCGCAAGCGCTCTATCACAACACCACTGGCCTCTACAACACGGCCAACGGCTATGATGCGCTCTATAGCAACACCACTCGCGGCTACAACACGGCCAACGGGCTTGAAGCCCTCTATCGCAACAGCACCGGCTTCTCTAACACGGCCACTGGCGACCTTTCGCTTTATAGCAACACCACCGGCAACTACAACACGGCCAACGGTCATGATGCGCTCTTTAGCAACACCACCGGCAACTACAACACGGCTAACGGTTATGGCGCGCTCACTTTCAACAGCACCGGTGCTTACAACACGGCCAACGGACTTGAAGCCCTCTATCGCAACACGACCGGCAGCGGCTACACGGCTGTTGGCTATCAAGCGCTCTTTAGCATTAACGATGGAGGGGTTCCTGGCGTAGCCATGACGGCCGTGGGTTATCAAGCGCTCTATAGCACCATGCAGACCAGCGGCCTGACGGCCGTGGGTTATCAAGCGCTCTTTAGCAACACAACCGGCTTCGGCAACACCGCTGTTGGCTGGGAATCCCTGTCTAGCAACACAACCGGCGTCCAGAATGTGGGCTGTGGCGTTGCCACACTGTCCAGCAACACAACCGGAGGTAGAAACACAGCTACTGGTAATAGCACGCTGGGTCTCAACACAACGGGCAGCTTCAACACAGCCGATGGTAAAGGCGCGCTGGATTCCAACACAACCGGTAGCCACAACACAGCAGACGGTGCTAATGCGCTCCAAAACAACACAACCGGGAACAGCAACATCGCATTGGGCTTTACAGCTGGCGACAACCTCGACACGGGTGATAACAATATCGATATCGGCAACGCTGGTAATCCTGGCGAGGCCAACACCATCCGCATCGGGATTGAGGGAGCTCACACCGCCACCTTTATCGCTGGCATCTATGGAGAAACCACGGGAAGCACCACCACGCTACCAGTCATCGTGGACGTGAATGGCCAGCTCGGCACTGCCGCTTGCTCGGAGCGATTCAAAACAGAAATTAAACCGATGGATAAGAGCAGCGAAGCGATCCTGGCACTCAAGCCGGCCACCTTCCACTACAAGAACGACAGCAAAGGCAGGCCGCAATTTGGTTTGATCGCCGAGGAAGTCGCCAAGGTAAACCCCGACCTGGTGGTGCGCGACGCACAGGGCGAAATTTACACCGTGCGCTACGAAGCGGTGAACGCGATGTTACTTAACGAGTTCCTCAAAGAGCACCGCAAGGTCGAGGAACAGGAAGCGGGCATGACCCAATTAAAATCTACTGTTGCAAAGCAGGAAGCGACGATCACGGCTCTCATTGCCAGCTTCAAAACGCAAGCATCTCAAATCCAGAAAGTGACCGCGCAACTTGAACTGAGAAAACCTGCGCCACAAACGGTCGCAAACAATCAGTAAAGTCGCAGCAGGGCGTCGAGTTTACGGCAGCGCCAAAACGCCGCCTTCTGATCTAATCTGGTTAGGCCGCTGCCCGTTCAGCGGAACCTCTTCACTCATATAAGCCGATGTCTCGCCCACAACGGGGACAGTCCCGCGGAATCGGATACCTCGTCCGCAAAGGCGCGCCACAGTACGGGCATCGCCAAAACCGCAGACTGACGTACACGCCCGCCACAGCCATAGCGATGGACGGCAGAAAGAGCCATACGGTGCGGCGGTTAATCAATTGATTCGCTGGAGTCTTAGGATGCGTAAGTGCGAGGAACAATGCACAGCTGATGAACAAGAGGCCACCGCCCCCGATGAGGAGCCAGATTTGGCGAGACAATCGGCGCAGGTTGGAAGCCACAAATACGAGTCGCAATCAGAACATTGGTAAGGAGCGATAGCCTAACGAGAATAAGATGAGCTGCCGCGAAGCGAGGGCGCCAATCGCTGTGGGATAAGGAAAGGAAGTCATGAGAAAGCTAGATATAACGCCGGCTCGCCGTCAGCTCCATCGATTGGTTAGGGCTTTGGAGACGCATCTAAGTCGTAAGCGGCATATAATTTCGGCTCTGGATTCTTTGCGATGATTGCCTCCACCACCGCGCGAAATTCATCCGTTAACCAATGTTTCCGTGTCGCCCACCATTCTCTTACTCCGGGGTAGGCGAAATAGTCGCTCATGGTTCGTTCGACTTCGTCCCATAGGGCCTTGTCCAGCGCACCGTCGCGATAGTAAATGAACATGCCCTCACAGTTCCTGGTAAATCGGGTGAAGAATGCGGTGAACCTAAGCTTGTCTGGTGCGTCAAGGCCGTGGAAGGAGCGCACACCCTGCAGAAAAAGCGCCGCGAACTCGCGGCTTTCCTGCGCGGATTTGACCAAGTCGCTCCATTGCGCCGTTAGGGTGTTAATTCCCGCGCGCCGGCGCTCCTTGTTCTGCTCTCGAATTTGAATGGCGAGGTAAATCAACGAAGGAATGACACCGACGGCAGCGACCACTTGCCCGATCGCGGAAAGCATTTCCCAATTCATGCGGAGGACCTAACATGCGAATATGCCGACAATTTCGACGCTTATCCAGCGTATTAGCCGACAAAAGCCGCAAATGACAAAAAGGTACCGGACCTCGTAGGCTCCGCGGTGCCGAACTCGTCCCTAGTCGGCAGCGTCATTTTATCATCCGTTCAATTGGTTGTAGATAATGCGAAAGCCTTGGCGATCAATTGTCTCGCAAATTGCAATAGCCGCGCGCACGCTGTTCGGTCGCCCGCTAATCGCGATGTTGATAATGTTTTCAACGATGTCCTCTGCGTACGTTCTACCAGTCCGGGGATTAGTTTTCGCTAGATATTTTCTGTACATTTCTCTGAATGGGCGTGGCAGTCGCCCACCTCTGTTTCCATTCCATTCTATCCCGGACCTGAACTGTGTTCGCCTCGATCCAGGACTCCTGCCTCGCCCGTCTGGTTTTCTCCAGCTCTGTGGAAATTGGTGGAAGCCAGTTTCGGGGTGCTCATTATGCCTTGGAATCGCAGTGCTTCCTGGGCCCTCAGTTTTCCAGCTCTGTGGAGAAATCGAAGGTAACAGGTGTGGCACTGGTTTACGTTTTAACCTGATCATGATCTCCTTAGTTTTGAGGCGATTCGCCCGTTGAACAGGCGTCTTGCGGTATGCATATGTAGCAGCTCGGCCGGTGTGATCGGTGCGTGCCGGTGCTGGTCAATGAGCAGCCGCAGTTCTTCGCGGGTATAAACGCAGCCCGGTTCCGCGCCGGCTTCTATCAACACGGCTTTGGTTTCCTCATCAGCGGCGAAAAAGATCGTTTCGTTGAGCACGTCTGAAGCGACCGCCAGGAACTTCAACCCAAGAAGAACCAGCAATTGCCATTTGTGCGCCCGTAGCTCATCCGCGAACTCCGGCGGGCAAAGCCGAGCAGGAGTGATCCGTACCTTATCACCATTAGGACAGAGTGTGAGTCCGAGTCGCCCGGCTTCTTCGATCAGTCTTACCACGCTCATATTTCTAGCGCCTCTTCAGCCTCAGCATGGCACGGCATGGCGGCCTTATCCGGATCCACAACTTCCGGCATCCCCTCCTTGTAAAGTGCAACACCGCAACATTCCCTCGTAAGCGGTGGTTTTTTAGGGTGCAACGCGCTTTCGAGTTGTTGCGGTACGAAAACGCGGGGTTCGCCTAGCATTGTTGTACTGTTGCACTGTGGAACCGGGGGCTTCGGCAAAAACCGCTCAAATGCCTCGCCGAAGTCGGCCAGCAGGTAGCCGCGAGGCGTTTCGTCACTGATGCGGATCGTGTGCGGCGACACACCAAACGGACGCAGTAGGTTCGCAAGCTGATTCGGCGAAATTGGCTTACGGTGTTTTCCCCATTCCGCCCAGGGCCGCCCTTCTATCGCCGTCAGTGCTTCGGTAAGATCGGCGGATGCTATCCTATCCGCGCCTTTTTCGGTGAAAATGGTCGCGATGTCAGCCAACAAACGCGTGCCGATACCATGCGCATCCAGATCATCGGTGCCGATTAGCTTAGCAAAAGCTTCCGCTGCGCGCTTCGGCCAGTCGCCGCCGGCAATCTCAGCAATCGCAAACAGCGGTCGCCAATTGTCCGCGACGCGGTTGAAAGCATCATCGGGCAGCTTGGGATCACAAGATTCGAACCGTGTGCGGTTATCGGCACACCAACGCGCCAGCTTCCGGCAGAGTTGGGTTTCCGATTGAGTCCGGCGCGCATCGAATCCGGCCTTTACTTCGCCCGGCTTGGCGCGCACAAGCTTGATAATGATGCTGCGGTCGTGCAGCGTGCCTGGCAGGTTGCCAATCCCGGCGAGTGCTACCGGCGCGAACACATTAAATGCGCGTGGCTCAAAATCGTCGCCAACGCATCGCAAAGCTTGACCGCCTCGCTTATGACCGGCGTTTAGCAGGCCACGCAAATCTTCGTTGTCGTGAATCCACGAGTCGCATTCGTCGACCAGCAGCGTGGGCTGGTACTTGTCAACGACGCGAAAGAGTACGGCAGTACTGAGGTTTTCCGTAGCAAGCGGCTTCGGTACAAGCGTTGCCAATACGTCGCGCAAGGTGGTCTTGCCGCAGCGTTTCTCTGGTGACTGAATGTTCAAGCGCGGCGTGTGCAGGAATGATTTGAAAGTGTGTGTGTGCGCAATCCACAACGCAATTACATCAGCAGCCCCGCTCGGCAGCACGACGTATTTGCTGACTGTCTCAGCAATTTCGTTCAGCAGGTCCGCGCCGTTTACCTCGTGCTCCCACAGCTCCACATCGGCCAATTCAACGCGTTGGCCTTGTTGTGCGTAGTTATCGCGCCCAATCGCTCGCCGCTGTTCTACTTCCTTCCGCAGCGTTGTGACACTGATACCAAGCGCATCACTTTCATCTTGAACACAACGGTCAAATTCTATCCGCGACAATGCGGCCAGGCGCCCTATGGCTTCGTCGTCAGTTTCTATCCTGGTTGTTGCGGCCTCGATTTGATCCTTCACCGCAGACGCCCCTTCCAAGTGATGTAGGTCGTTGAAGTCAGTCGGCCTCGTTGCCGCTTCTTTGAATTGAGGAACTGCCAGCCTTGCCCGAATTGCTTTCGCGGCAGCAGTCGCTTGCGTCAGGCCGGGATTGCCATCTGTGAATTGATCATCGTCAGCGGCAATAATGATCTCACGCCGCGGCCATAGCTCGCGCACCGCTTTCGCCACGTCCAACAAGTTGCCGCAGTTTATGCAGCAGATCACAGAGTGATCCGTAACCTCATGAATGCTCGCGCCGGTGGCGTAGCCCTCACCGATGACAACTGGCCCGTCCGCTTTGTCCGCCAGCGTGAACAAACACCCTGCAACGCGCCCGCCACTGAGAAAATTTTTCGAGCCATCGCCGCCGATAAATTGCAGACTGTGAAGCTCGCCATTTATGTCACGCAAGGGTAACACCAAAGCGCCGCGATACCCTCGCAAGTCTCCGTGCGACTGAACTTGTTTTGCGTTTAGATAGGTGTGCGTCGTAACTTGTTTTGCGCGCCCCAGTATCCAAGCGGCAGTTCGCCGCGCCTTCTTTTGCCGCTCTGTTTTCGTCCGCTCGTGTTGGCGCTTCGCGTCCTGCCAGCGGCGGCGCACTTCGATCCATTCTCCTTGCGACAAGTTGCCATTGCGCTCGCACCATTTTTTTTTAAGATCGCGCTTCCAACATCCATACACGCCAGCCACAGGAGACCCTGGATAAAGTACGTACCAAGAGTTCTTCGAGTGGTCGCCATCGGCCTTGATGCGGTGAAGCTTGTCGTCGATATAGATCGGCCCGCTATACTCGATTCCGGACTCGCGCAACGCAGCGCGGAAACTTTCCTCGTGACTCATTGCGCGTTCCTCCTTTCGTTTTCGAGCAGGTCCGTGAAACGACCGCGGCCCGGTTGCTCAAAAAACCAAAACGGTGCGTTGAAGATGTTTGCCAGAAACGCGAGCGCGTGATAATCTGCCCGCGGTCGCAGTTTTTGGAGCGCGCTCTTTGCCGGAGCGCGTTTCGCTTTTGGCGGACCGAGCGCGTTCATTTACTAGCCTCCATTTGCGATGAGAGATACGTCCTGATGCTGGCGACATCCCAAAGCCTCTTGCCGCGTTGCGCCCCACGGCGGCGAAGCGACACGCCTCGGATCAGGCCCAGGGCGTGCAAATCGTAAAGCAGGGACCGTCTTAGCCCAAAGCGCATGAATGCGCCGGGACTGTCGCAGAACTCTGCATCGTTCGCCTGTGATGCTGCGACCGGGGCAGTTGTTTTCTCGGTTAGCTGCCCGCCGAGCTTCTTTGTGTCCAGGACCATAGCTGGACGTTGAAATTAAGCACAGAACTCGCTACGTCACGAAATTCCGTTGTATTTCGTTGTAGTAACATTGCGGCAGTTTACTACAAGTTATGCATCGCCAAGCCTTCGAACGCTTGCTTTAGTTCGTTGTCGATGATGCGGGTCTTGATGCTTGACTCGTACGGAGTCTTACCACTCAACTGCAACTTGCCGATCAGAGGATCAAATTCCTTCCGCGATTTTTCCCATCGTTCGTCCAAATAGTCCTTTGCGACGCTCCACCATTCTGCGGTGTTGTGCTTCGTCATCGGCACGGAGAGAGCGAACAAGCGCTTCGCCCAAGGTGTAACTCTTCGAAAATACATACGATTACTCTTGAGCAGTAACAGGTGTTCATAAAGTCCTTCTGCCGCAAATTTGAACTTCGATAGCTTTTGTGCGCCGCTTTCATGTTTGCTCGGGAAGACGCACGCCGAGTTCAGTTCGAGGGTGGTTAAATATTTGCGAGCGAAAGCTAGCCGTCTAACCTCGAAGGTCCGCTTGTCCTTCACAAGCTTCGCCCGTAAGCCAAGATTCACTGGCCACAAGTCTCGCGTCTTTGCGACCTCTTTCATTAAGACTGGTTGTCTGACATAGAGATTTTCGAGATACTCCGCTCCCCATTGTATCAGGAATGCAAGTGCTCTTGCAGCGTGTCTTGGTTCCTCTTTCAGCAAGCGCCCGGCAATCTCATGATATTCTTTCGAAGCTTGCTCACGAACCGCTTCGTCATCGCTGGAAAATAACCTCTCCCGCAGCCCAGGACTTAAAGAACTCGAAATACTCGGGCCGATTCTACCGTAACTCGAAACACGAACTCGATAAGTCGCGTTACGAGCTGTTTGCCGGTGGGGAGCGAATTTTTGTTCCCATTCCTCGGCATAAGTTGGATACGCTCGCGAGAAGAGTTCCTCTAAGTCCTCCTTAGCACGCCAGCAGAGGTCAGAGACTTCCATTTGCTCATATTCCTCTGTCCATCTTGGAGGCTTGTAATGCATATATCCATCGATACCCCAGCGAGCTCCTACGAGGAATCGGGCCATCCATTTTGGGATACCGGTTTCGGTTCTCTTTTTGCGCTTTCGATGGTTTTCCACTTTTGTTGCAGAAAGTTTTGAGGTCTTCGATTTCGAACGCGTTTCGCGCAATTTAGAGCCGCGCGCAGGGCGGTTGAGCGAAACGGGCATGCGTCCCGACTTGCGAGCCTTAATTCGACGCCTAGCATCGCCTGTCATGGTCGGGAATCGAATCCGCGATGCGGTGCACGACGTAGTCGTCAAATTTGCGTGGACGAGCCATCAGCGTTGTTTACAGCGTGGGCAGCAGCGCAACCGCGTCGCGCAACCGCTCCAGCTCATGATGGGTGTAACGCTGGTGCACGTCTCGCGTGGTGTGCCCGGTCAGCGCCATTCGTCGCTCTTCGCTGACGCCAGCGTTGGCGAGGATCGAATTGAAACTGTGCCTCAGAGAATGAAACGACAGCGCGTTCACGCTGCGTCCCGCTCCTGATTTGCGTCGCTCGCGGATCACGCGCTGTTCGATGCGCGCACGATCCATCAACTTGCGGAAATGCTTGGAAAGCGGACTCACGTTGCGCCTAGCCAGTGACGGGAACAGATATGCATCGTCGCCTTTCGGTGTCGGCAGGGAGAGCAAGTAATCTTCCAGCGCCGGATGAATGACAGTAACGACTTCATCGCCTTTTTGGGATTCAAAGCGAATCGTTTTGATTTCTGAAACGAGATCGATGTCCTGCCAGCGAAGGTTGGCGCAATCACCGAGACGGGCGCCGATGTAGAATGCAGTGAGAATCAGCCCCTTCCAGTCGCCTTCAGCGGCCTTTACAAGCGCGCCCACCTGCTCAGGCGTAAAGACGTGCTTGCGCTGCGCTTTATCCTTTAGCGGTTCAATCGCGGCGCATGGATTGACCGAAATATGGCCTTGCTTCCACGCGGAGTTGAACGCGCTGGAAAGAATCGTGATGTCGAGATTTACGGTCGCTGGCGCGAGCGCGAGTGATTGGCGTTGGTCACGGAAGTCCGCAATGTCTGTGCTCGTTACTGCCGCAATATTGAGCCGCGCCCGATGTCCAAGAAACTCGATAAACTCTCGCATCATCTGCTCGTGCCGCGCTGCCGTCTTATCCGCGCGCGATTTCTTTTTTTGTTTCACAAAATGGTCGAACCACTGCTCGACCGTGAACACGCGCAGACCTTCGCCGTTCACGCTTTGCAGAACTTCGCTTAGCAGCTCGCGTGTCCGCGCCTCGGTCAGCGCCCCGCGCCGCGCTTCGTCGGACGCCTTCTGCAATGCGCGCGCCATCTCCAGCGCCTTTGATTTACTGGTCAGCTCCGTCGATTTCTTGAGCCGCCGTCCGGTCGCGTCCGTAAAGCAGGCGTACCAAAACGGGCTGCGCCGCTTGCCGTTTCGCTCTGCTTTATCTCTGACCACACAAGCCATGTCGTAACGGTAGTCAGAACGATTGGCAACGTCAACAACGTTTCATAAAGTCTTTTTAAGAGGGGAGAACGGTTTCGCTTAGGGTAAAAAATAGAAGTCTAGGTTCGAGTCCTAGCGAGGCAGCTTTTTTCGGTTGTTTGTCCGATGATGCCAGACTGCGCATTTGTGTGCACACACTCCTCGGTTTCTGGGATTTGCGAATCTTCTCCTACCAACTTCTCTACGCCAGTAGACGCCACCGAATGACCTGAAAAGTCTGGATTGTTGCGCAAGGATGTACGTCTGCCAGCTGAAGCGGAAACATCGGTAGTTTCTCTACAGCCGCCGCCATCGGAAGCATCCCTTTGTCAGTGTAAACGTCGAGCGTCGCCCACTCCTGGCTCGCTCATTCCAGTTGCTGAATTTGGGACCACGGCCAGCTCTATTCCTCGTTAGTCTCTTCGCCGCGAGCCAGGACTGAGCGACGTTTTTGGCTAAAGAAATCTTGCAGAATGGCGGCACATTCGTTTTGCAAAACGCCGGACGTGATTTCGCAGCGGTGATTCAAAGCGGGATGCTGGAGCAAATTTATGATCCCGCCCGCGCCGCCGCTCCGTGGATCGGCGCATCCAAAAATCACGCGGCGGATGCGGACGTGAATAAGCGCGCCAGCGCACATTACACACGGCTCTTTGGTAACGTAGAGATCGCAGTCCACCAGACGCCAATCGCAGACGGCCGCTTCGGCTTGGGTCAAAGCCAGCATTTCTGCGTGCGCCGTGGCGTCCTTCAATAACTCAACCTGGTTATAGGCGCGTCCAATAATTTTGCCGGCTCGAACAACCACCGCGCCGACCGGAACTTCGTCCGCCTCGCGCGCTTTTACGGCGAGCCGCAACGCCTGGCGCATAAAGGTCGCGTCGTCTTGCATTTCAACGAAAGTATCCGTTAAGAGCCACAAATGGAAAATCCTGTTTCGCATTGGGATAAACCCGAAAAATTCCCGAGCGTTTTGTATCTGTTTAACGTTGCAGCATTGTTATCGCTTAGGGCACCATCTCAGAGGTACAGTCTGGTAATCTTGTAGCGGCCCTTCGCGGTTTGAGCGCCGTAGGCGCGTTATGTTTATAGATCAGGCAGACAAGAATGTCTGGAGCTCCGTTAGGAGCGGCACGTGTGGGGGAGAAAAGCATGTCGCCCCTACGGGGCTGATGTCTTTCGTTTGGGGGCCTCGTCCTATAAACATGTCGCGCCTATGGCGCTCGGGGCGACGCGATCTCGACGCTAAACGGGTATAGCGTTTCGGGGCTGAGTTTGGTGATGAAATGAAGACCATGTCCCGCAGCTATCAGTTGCCTGAATAAACCCTCACCTCGCGACCTCTCCCTTACGAAGGGAGAGGCGACCCGATGCACGTACCGCATTCCATCCGCCTGACCATTGACCAACACAACCGAAGAGCGCAGCAGATCGACAATTTCCTTTACAAAGAAGCCGTTGCTTCGGCAGCTTCGGCATGTGCGAAGACTTCTGGCGGCGTGTTTGTTGCTGGCTGCTTTCTCCTGCGCCCGCGCGCAAGAACAGGGACGAACATTGGTCGATCGGCTGCTCAAGCCGGACATGAGTTTGCAGAACCCAGCACAAAACAAAAAATTCATGGCGGCGAAAAGTGCATCTATTGATAAACATGCAGTCACCAGCACGTTCTATTTGGAGAAGAAATCGAACTCGAAAAGGTTTTCCGGGGCCCGTGATTTCTCAGCGTGGCAATTTAATGCCCGATCTTTCCATGCCGTTGATAACGCAGCGAACTTTTCTGCGCGGAACCAGATTACAAATTCAAACCGCAGTTTCTCGACTCAAACCGCGCGTAATCTGCGCCATGCCCAAGAAGCCGGCAGAACAGTGGACGCACTCATTTTTACTGGCACCCGCCCGTTCCTCGATCAAGGCAAGAGCCAAAAAGCGCTCGGCAGGACGAATCCTCCGTTAACAATCGAGCAGGTGCGTGAGCTATTAAACAAAAATAAATAGCGCGCCTGCGCCGCCCCGGTGCACTATTCTCCATGCAACCGGACGAAGCCCTCGCTTCTCTGAAACAAGGGGCGGCGCAGATTATCAGCGAATCCGAATTCCGTGAAAAACTCGCGCTTGGCCGGCCGCTGCGCATCAAACTCGGAGTCGATCCGACCAGTTCTGACATTCATCTCGGCCACACGGTCATTTTTCGAAAGCTTCGACAGTTTCAAGATCTCGGACACCAGGCTGTTTTGATCATCGGCGATTTCACCGGAATGATCGGCGACCCCAGCGGCCGTTCGGCGACTCGACCGCAATTGGCGCGCGAAGAAGTAATGGCCCACGCCGCAACCTACCGCGAGCAGGCATTTAAGGTTCTCGATCCGGCACGGACCGAAACTGTTTTCAATGGCGATTGGTTTCGAAAAATGAGTTTCGAAGACGTGATTCGTCTCAACAGCCGGGTGACGCTGCAACAAATGCTCCAGCGCGACGATTTCCGCGAACGAATGGACAAGGAGCAAGCGATTCGCGCGCACGAGATTCAATATCCCATCATGCAAGGCTGGGACTCCGTCATGGTGAAAGCGGATGTCGAGCTCGGCGGGACTGATCAGCTCTTCAACATTCTGGTCGGGCGCGATTTTCAAAAGGAAGAAGGCCTGCCGCAACAAGTCGTATTTCTTCTTCCCATTCTCGAGGGCCTCGATGGATCCAAGAAGATGAGCAAGAGCTTGGGCAACTTCGTGGCGATCAACGACGCGGCCTCAGACATGTTTGGAAAATTAATGAGCGTCTCCGATGAGCTCATGGCGCGCTATTACCTGTTGCTCCTCGGCCGTTCCCTGCCGAAGCAAGCGCATCCGCTCGAAGCGAAAAAGCAGCTCGCATTTGAAATCGTGCAGACCTATCACTCCGCCGCTACTGCGAAAAAAACATTGGATGAATGGAACGCGCGCTTCAGCGAAAGACGTCTCGCTGACGCCGAGCTTCCCGGATTTACGGCGCGTGATGAGAACGCAGTGGCAATCGTCGTTGCTGCTTACGCGGGAGCTTTCGCGATCGCAAGATCGCGCACTGAAGCCAGTCGCTTGATCAAGCAGGGCAGCGTCCAGCTCGATGGAAAGAAAATTCTCGATCCGCAAATGATGCTGTCTTTGTGTGCCGGCCAGGTCCTGCGACTCGACAAGACCCGCGCGGTGCGAATCGTATAGCCGCCTCGCTGCGCGAGGCCCGACACTGGCGCCTGGACAAAGTCGCGTCACCCACCCGCCTTCGCGAAGCTTCCGCCTACGCCCGCTACGGCGTGACAAGTCGGCGTCGCAGGCAGGGCAACGGCTTCAGTTGATTTTCGATCTCAGGCCGCCGCCGTTTCGAGCATGGGCAGCATCGGCGCGTGCTCGACATAAGGCATCGCTATACCTTCGAAGTGCGCGCGGATACTGCGCAGTTCCGAAGTCACGAACGCGTCCACAAACGAGAAACGCCGGTCTAGCCACCCGAAAAACTTACTCTTAATCTCGTAGTGGAGGGCTAGCGTTATCTCGGTGCAGTTCGGCCGGATTTCAGTGAAATCGACTAACCCTATGAGATCGATATTGCCGCCCACGGATTCAAAGGCGTGTTGATCAGGCGAGTCGCTGTCCACTGCCAGAAGCACGGTATGCGCTTCAAAACCAATGGGACCACGGAAGCTAAAATCCACCGTCTTCGACGAAGTCACGGTGGCCCTCGTCACCATCACAAATTGCCGCCGATAGGATTGAATGCTGGCCAGGCGCGCTCTGCACTCTGCCAGTGACTGACTCATATGAAGCGTTTTTTGTAACAGCATAAATAGTAGAGTTTTTTGTCTCTGGACACGTTAGCAACGGCGATGCCACTGGCTTTTACGAGGGGAGGTGCGGGAATCCGCAGATTTTTGTGTCAAATTTATTTACACATATGTCTACGACTAAGACACAACAGCTCGTCACGACGCAAGAGCTGCACCGCGGTGTGCGTCTTGCCTACACCGGTATCCGTTCCGGCAACGAAAAAGCTCACGCGACTTGTCTCGCCAGACCCAACGCAGCTGGCGCGCGATTCGCGTTTATCGTTTCTATCATCGAACGGAAAATCTTTGCGCCATCTGCGCTGCCCAACTTTTCATCGCAGGCGCGATCGGGGTGTGGCATTAATCCGAAGACGTTTCGCTCGCGATTCGAGATGCCGGCGATGTTTTCAATCGAACCATTCGGATTGGCGTCGGGAACAATGCGGCCCCGCTCATCCGCGTAGCGCAGGATCACTTGTCGATACTGGTTGAGGTCGCGTAACGTTTCCGCGTCTGCGAAAAAGCAACCTTCGCCGTGCGCGACCGGCAATCGCAACAGAGTTCCTTCCGCGCAACCGTGCGTGAATGGAGAATCAGCAACCTCAACTCGCGTGGTGACCATTTCGCAAACAAACCGCAGCGACCGGTTGCGCACGAGCGCGCCGGGCAGCAGGCCCGCTTCGCAAAGAATTTGGAAGCCGTTGCAGGTGCCGAGCACGAGTTTGCCCGCGCGCGCATCGCTCACCACCGCCTGTATGATGGGCGAGAAGCGCGCGATGGCGCCGCAACGCAGATAATCGCCGTAGGCGAATCCACCCGGCAACACGATCGCGTCAAAATCGCGCAGCGAGGTTTCCTTGTGCCAGACATACTCCGCGCGTAAGCCGTCGATGCTGTTGATCGCCGCGACACAATCCTGATCGCAATTCGAGCCAGGAAACTGAATGACGGCAAATTTC
>DATMPQ010000256.1:0-5490 GCA_035567015.1 Chthoniobacterales bacterium | reverse complement strand
GCAAGTTTCCAGCGTTTGCCGGTTCGCCAGCTTTCGGGTTCCAGCCGAGTGCGTCGAAGCTGGGCCGTAAGAGTGATCGCGCGTAGCCTTGGAATTTTTCCCGTTCCGGATGGCCAACGAGCAGTCTGTTTATGAAATCGAAGACGTTAATGATCTGTTCGCGTTCGGCCAGCTTGGTCGAAGAGGGCAATTTCTCGACCAGTTTCAAATAGAGCGAAAGCGCGGCCCGATTCGCGTGAACTAATGCCCAAGCGTCGCTCAGGAGGTTGACGCGGTCTTCGACGCTGAGATTTGCCAGCGATCCGAGCAGCAGATTCCAGGAAGACCCGTCATATTCGACGCGATAATTTCCGGCGCCATCGACGTTTAATTTTAGCGCACGATCCGCAGGAATGTTTTTCAGTTCGGCCGCTTTGTTCGTCATCAACAAACTCGTGGGGGTTTGACCGGCGACCGAATAAGTGAGCGGGATTTTCCATTGCAGCGGCGGCGCATTCTTAAAATTGACTGTGAACCGTTCCTGTAACAACGAGACGTTGCCATTATCCCCGCGTTTTACTTTTACAACTGGAAACCCAGGTTGTTCCGTCCAACTCGCGGCGATTTCACCAACTGGTTTTCCAGAAGTCTCGGCGAGCGCATTCCAGAGATCGACGGTGGTGGAGTTGGAATACTTATGCGCGGCGATGTAGCGGCGAATGCCGTCGCGAAAAACATCTTCGCCAAGAAAACTCTCGAGCATGCGAATGAATGACTGCCCTTTCTTGTAAGTGATATCGTCGAAAGCGCTGTTGGCTTCGGCCTCGGTTGCGATCGGCTGTTGCACCGGATGGGTTGTGGATCTTGCGTCGCCTTCCATCGCCTGTTCTTTGGCGATGCCGACGCGGCGAGCGGGGTCGCGTGGCACATTTTTCCGGAGCCAAACTTCCCACTGCGGATTGAAATGCGCCGTGCATTTCGTCCCCATCCACGAGGCGAATCCCTCGTTTAGCCAAAGGTTGTCCCACCAGGCCATCGTCACGAGATCGCCGAACCACATGTGCGCCATCTCATGCGCAATGACGGCGAAAATATCGTGCTTCGTGTTGTCCGACGATTTCTCCGGATCAAACAAAAGGACCGATTCGAAATAGGTAATGCCGCCCCAATTTTCCATGGCGCCGCCGAAGCCACCGGGGACGGCGATCTGGTCGAGTTTCGGCAGCGGATACGGCACGCCGAAATAATCGTTATAGTATTGAAGAATCTTCGCCGAGCCCTCGAGCGTGTAGCGTCCCCATTCGGTTTTCCCTTTTGTCGTGATCACACGGATTTGAACTCCACCGCTTTGGATCTCAACGGAGTCGAGCTCGCCCGCGACGAAAACGTTCAGGTAACTCGCCATCGGTGGCGTCGTCCCAAAGCGCACTTCTCGTCCCTTGTCGATCTTCGTCTCGCTCTCAACCGGCATATTCGAGATCGCGAGCCAATTTTCCGGAACGACCGCAGTCAATTGAAAGCGTGCGCGAAAACTTGGTTCATCCCAACATGGAAATAATTGGCGCGCATCCGTCGCTTCAAACTGCGTCCCGAGCATGGTTTTTTTCGCGGCCGTCCCTTGTTCTTGATACCGCGCATAAAAAAGTCCCCGGCCTTGTTGATTGATCTTTCCGGAAAACGTGAGCGCGAGATGGTGCTCGCCGGCAGGCAGTTCCGAGGGTAACGTGAGTGTGACCAGCTCATTCTTCTTGTCGATCTTAACGCCCGACTCCGGCAATGTTTTGTCATCAATCGAAGCGCTTGCGATCTTAATTTCGAGGGCGTTGAGCACGAGTTTATGAACTGGCTCCCGAACGCTCAACTTTACCGTCTCCGTTCCGGTGAAGGTTAGCGTCTCGATGTTAGGGACGATCCGGATTGCGTAGTCCGTCGGCACAACCTGCTTCGGCAGTTTTCCCGGCGTAGTGGCAAAGTCGAAGGGCTCTTCTGCTTTCATGCTTGCGGCGAACGTTACGCAAACGAGGCAAGGGAAGACAAGAACTCGCATTCCTCCACTAAACAGGCTGTGTCCGACTTTAGCATCCGCAAATGCGAACGATTTCTGTAGTGGCAGCCGTGTCGGCTGCGATCATTCTCCCAAGCAGGCGACACGCCTGCCGCTCCAGACACCTACTGAACCACTAAGACGAGCAGCAATTGCCCGCCGCCCACCTGCGGCCCTTTGATCACGAGCGGGCTCCGCTTGCTCAACTTCGTGTCCGTCTCAAGCAAAAGCTCATTTTCTTTGTAAAGTTTCAGGTTCAAAACGTAGCCCGCTTCGGTCTCGCCCCGTGCATCGACATGGAGCGCAAAGTACTTGCTGGAAGCAGCCCAATCTTCCTCGCCGGTCTTGAGTGTCTTGCGCGACTGGCCGATGACCTGGAACTGATTATAGCCGAAAAGTTCTTTCAGCGTCTGCTCGATTCTTATTAGCTCGGGAGGCATCGGCGCGGGCTGGGCGACATTTTCAGCGATAACGAGGCCGCTCCAAACGGTCTGGCTGGCTTGCGCCGCGGAGGCTGCACTCATCACCGGCGAAAGCAATGCGGCGACCAGGAGAGCACAATTTCGCATGAACGGTTATTTGGCCGCGTAATCGGCAGGTAATGACTGCAATCCCTCGACCCACAGCACTGTTACCTTGTCTTCTTTCGTTTCAAACATTGAGATGGTCGCATTCGGGCTGACCGCCGGATCGATCCGCGCGTTTAGAATCTGCGTAAGATATTGCGACTGTTCGCCGGGGTTCTTGTCCCGGATCACGACAACAGCGCAAATCACGAAGAGAGCGAGCGAGGCCACTCCGGTCAAAAACAACCGGCGGACTGTCCACCAGGTGGAAGCTTCGAGAGAAGGTTCACGAGATGGCCCGCTCTCGCGAGCAATCCGGTCGCGGAGTTGATGGCTGAAGAAATCTTCGTTGCTTAACACCTGCGCGCTCAATTGCTCTTTCAAAAACGCGCCCAGCTTGTGAGCGTCGTGCTTCTCCGCCTCGGCCGCAGCCTTGTCCGGCAGCGAAGCTTCGAACTCGACGAGCTCCTTGCCGCTCAGCTCGCCATCGAGCCAGGCCGTCCACTTTTCTTCAAATGTTTTCATAAACGTCTTTCAACAAATTTTGTAGCTTCTTCCGTGCATAAAATAACCGCGACATCACCGTCCCGATGGAGCAGCCGAGTGCCTCCGCGATTTCATGGTATTGCATCTCTTCGATTTCCTTCATTAGGATCACCGCGCGATGTTCCGGCGAGAGCTGTGCGATCGCATTGTCGATACGCGTGCGGATTTCGCTTTGCTCCATCCGCTCGTGCGGCAAAGGGTCCGCTTTCGGCAGAGTCCTGGACGCAGGCTCGATTTCTTTTAATTGAATTGCATCATTAAATTCGGCGCCGGCCCCTTTCACTTGTTTTTTCCTCAGCCAATCAATGGTCACGTTCATCACGATCCGGTAAATCCAGGTATAAAAAGAGGAATGACCGCGGAAGCGACGGATCGACTTCCACGCCTTGACAAAACTGTCCTGAGCCAAATCCCAGGCGTCTTGTTCGTTATGGACCATGTTATAGATCATTGCGAAAACTCGTGTGCGGTAGCGAGTTACCAACTGGTCGAATGCCTCGGTATTACCGGCCTGACATTGTTTCACCAAGTCCAGTTCCGACACATCGACTTGAGCCAGAGTCGCTTCCGTTTGCATAATTGGACGGACAGGCGGCTATTTCATTCAACTCCGAAAGTCTTCGGAGCCGAAGCGGCGTCGCCACTCGCCGCGATATTCGCCCATCAGGTTGATGATGCCATCGCGCACCTGAAAAAGCCGCTGCTGAAGCACGCAATGTTGCGCCGCGGTAATGAGCTTCTCGCTCAAGAGTTGAGCCGCCGCGTCCATCGACACGGTGATGGCTTTCAAGGCCCGCTTCAAATAAGCGATGGTCATTCCGATTTCATCAACATCTTCATCGCTTAATGCCGCGGCCAGTTTCGCGCTGGCCAGGGCGGAATGGGTCGCCAGTTTAACGGCGGCAGGTTCGTTTTGGAGCGAGGCGTCTTCGTCGAAAAGTTGGTCGATCCAAATCGTGAGCGCGAACGCCGCGCGATACAGATTGTGATCCTCGAACGTTTCAACCAAAGGTGACTTTTGCTCATCGTCGACCGACGCATCCTCATCATTCGAGCGCCAATCCTCGTTCAACAGCGTCTCCACTTCCGCGCTCCAATCTTTGGCGTCGAGCAATTGCGACCAACCCATCTCGCGCGCGATAATTTCGTCGCGCTGAGGATCGTCCAGATATTTTTCCAGCAGCTCCATGTACTTCTCCGTCTTGTGATCCTGCTGCTGGAGGAAACGCTCCCAGTCATATTCATCCCAGGCCCGTCCGGGCTCGCGATCGAAGCCAGCCATGGATTTAACTAGACGCCACTTCTGCCGCCGCGCAAAAAAATTTGTGGTAGGCGAGATTCTGTCGAGCCTATCGAAAATAATTCCCCGGCTCCGCCCTTAGACTTCGCTTCGGACAGGCTCGAGCATCGCCCTACCGGGGCTGAAGTTCGCGTTTCGTTTGCAATCGCAACTGCCCGCAGGCGGCGTCAATGTCGTGGCCTTTCTCGCGCCGCAAGGTGGCCGAAATTCCTTCCGTGCGTAAGATCGACAAGAACCTTTCCTGTCGATGGCGCGACGGTCGCGACCACGGTAAACCCTCGACGGTGTTGTACGGAATCAGATTTACTTTTGCCGAAAGCCATCGGGCGTGTTTCGCGAGGAGGTGGGCTTGATCGGCACCGTCATTCACGCCTGCGATCAGGATGTATTCGAATGTAATCCGCTGTTTCTTGTGGGTGACGTAGTAGTCGCATGCGGAAAGCAACATCTCGATCTTGTACTTGCGATTAATCGGCATGATTTGATTGCGTACGGCATCGGTTGCCCCATGTAAGGAGACGGCAAGTCGTATTTGCAGTGGCTCGTCGGCCAGTTTTCGAATCTGCGGGGCGAGACCACTGGTAGAAACCGTCATGCGCCGCGCGCCGATTCCGAGTCCCGACGGCGCGTTGATGATTCGGATCGCGCGCATCAAGTTTTCGAAATTCGCCAGCGGCTCGCCCATGCCCATAAAAACGATGTTGTCGATCTTGTCACCGGACTCGCGTTCTGCCGCAATGATTTGATCGACAATTTCGTTCGCGCGCAGGTTGCGTGAAAATCCTTCCAGGCCGCTCGCGCAAAATTTACAGCCGTAAGCGCAACCCACCTGGGTCGAGATACAAATTGTCCGGCGGTCTGATTTTTCTCCGTAAAGCGCTGGCGATGCCGGAATCAAAACGGACTCGATCAAATTTCCATCGCTGAGACGAAAAAGGAATTTTCTTGTCATGTCGCGCGCACCCAGCACGCGAACGATCTCTAAATGTTCGCAACGAAATGATTCTTCGAGTCGCGCCCGAAGATCACGCGGCAAGTCGGTCATCTGCTCGATT
>DATMPQ010000255.1:0-5461 GCA_035567015.1 Chthoniobacterales bacterium | reverse complement strand
AAAAGGAAAGCCGATCATCCGCGCGATGGAAAGTCTCTCCCAGATCATGTTTAAATTTACCAACTACGTGATGATGTTTGCGCCTATCGGCGTGGGCGCGGCTATGGCGCACACGGTCGCGACGCAAGGTCTGGGTGTGCTCGTCAATCTCGGCAAACTCATCGGTTCGCTTTATCTCGCTCTTATCATTTTCGTCGCGCTCGTTTTTGGATTGGTGATGCTGATCACCCGGATTCCAGGGCGACAATTTATTCGTGCGGTGCGCGAGCCAGCCACGATCGCGTTCGCGACCACAAGCAGTGAATCAGCGTTGCCAAAAGCGATGGAAGCGATGGAGCGCTTCGGCGTGCCGCGCTACATCGTTGGGTTCGTGATGCCGACTGGATATTCTTTCAACCTCACTGGCTCGACTCTTTATCTGGCGATGGCTTCGGTGTTCGTGGCGCAAGCAGCCGAGACAACGATGGGCTGGCACATGGGAGTTGGCCAGCAAGTTACGATGATGCTGACGTTGATGCTCACTTCGAAGGGCGTGGCGGGCGTGCCGCGCTCGTCGCTGGTGATTTTGCTGGCGACGTTGAATACGTTTGTTCCGGCGGGACTCGGCCCGATCGGGATCGCTGTCATCTTCGGAATCGACGAATTAATGGACATGGGACGCACCTGCGTGAACGTAATCGGCAATTGTCTCGCTACGATTGTGGTCGCGCGATGGGAAAGAGAATTCGACGACAAACGTGCGCGCATCTTCGGTACGCCGGAAGAAGCCGAGCTGGATCTAAAATCCGGCGATGTCGCTTTCGCCGGTGCTGTCGCGCAAGGCGACTAGAAGCTCACTGCAGGATTGCATCGTAATGGGCCTACGATGAAATTTTAGTCTGGTTCCTGGATTCTGGTTCCAGAAAGGCAATCCATTTATTCGCGGGATCCGCGGTTAAAAATCAGAACTCCGCGCTGCCGGGTGTGCGCGCGAACGGAATGACGTCACGGATGTTCGACACGCCGGTAATGAACATGAGCATCCGCTCGAATCCAAGGCCGAAGCCAGAGTGCGGAACCGTCCCGTAACGGCGAAGATCGAGATACCATTTGTAATCGGCCGGATCCATTTTGTGGCAGCGCATGTTCGCCTCCAATACCTCAAGTCGCTCTTCGCGCTGGCTGCCACCGACGATCTCGCCAATTCCCGGCACCAGCAGATCCATCGCCGTCACGGTTTTGCCATCATCGTTCAATCGCATGTAGAACGGCTTGATCTCCTTCGGATAATTGAAGACCGTGACCGGACACTTTTGTTTCTCGGTCAGCCAACGCTCGTGTTCCGATTGCAGATTCAATCCGTATTCGACAGGAAACTCGAATTTTTCACCGCTCTTTTTGAGAAGCTCGATCGCGTCGGTGTAAGTAATACGTTGAAATTTTCTCTCAACCACGAAGTCGAGTCGCGCCAGTAATTCCTTGTCGACGAACTTCGCGAACAATCCCAATTCCTCCGCGCAGTTCTCGCGCAGATCGACAATGAGATATTTCACAATCTCCTCGGCCAGATCCATGTTGCCGTTCAAATCGCAGAAGGCCATTTCCGGCTCAATCATCCAAAACTCGTTAGAATGCCGGGATGTGTTCGAATTCTCCGCCCGGAAAGTCGGACCAAAGGTGTAGACCTTGGATAAAGCAGAGGCAAACGCTTCCGCTTCGAGCTGCCCGCTTACCGTCAGGTAAGTCGGTCGCTCGAAAAAATCCTTCGCATAATCGATCTCGCCGCTCTGCGTTCGCGGCGGATTCTTGGCGTCGATCGTCGTGACGCGAAACAATTCCCCGGCGCCTTCGCAATCGCTGCCGGTGATAATGGGCGTGTGTACGTAAATGAATCCCCGTTCCTGAAAGAATTTGTGGACGGCGAAGGCCAGCCGGCTGCGCACACGAAAGACGCAGCCGAAAAGATTCGAGCGTGGCCGGAGATGCGCGATCTCGCGCAGGAATTCCGGCGTGTGTCCCTTTTTTTGCAGCGGATAGGTGTCATCCGCGCCACCGACGATGTCGATCTTATCCGCGACAACTTCCCAATTCTGTCCTTTCCCCTGCGACGCGACCAACTCACCGCGCACGATAATAGAAGCGCCCGTGTTCAAATGCTGGATGTCCATATAGTTCGGCAACGAATTTTTCGCGATGATCTGAAGATTGCGCAGACAGGAACCATCGTTCAGTTCGATGAACGAAAAATCTTTTGAATCGCGTCGTGTCCGCACCCAGCCTTGCACCTGAATCGGCGCGACCGGCGCGGCGCTTTGCAGCGTGTTCTTTACCGAAGTCGGTGAGAGCATCCCATGAAGTTGGCGGATGATCTCCATCCGACAAGCGATTATCGGCGGCGATGCCGGCGCCTCACTTCAAGACGCAGCCATGACAACATCCAATTCGGGCAGAGCCCAACAGTTCCAAGCTTACGTTTACGAGGATAAGATAAAGTCCGATAATTAAGCCGACTGCTTCCTCTTCGCGCGCCAGTAGATCAGCAGACCGAGGAGGACGAGGAGAAGCGAACCGCCTGCGACTTTTGCTTCGTGGATCCAAATGTCGGATGTGCCAGGCGGTGGAATCATGGCAACAATCATGGCAAAGAGCGTGATCGAAAGACCGCACAGACCGATGATCAACGCTCCGGTCGCGCCACCGGGAACGAGCAACCTCTCGTTGGCCTTCCTTTTTTTTCTCCAACAATGAACAATGAAGCAGATGAAAAGGTAAATGTAGGGGATGAAGTAAATGAGCAGCGACATGTCGAGCAGGATGAGAAACGATTTCTCAACGGTAGTTCCCTTGCCAAGGACGGAGAGTAAAAGAAAAAACGCGGCGATCGGCGCTTGAATAAGGATCGCGACGTAAGGCGTACGCCAACGCGGATGAATTCGCGCGAAAGCAGGCGGGAAATAGCGATCGAGTCCGACCACGAAGGCAACGCGCGCTGACCCTGTCAGCCAGGCTCCGAGTCCACCGATTCTCGCCAGAGTGAGACAGAGTGCAGCGAGCGGCACGACCCACCACCACACGCCACCCAGATCGCGCATGCCGTTCGTGATGGCCTGAAGCGGACCGGCGACGATGTTGATTTCCTGTTTCGGAACGAGCCAGAGCATTGAGCCTGTACCGCAGACGTAGATGAGCGCGACCAATGGCGCAGCGATGTAGATCGAGCGCGGCAAATTGCGACGCGGGTTGTGAATCTCGTGGCCCATCGTCGAAGAAAGTTCGAGTCCAGCGAAGGCAAAGGCAATCGTGGCCCAGAGATTAAGCAGCGGCAGATTCGTTAGGTCTGGCTTCAGCTGTACGAGAGTCAGAGTGTTGGCCGAGCCCTTTGTCAGAGCGGCGTAGAGACCGAGCAAGATTAGAAGGATGCCGGGGAGATAAACGCTGACGCCGCCGATGTTCTGTAACCACTTGCCCGTGTCCACGCCGACGACGTTGAGCGCGACGGCCAAAGTCAAAGCGATAAGCGTGAAAGGGAGCACATAGGTCCAATTACTCGCCAGTCCGCTCTCGCCTTGACCGACAACGTAAGTGGCGCTGACGGCGCCGCCGAGAAGCAGGGTTGGATAGTAGAGAACGTTGTTAATCCAATAGCACCAGCCGCAGATAAAGCCGTGTCCTTCTCCAAACTCTTTTTTTGTCCAGGCGTAGATGCCGCCCTCGGCAGGAAAGCTCGAAGAAAGTTGAATAACGGCGAGGCCCTGCGGGACAAAAAAGAGGGTGGCCGCAAGCAGCCACAAGGTCAACGCGCTCGGCCCAGCCTTGGCGGCGGTCGCCACCCAGCCAATGCCGATGACCGCGACAAGATTGAAAAGCACCAAATCACATAAGGTCAGGGCGCGTTCGAGCTGTGGCGTCGCTTCTCTAGTCACATGCGGAACCTAAGCTTTGGGATTCATTATCGCGTTCGGAGGACGCATCGCAGGGCACCTGTTCTTCGCTGTGATGACGACAGCTTGCATTCTGATTGCCATCCAATTCGAGGAGCGCGATCTGGTGCGCGCCTGCGGTAAAAGCTATAAGTATCGAGAGCAGGTCCCGATGCTTCTTCCCCACCGCGGATGCGAAAGAGATGACGGGCGCTACTTCGCCGAAACAGTTTTGAGATCGAGCTGGACCGCAGACCCCTTGTGCCACCCGTCCGCGCCGGGATCGATCTTTGCATCCGGAATGTCGGCGCGCGCGGCCTTCTTAGCGGCGACCGAAATTGAATAAAGTTGATCACGCTCAGCCGCGATCTTGGGATCCAACTGGCCATCTTTGGTGAAGGCCATCATGAGTTGCGGAATGCCCAGAGGCAGTTTGTCTCCGCGATCCACCTGCCATGTATGCCAGGTTTTGCCGTAGGTGCCGATTAGGACTTTCATCAGGTCCTTTTCCGCCGCCTCGGGTGCTCCCGGCGCGGTCAGCACTCCCGATTTCACTTCGTAGTTATGACTGTGCCAGAGTTTTTTTTCATCGGCCGGCAACGATTCGAAGATTCTCGCGCTGACGATGTATTCCACACCGATCAATCGCGCATCTTTCTTTTCCGAATCATAGAGGACGCATTGCAGGACTTCGTCGCTCAGATGCGAGCAATAATGCTGAGCGATGACCTGGCGCTTCATGTTGCCGCTGTAGAAATGAATACCGCAAACGTGCGCCCCGATCGCGCTGATCGGTGCAAGATCGGCGTTGGAACTTTTCGGCGGAGCCATTGTTTCCGCCGGCGACTGCGCGAATGCGCTTGCTGCCATCATAAAAAGCGATCCGATAAAGTCGCGGCGTTCATAGTGACAATCGTTTTGCTGATTGAGAGTTTTCATAAGTTGTTCCTTTGATTATGGTTCGATCTGACGGCCAAACGTAAAGATTCGCGACTAATCCAGGCAAGAGAAATAATCTCAAGGAGCTTATCGATCTTCCAAGTAGACCAAGCTTGGTTTGAATAAACTGGCGCGCACTGGCAGGCGGCGCAGATTAGGATGTGCATCAGGTCGCTAGTGGCGGTGTCGATTGGAAGGCTATCCGTGAGGATTTCCCGATTCTTCGTGAGCAGGCGCATGGCCATCGCTTGATCTACTTTGATAGCGCCGCAACCTCGCAGAAACCGCGGGCCGTGCTCGATGCACTTCGAGATTACTACGAGCACGACAACGCTAACGTGCATCGTGGTTTGCATGAGCTGAGCTCGCGTGCGACCGAGGCTTACGAAAGATCACGGCAGCAGGTGTCAGATTACCTGGGCGCGGCCGGTGCCGACGAAATCGTGTTCACACGCGGGACCACCGAAAGCATAAATCTTGTCGCACAAGCGTGGGGCGGGAAATTTCTTCGGGCCGGGGATGTGGTTCTCCTCACAGAAATGGAGCACCACAGCAACCTCGTCCCCTGGCAGTTGTTGGCCCAACGAGCGGGCGCTCAACTGCGCTTCGTGCCGGTCTGCGAT
>DATMPQ010000254.1:0-9402 GCA_035567015.1 Chthoniobacterales bacterium | reverse complement strand
TTTGGCTTCGTCTTGATGAACGATTGGAGCGCACGCGACGTTCAGGCTTGGGAATATCAGCCACTCGGTCCATTTCTGGCGAAAAATTTCGCCACTAGCATTTCGCCCTGGGTCGTCACGCTCGAGGCACTCGAGCCGTTTTGCAAACCGCTTCCGCCGCAGGATCCCGAGCCGTTGCCTTATTTGCGCGCGAAAAACGATTTCACCTTCGACATCCAGCTGGAAGCGCATTTGCAAACCGCGAAGATGCAAGCGCCACACATCGTCACCCGCACCAATTTTCAAAATCTTTACTGGAGCATTTCGCAACAACTGGCGCATCACACCGTGGGGGGCTGTAATCTTCAGCCGGGTGATCTGTTGGGCAGCGGAACGATCAGCGGGCCGGCCGAAGAATCACGCGGCTGCATGCTGGAGTTGACTTGGCGGGGCGCGAATCCGCTAAATTTGCCAAGCGGCGAAACGCGGAAATGGCTTGAGGACGGCGACACATTAACGATCACCGGCTGGTGCAACGGTGATGGCTATCGCGTTGGTTTTGGTGAAGTCAATGGCCGTGTGATAGACCCGCCCTGATTTCGAACGGTGCATCGAACATTAATGTCGATCCGATCCCACGAAGTGCCCTCGTTTCGATTTTGAGCGCGAAGCTTGGATTACATATCTGTAGCTCAGCGGCTAGAGCAGCCCCGAATGGTTTCGGGGTTGGTCGTCGGGGATATACTGTGCTTCAATCCGTAAGTACCGGGGCCTGTAGCTCAGCGGTTAGAGCAGGGGACTCATAATCCCTTGGTCCCAGGTTCGAATCCTGGCGGGCCCATCTTAGAGTTAGAGGTCGAAGTTCAGAATCAGATTGGAAATTCCTTTTCGGCGCATGGGCGTTACGTAGTATCGAAGCTCTAACTCTTAGTGCGCTGCTTTTGGCGGCGCGGTGTGCGAATTATCACGGCGTTTTTGTCGCCGGAAATGTTAGTTCACCGATGCGGATTGGTACGCGCGCATGACGCGCGCGGGGATGTCCGAGTACCATTCCGGTTTGATCGCGCGTCACCACGTCTCGAAAATTATCCGCAAGCAACAACTCCGCACACGACGCCGTCGCTCGATTACCTCATTGTCGCCTCGTCGATCTTGTTCCAGCCTTTCACGGCGCACGCGCTCGATTTAGCCGGCACTGAGCCAATCAAGTCGCGCGCCGCGGTTTGGGTCGCGTTCACGTTGTCGATTTCTCGGTTTCTGCGTGATTGGGACGAGCGGCTTTGGCCAAATGAAATGGAATACGCACTCCGAGCGGAGCAGCGCAACGAATCGGTGCAATTGCGCGATCTGGCGATCACTTTGCAATCGTCACAGGTGCGTCCGCATGTCGCGCAGTGGTGTTTTGACCTGCGATTGCGTATTGGTCTGGGCAATCCGGTGTGGCTGGCAATTCCCACGAAAGCCTGAAGGAAATTGCAGAGCACGCGATTTTTTGGGACGGAAGATTGACGAGAAGCGCGTGTAATTCTGGAAAATCAGGGAGGAGCCTGCGTACTGGCGTACGATTCCGAACGGGTGGCGCAGAATTCCTCGCCATCTTAGGCTTGGCCGTGCCCCGGCATGCGCTCTGCTCCATTTTAGATCGAACATCTGCTCAAATGCCGCGATTCTTAATTTTTGAGTCAAAACCATGCGGTCAAACTCTGTCGGTTTGGCAAATCAGTTCTGTCAAAAAAGTTAATGCTGCCTGTGAGAACGCGTTGACATCGCACGAGAGCGTTACAATATAATACCGCGTGTTAAGAAAATTCATCCCGCAGAGACCGATGTCGGCGATCGGAGAAGGATCGCTGCCCTCGGGTGGCGATGATTACAACCGAGCCGCCAACGGCGAACAACCAAGAACATCAACCGATTACCAAAAACATATGGCAGAACATTCCGGCAAAGACATCCTTTCGAGCGACGTCGAAATCAAAGGCTCGATCAAGTTTCAAAAAGAGCTTCTCATCGATGGGAAGGTCGAAGGCGAAATCCATTCTGATGGCGTGCTGACGATCGGTGAGAACGCCGATATCCGTGGCGAGATCAAAACGAAATCGATCACGGTTTTCGGGAAGGTGCAGGGCAATATCACGGTGGCCGAGCGTTGCGAACTGAAAGCGAAGTGCACGCTGCAAGGAGATTTGAAAGCGGCCCGTCTCGTCATCGAAGAAGGAGCTACCTTCATCGGGAAATCTGAAGTGACTAGCGGAACCGTGACCGCAAAACCGATCACAGCGCGGCCGGAAGTTGTCCGGCACGATGAGCCGGTCAAGGCCGCCTTCGGTGCGCGCGCTTAAAGAGAGAACTCTTCGCTTACCAAACCAGTGGCCAAGCCGTCGCCTGCCAGGGTCAGTGCGGAATGTCCGCACTGTGGCTTCAAGCAGATGGACTACGCTGCGGCCAAGAGCTCGATGTGCCGCCAGTGCGGCCGTCATTTTTCTCCATCGGCGCCGAAATCCGCTATAAAACTTCGCCCGAAAGGGGAGACCCCCTCGCCACGCGATCCGTCCCTCCTTCAAAGATTCGAAGGCCTCTGGAGCCGGCAACGGAGTTCAGTTGTCGAATGTTTCGAATGCAAACGACAACACGAGGTCAGCGGCGCCGCAACATCGACAATCTGTCCAGCATGCAGCGCCTACATCGATCTCCGAGATTACAAAATCGCCACCAGCTTCAGCCGAACGATTCGCACGCGCGGCGACGTTCATCTTACCGCGAAAGGTGATGTTGGTAGCACCGGTGTCATCTGCCACTCTGCCTTGGTCGAGGGAAAACTTCGCGGCAACTTGCATTGCACTGGCACGGCCACGATCAACTTCGTCGGGAAGCTCCCCGGTCGCCTCAGCGCACGGCACTTAGTCATAACGCGTAAAGCCGATGTGCAATGCTTCCGCCAAGTGACGGTCGGCAGCATCGAGATCAAAGGACGTATGTCTGCCGAAATTGTGGCCGACACCTCCGTCGCCATCGACAAAAACGCATCGCTCGAAGGTAATGTCACCGCGAAGGCGATCACCGTGGAGAAGGGCGGGATTTTCTCCGGTCAGCTTGTGATTGGTCAGGCTGATCTCACCCAAGCCGAATTGTTAACAGAACAAAAGCCGGCGATCTCGCGCACGGTCGAATCCCGCATCTCGGGAGCTGGGGCCCAGCCTTTGCCCGCAACTTAGCTTCGCGTTGACGCACAAACTGCATCCTCGCAGCCCGTACGCGAAGCTCGGCGGTTACGTGCATCTGCCGCGTTTGATCGACAAAGCCAAACTATACCGGCAGGGCCTGCTCGACGGATACAATTACAAAACAGTTGGCTTCGACAAACATCTGCTCGCATTTCTGAAACTGAATGGCGACGCCTTCGAAGAAGCTGCCAACCGTTTGGAGGAAGACGCGGCCATCTTGAATTGGGTGCAGGAAAACGGCGAGAAACACTCTCCCGAAGCAACCGAACAATGGAACGAAGCGATGATTTCCCGCCACCCGGACACAGCCGCGAAAAAAGCGCGCTTCTTACATTTTCTCAAGCAAGCAGGTGGCGAAGGCCGCAAAGATATTCGGACTTATTTTGATTTGATCGAATTCGACGAAGGCCGGCTGAAATGATTCATCGCGAATCACGAACAAGATAACTGACGAATGTTGAATATCGGATGACGAAGAAAATAACGAAATCGAAATGATGAAAAGAGGCGTCCGGTTGCCCTTTCGCCCTTCGTTCGTTCGAGCTTCATTCATCATTCGTTATTCCTCCAATCCGAGATCGACAATCACGTCTTAATTTCGGCGAAAATCCCGTTCGCTTCTTTCAACGTCTCTTTGCTTCCGATGTCGAGCCATTTGCCTTTGATCTGGAAAGTTTTCACGGGCTTGCGGGTGTAAAGCCATTGCACAAAGCGGCCCGGTTGATCGGGATTATTTCCCGCGGCGAGATACGTTGTCAGCAGCGGGATCATTTCGCGTGAGTAATAATAAAGAGCGACGGCGGCCAATGTGCTTTGCGCTTGCTCCGGCTTTTCCTCAAAGTGCGTGATGACTCCGCCAGAGTCGATCGTGATATTGCCGTATTTCTTGATCTTCTCGAGATCGCCGACGTCGTAAACGGCCACTGTCGCTTCAGTTTTCTTCGCATATTCGACAAAGTCCGCCTGCGATTCGCTAAACAAATTGTCGCCCGCGACGATCAGCAAGTCACTCTTGGTCAGACTTTCCCGGGTGATGACGAAATTGATATCTCCAATCGCGCCCAACTTATCATCGTCGCTTTTTGAACCATCGTTGATGATTTTGAACTTGAACTGTAACTGTCGATGTTGATAGCGATCGGCCCAAGCTTGAAAGTCATTCGCGAACTTGTCGTTCGTCACGATGTAGATCGTTCCGAGTCCGGGAACATTGGCGAGAGTGTCCAACCCCCATTCAATAATCGGTTTGCCCGCGACCTCGAGCAGTGGCTTAGCCTTGTCGAGCGTCAGTGGATAAAGCCGGGTCGCATAACCTGCGGCGAGAATGATGACGTCCATAAGGTGCGAGACGATAAGCAGGGAAGATAGATGAGCGAAGAAGATTCCATCGTGTCCACGATTCAGTGCTCGATCCCACTCAGCGCCGCTACCTGAACCCGTTTCTGGAGCGCGGCGATGCGGCTTGAATCGGTAATTTTACCGCGATTGAAACGATCGACGACGTAGAAGGTGTCGATGGCCGCGCCGTCTTGCGTGCTGATGCGCGAGAGGGCGATGGAAACGCCTTCCCGGTCGAGGCAGGAAAGAAGATCATAGAGCAAACCGAGTCGGTCCGGCGTTTGGATTTGGATCAACGTGTAATTGGGGTGCGCCTTGTTATCCATGGCGATGCGAGTGGGGAATTCTATTTCCTGGGCGACACAATCGCGGCCTTGATGCTTTGCCTCTTCCATCAGCGGCGCAAAGTCGAAGTTCATGTCCTCCAGTGCGCCCCGCAAAGTTTTTTCGACGAGCTCGAAATCCCGCTTGTCGGTGACGGCGCGGTCTTTCGTGTCGCAAACTCGAAAGATATCGAG
Source organism: Chthoniobacterales bacterium (assembly GCA_035567015.1). Taxonomy (GTDB): domain Bacteria; phylum Verrucomicrobiota; class Verrucomicrobiia; order Chthoniobacterales; family UBA10450; genus AV133. The sequence goes on along the minus strand of DATMPQ010000254.1, from coordinate 4,343 downwards.
AACGACATTGTCTCCCCGCGGAAAAATATCCGCGCTGAGGATATTGATTGGAACGACCGAAAACGATCCGGCGATTTTCGCCAGCAATTGCTCGCGGTCCCAGGTACAGAAACTGACAATGCTGTGACCCTGACCGGGAAAAGCTTCCCATTTGACCGCCGGGGCCAGCGGCTGTTCGCCTCCACTCACTACGTTCTGGAGGAAGGACCGGATCAGTTTGAGATGCCCGACAATTTCAGGGATGTCCGAGGCACGAAAGTAACTGTCCGGCATGAAGTCAAAGTGCGCCTCAATTTCGTCCGTAAAGTCCGCGCCCAGATTTTGGGCCACGGAATGCTGCACACTTTCACGCTCAATCTTTGTTTGTTCGTAATACGATTTCTGGTCGGCCAGGTACCGCGAAGTCGCGTGAAAGAGTTGCCAGACCAGCGATTCCTTCCAATCGGACCATGCTTCTGCGCTCGTCCCCTGGCCATCAGCCAAGGTGAGCAGCATCAGCGCATTCAAGTTCTTTTCGTGCTTCACGATGGTGGCCAACTCCATCACCGTAGCCGGGTCATCGAGATCTCTCTGCTGCGCACCGCTGGAGAGGGTGAGGTGATGATCGACCAGGAGAATGAGAGATTTGCGCTGCTCGGATGACAACTGCAGGCGAGTCGCAACGCGCTGGGCAAAAAGCGCACTGGCTTCCGCGTGCGGTCGCGCGGCGACGGCTTTGCCGGTATCGTGTAAAAGCAGCGCCAGGTAGAGAACGAAAGGATCTTCGAGCCGCTCAAAGAGTTTTCGATATGGAATCAGCTTCGGATCTTCCGTGCGCGCCAGCGCGTCGAGCTTGTCGATGCAAACAAGCGTATGCTCATCTGCGGTGTAGCGATGAAGGAACTCGTGTTGCACGAGACAGGTCAACTGGCCGAACTCGGGAATGTAGCACCCAAGAAAATCGACCCGATGCATCATCCGCAGGACGCGTCCCACTTCACCTTTGCGTGATAAGATCGCCATGAAGGTCTCGCGCGGCGCCTTTGCATATTGATAAGTGCGGGTGATTTGTCCGAGACGCCGGCTGAGCAAGTCCGCCAGGTCCGGACTCAGATCCACGGCGTGCTCCTGCGCGAGTTGAAACACTCGCATCATTTGCGCGGGATCTTTATGGAAGAGGTCTCGTTGGTCGGTGTTGAGTTGTCCGCTGCGAATGAAAAAAGATTCCAACCGCGTCTCGTCCATCCGCATCAACGGAAGAAAACTGAAAAGGGAACGTGTTCGCTCCGTGGCGCGCCCGCTTGCGAATTGTGCTGTGATTCGCTCGGTCACACGGAAAATATTTCGCGTGTGCTCATAGTACTCTCGCATGAACGCTTCGCTTCGGAGCTGCCCGTTTTGTTGGGAATAGTGCAGGCGTTTGGCGATCTGTTCCTGCACGTTGAGATGCAGAATGTCGGTGGCGCGGCCGGTCGCGTAGTGCAAATCCGTGCGCACACGAAGGAGAAAATCGTAGGCCGCATCGATCCGCCGCTGGTCCGTTTCGCTCAACCAATCTTTCCCGACGAGATGCGTCGTGGTGAGGGCGCCCTCCTTGAAATAGGTCATCCAAAGCAGATTTTGATAATCGCGCAGGCCGCCGCATCCGCTTTTCAATTGCGGCTCTTGCAGGTAAACGCTGTCGCCGAATTTTTTGTGACGGGCGACCTGGTCCCGCATCCGCATCTCGATGTATCCCCGTTCGTGACCAGCCACGCACTTTGAGCGAAATTGTTCCCGAAACTGACGCGCCAACTCTGCATCGCCCGCCAGATAACGCGACTCGAGCATGGCGGTTTTTGTGCGCATGTCGCGGTCGGCTTGCGCGATGGCTTCTTTTATTGAGCGAGTGGAATGGCCGACTTTGAAGCCGATGTCCCAGAGCAAATAGAGGATTTGCTCAACGATTTGCTTGATGTAAGGCGGAACTTTTCTCGCCTTTGGGCCGTGCAAAAGCATCACATCAACATCGCTAAAGGGATTGAGCTCGCCCCGGCCGTATCCACCCAGAGCGATCAATGCTAGCGGCACCCTCGGTGTCTCCTCATCACTACCCGCCGCGACCGCGGCCGCGGCGAAAACGTGTCGCAACAGAATATCGACAAGATCAGCCCGGCGCGCGCAGATTTCACGGCCACCGCCGCCAGCCTGGTGTTTCAAGCGCAGCCGATGCTCTTCGATCTTCAGGAATTTCTTGTAAAGTGGTAAGACTTCGGTCGGACGCCTTGTGCCCGTGGCCGCGAGCTGATTCTCAGCGTGGGCCAGGACTTGTTCCAGGTGTCGAGACGTCGCCATTTCGGATTTTACATTGCGAGTTGCGGATTGCTCTGCCGCTTAATCTAAAATCGAAATTCGAAAATCAAAACACCGCCCGGAGCAAAAGTCGAACGGATAGTTCAGAGCTCGATCGCGTAACGCTTCAATTTATTATAGAGCGTAGGTCGCTGAATTCCGAGAAGCTCCGCCGCTTTTTTCTTGTTGCCGTGACAATGCGCGAGCGCCTGAAGAATGGTGTCCCGCTCGACATCGTCCAGGCTCTGCACACCCGCTCGCGGAGTGCTGCGTTCCGTTTGTTGCAGCACCGCGGGCAACTGCACTTCGGCGGGCAGCTCTTTCACGCCAATCAAATTCTGCCGCGCCAGCACAACCGCGTATTCCATTGCGTTCTGCAATTCGCGCACGTTGCCCGGCCAGGCATAGTCGAGCAATTTCTGGAAAGCATCCGGCGCGATGGCCGGTTCGGGTTTGCCGAGTTGCTGCGCGAACTGTTTCACAAACGAAGCGACCAGCGGCGGAATGTCCTGCTTCCGCTCGCGCAGCGGAGGCACTTCGATCTGAAAGGTATTGAGCCGATAATACAAATCAGAGCGCAGACGGTTTTCGGCCAGTGCTTGCGCGATCGGTCGATTGGTCGCGGCGATGAGGCGGAAGTCAGCCTTCAACGTACGCGTGCTGCCCAGCGGCCGGTACTCGCGCTCTTGCAGCACGCGCAAGAAACGCGTCTGCAAATCCGGAGGCATGTCGGAAATCTCGTCGAGAAACAGCGTGCTTCCTTTCGCCGCCGCAATCATTCCTGGGAAATCATTCATCGCGCCCGTAAACGCGCCTTTCACATAACCAAACAGCTCTCCCTCGATCAGGGTCTGCGGAAACGCCGCGCAATTGAGCTTGACCATCGGCTTGTCGGCGCGCCGGCTGCGCGTGTGAATATCGTTGGCAATTACTTCCTTGCCCGTGCCGCTTTCGCCCGTGATCAGCACGTTGGCTTCCGAAGGTGCCATCGCACCGATCAATTCGTCGATCTCTTGCATCGCTTTGCTTTTGAAAACGGGAGTGAGACGCGTCTCCGCCATCTCCAGACGTCTCTCCAGTTGTTGCGTCTTCTGCCGCAATTCTGCTGTCTCGCGCAACAGCGACTCCTTTTCCAAAGCTTTCTCCACCAAGCTGAGCAACGCTTCCGGCGCGTACGGTTTGCTGATGAAATGGAAAGCGCCGCGTTTAATCGACTCGATCGCGTTGTGTAAAGAATCGTGCGCTGTCAAGATGATGACCGGCGTGTTTGGGAACTCGGTTTTAATCTCGTCGAGGGTTTGCAGTCCTTCCGCGTCGGGTAATTGCAGATCGAGCAAAACGAGGGCAGGGGAGTTCGTTTTCAACAGTTTCAATCCCTGGGCAGCAGTGCCCGAAGTTTCAACCTGATAACCGTGCCGGCCGAGGAGGGCCTCGAGCGTCAAGAGAATCGGCCGCTCGTCGTCAATGATCAGGATTCGACGGTTCTCTGTCATTGAGGGGAGCCCAACACTTTAACTCGGTTCTGCGGACAAAGGTAGTGTAATTGTCGTAAGCAGAACCGATTCCGTTGGGTCATAATGAGCGCGCAATTCACCGCCATGAGCTTCGACAATAACGCGCACCCGATTTAGTCCAAGACCATAATGGCTCTGACTGATTTTCTGAAGCGGTTCGCGCCCCCACTTTTCCGTGGCTAATTCGAATCGTGCTTTCGGTTCACGAAGCACGAAGACGAACCGGTCGTTGTCGATCTTGGCGGTCGCAACGAGCGGGCCCTGGCCGCGTTCATGTTGAAAAGCATTAGCGAAAAGCTCGAGGAGCGCTTGCTGCAATAGTTGTGGATCGATGTTGAGCGTCGCGTCGCTCGGCTGAACATGCCAGTCGACCACCGTACTCTCGTTCGGGAAATCATGGGCGAACTTCTGGCGCAGATCCTCGACAAAATCAGCCGCTCGATACGGCATAAAGCTCGATTTGATCTGGCCTAAATCCGCCGACAGTTTTTGCAAAGTCGTGCTGAGCCGGCCAATCGT
>DATMPQ010000253.1:0-12350 GCA_035567015.1 Chthoniobacterales bacterium | reverse complement strand
CCGAAAAAGGCGTTTACGTCTCGTTCGATGACGGCGCGAACTGGGAGTCGTTGCGATTGAATCTGCCAGCGAGTTCCGTGCGCGATCTTATTATTAAGAACGACGATCTCATCGTGGCGACACATGGTCGCGGGTTCTGGGTCCTCGACAACATCACGCCGCTGCGGCAACTCAACAGGAACCAGCGCGAGGATCTGTTGTTTAAACCGCAGACCGCGTTGCGCGTTCGCGCGAACCTGAACACCGACACGCCATTGCCGCCGGACGAACCGGCCGGCGAAAATCCGCCAGACGGCGCGATGATCGATTATTTCCTTTCGAGAGATGCGAGTGGTCCGGTAACGATCGAGGTCAAAGACGGCAAAGGCCAGTCAGTTAGAAAATATTCGAGCGCGGATGCGCCGGTCGAGGCGAATCCAAAGCGGCTCAAAATTCCGAGCTACTGGATTCGGCCGCTGCAATCGGTTTCTACGAAGGTAGGAATGCATCGGTTTCTGTGGGACATGCATTACACACCGGTGCCGAGTATAGAGCCGGAGTTTCCGATGTCCGCGACGTATCGCAACACAGCACCGGAGGCGACATCGCCATGGGCCGCGCCGGGTAATTACACGGTTACGTTAACGGTTGACAACAAAACTTTCAGCCAACCGTTGAACGTCGCAGTGGATCCACGCGTTAAAACGTCGGCCGCCGACCTTCAGGAACAGTTCGATCTCTCGTGGCAGTTGTATCAGCTGCGGCTCAAGCTCGCCCCGATCGGCAAGAAGTTCGACGACGTTGCCGAGCACCTAACGAAACTCAAAGCACAGGCCGCGGAGCGACCTGACGTTACGCAAAAACTGGAGGCCTTTGCTCAAACGCTCATGAGGTTTGGGCCGCCGCATCCGCGGCCAGGCGCTCCTCCCTCACTTTTCGTTTTGGAATCGACGACGCGATTGTTCAACGATATCCAAGGCGCAGATGCTGCGCCGACAGCCGCAGTCAAGGCCGCCGTCGCGGATCTTGAGACAAAAGTCGGACCTATGATGGAGGCGTGGCACAAATTACTCGAATCCGATCTTCCCGCGTTGAATCAGCAATTGAAGCAAGCGGGATTCTCGGAACTCAAAACAGAGGTTGGACAGTTGAGTCGTTGAGGGGTGGTTGTGGCAGTACGCGCCGCAGTCGTCGCCAGCGGTTACAACGACTGTACATTCACAGAATATTTGAGCCTTTTTGGCGTGTCCAATGTCCAAAAATGCGGCTCTGCCGACGACTGTTAGAAGGTTTGCCCAGTTTGATGTCAGATTACCGACGGCGGCACTCATTTTGAGCACGCTTGAGCTGCAATCGCCGCCCTCACCGCATCTTCTTCGGAATTAATCGGAGGAACGCTCAATACTGCCTTGTGCGAGAACAATCAGGACAACGAGACGCCCAAATCCTCTGTAACCCTGCACTCCTGATTCAGCGCCTTCGTGCAACGAGGCGGCAATTGCTACAAGGCTACCGGGCTTTCGGGAAGTGAAACGGCAAGGCTGCCCTGATTCACTGCCACCCTGCTGCCCGAGTAAAGAGTTTTCAGACAACAACGCCGTTCCAGCATCAGCGGCACGATGTTGAGCGGCAACGAGAGCACGGGAGCCGCCTTCGATGATCTCGGGTGATAAACCGCGAGAGTGAGCCGAGGTCTTTGGGATCAGGCGGCGGGACAGGATCAACCGTTAGTTCAGTTGGACCGTTATCGCGCCGGTGCCTTACCCTGGGCGCAGCGGTGCCGTCGCGTCATTATTGTCGCAAAAGAACGGCAGCAGCGCTCAACGGCGAGGCGAGGCTTGCGTTGCCTTTGCGATCCGACCGTGAACGGGTTCGACGTGCCCTCGCAGGCGCGTGTGCGCGTGTAATCGGCGTTATCGCGGAGGTCCAAAGGTGAGATATTCCGGGCGGTTGAGCCCGGACGCGAAAACGATCTCCCCGCCTCCCGTGGGAAACTCCAAGATCTCACCCCCTGTACCCAGAAGGGTTTCCGCTACGAAGAGATTACCCGCCGCGTCAAAGGCCAAGCCATGAGGATTGTTAAGGCCGGTAGCGAACGTGCTCTCCATGCCGGTGGGCGTGAACACAAGAATTGCATCGTTTGGCCGGTTGCCCAGCGTAGACACAAAGAGATTGCCGCTGGCGTCAAAAGCCAGGCCGGCAGGAGCTTGGGTGGATGTGAAGTCGCTTGGTCCAGCGAAGACCGTGCGCGTTCCATCAGGTGCGAATTTATAGATCGTTACATCAAAAGCATCGGCGGCGTAGAGATTGCCTGCACCGTCAAAAGCCAGGCCAAAAGTTTGGCCCGGAGTCGTGCCGAAGACTGTGCGCGTTCCATCAGGCGCGAATTTGTAGATAATACCCGCCAGAGCGGGGCTGTTTTCCTCTAAGGCGACGGCGTAAACGTTACCTGCGGTGTCCGTGGCAATCCCCTCAATGAAACTCAGCTCTGCATTACCAAGGACACTTTGATGTCCGTTTGGAGGGAATTTCAGGACCTTCGCATGTTCATTACGGTTGTTGAGATCGGTGCTGGCGACAAAAAAATTGCCGCTGTTGTCGAAGGCGACTCCCCGAGGGAAAGGAGCAGTGGCAAAGGTTTTCTGCACTCCCGTCGGGGTATATTCGGAGATTGAACCGCCAGAATTGGTCAAGGGACCCTGCAGGGAAACATACAGGTTCTGGGCGCGAGCGGCTATTGCTAACCCGAAGATTATGCCAAGATTGAGGAATGTGTTTCGGAGGATTTTTGTTTTCATAAGATGTCTCTCTTTGTTGAACCGAAGCGGCAAGTCATTTTCTCGGAATTAGTGGCCGCCGCTGGCCCCCTGGGTTTGCAGTGCTTGTCCACTGGCCGAGTCCACCCTGTTTGCGCCGTGCGCTCCCGCACCGGTTACGTTGCCCGTGTCGTCTACCTCGACCCAACGACCACCCAAATGGCTCCCAGTCGTCGGCGGCACCCAAACGTAATGCTTTCCTTTCTTCCCAGACGCGGCTGCTTGGGAAGCTGAAGCTGGTTTGAGGTCAAAGTTCAGCTCTGTCGGACCAGTTTTGGTCTTGGTATTGTTGATCGAAGCTTTCATAGCGCCATTCACGATTAGCGTGACCCGGTAGGTGCCTGCAGGCAAAGCGGCTGAAGTGTAGTGACCATTCGCGTCCGTCTTCGCCGTCCCAAACAGTTTGTTTTGCGCCTCGATGCGAATGTCGGCGCCTTTAACCGGTTGGCCCTTGGGATCTTTGACAACCCCTTGCAGAACAGAGCCGCCCGCCCATGCGCTTGCGATGGAAACAACCAACACCACGAAGCCAATCTGCAGTGATTTGATAAACGTATCGGTGGAACGTACCCGGGCCGGCAGAGACAACCAAGTTTCACGACCCGCGATGGAACAGGAGGACTCTAGTTTTTGCTTAATTTCTGTGTGTTTCATAATTTTAGTTTCTCGAATGGAGTGATTCACTGGTTCCTACAGGAAACACAAAGCGAAGTTCCCAAAAAATTGGCTGCGAAGGTCGAAAAACTGCGCAAACGGCCAAGCAAAATTAAATTTCGTCCGCTGGCAGTCGTCGGCTCGGGTCAATTTCGCTTCCTCCTTGCAACTCAGTGCGAAGGACAAGGGGACGCAAACTCGGGCGGCTAGATCGCCCATAGCGGAGGACCGCTCCATCTCGGAGGCACCGCAGCAGTTTTAGAAGAGCTTCTTCAAAGCAATATACCAAGTACGGCCATTGATATTGGCTGTTGCCTCGTCGTAACCGTTTTCGAAAGAGCCCGCGACGAACGGCGGCGCTAGGTCCATCAAGTTGTTGACGCCCAGAGTAATTGTGGTGTTATTGAGCCAGGCGCGCCATCCACATGGATCGTATTCGGCGGTGGACACCGGAATGAGGTTTGCCGCTTTGCTATTCTTCACTTTTCCGTCGTTTTCGCCGTCTTTGGCGTAGCCGGGGACTTCACCAAGCTCCAGCGCCACGGCCAGGTTGAACCTGTAATTCAGAACGAAGTCCAGCGTTGTCCATTCACGAACTTTGCGAGACTTGCCGTTAATGGCGGATAATTTGTCATCCCAATAGTCGCCGATGTAGTGGACAATAAACCCCGTATCGAGTCCACCCAGATATGAGCCTGTCGGGCCATCGTAGAAGAGGCTTGCGTACCAGCGGTTATGTGTGAGCGAACCACCTCCGGCCGTTCCGAGAAAGCCGCCGCCGAACTTGCCGACAACGCTCTTCTCCCTGGCATCAGGACTTGTTTGAAGCACGGCTCGGTCAAGATAGGTGCCGTTTAGTGTCGCCGTCAGTCTGCCCCAGTCACCATGGCCCAGTCTCGAGGTGTCGAACGAATAAACCGCCTCGTAATCCCAGCCCTCTTCTATGAACCGCCCTAGATTTTCCTCTGGAAGCAACAGAAGAACGATTGGACCAAACGGATCGTTAGGCCCCGTGGAGGGACCGCGGACCACCAGGCCGGGAAATTGGTCTTCGTGATTGATAACAAATTGTGGTTCCAACTGGAGAGTGACAGCTCGAATATCAATATGGTAAAAGTCCACGCTGACTGTTAGGCCTTGCAGTGGACTCCACCATTTACCTGGGGTAACCACCGCGCCATGAGTCCATTCATACGCTGTCTCCGGCTTAAGATTTGGATTTCCACTGGTCAATGCAACCACCTCCCGCTCAGTGGCTGGACTGCGTGGATCGATAACTAATGATAGCTGTTGCAACGGCCCGCGAAATAAATCGCTTAACGTAGGAGCGTGAAACGCTTCACTATAAGTGCCGCGAAAAGTCAGCCCCGAATCGATGGGCTGCCATCGAAAGAAAAACTTGGGCCTTTCGGTAGAACCTATATCACTGAAGTTTTCATATCGCTCCTGGTAACCTAATTCCAGGCTATAGAAGCCAGGGCAGTTCCAAATGGAACTAGTAACGGGCACACGGAGTTCCCAATAGCTGGCCCACACATCCCGGCTACCATTAGTCGGCCCAAAATTAGACGCGCCGGTCGTTTGCCCAGATGCGACCAGCGCATCCGGATTATCACTGGCGAACTCACGGCGGCGCTCACCGCCTATCGCAAAGGAGACCGGTCCGGCAGGCAGTGGGAAAAGGTCGCCGGTCAGTTTGAGGTCTGCGAGCTCCAACCGTGTTACACCAATGCGATTGGTCGTAACAAGTACCTTATCAAGCACGGATGGTCTGTTGGTGTTTCTTCCGAATGGGTTAAAGGCGGTCTCCGGATTTGTATCCAGCAGGGCCGCGCGCAATGCGTTGTTGTCCACGATTCCGCCAAAGCGCTCGATGCGATCATCTTCATTATAGCGGAAACCGGCTTCCCAGTTCCATGTCTTGAAATAGTCGCCAAACTCGCCCAAGGTTCCTTTGAGACCGGCGGTGAAAAGATAGTTGTCCGTCGTAATTTTGTCCGTGCGTAGGCCGGCTTCCAGCGCGCGATAGCGCACACCGGTGGTGAATCCGGTGCCCGGAGGCGCAGCGCTGGCCTGCGTGTCCGGACGCTTCGGGTCAAATCCTCCCGGCGACGTGTAATCCGGGACTGTAAATGGATTAAACGGGTTCTGAATGGGCACGCTAATATCTCCGGCACTTATTCCTGACGGATGAGTTACATCCGTGAATACATCAGGTGTAAATGGCGTCGGTGCCAAGGCGCTATCCCAAAACGTGCGCACATACTTGAAGTCGGCAAAGAGAGTCAAATAATTGTCGCAAATGTCATGGATAACCGACCCGTACAAGTATTGACGGTCTGCTGGGGCAATGGCTGGCGTGAGAGCCTGGAAGTTAAATAAGAAGTAATCTCCGTCCGGGTAGGTAGCAATGGCAGAGGGATTCACATAGAATGGAGATGTCGCTGCGTTTGGAGCTGAGTGTGGCGGCGGAGTGTTATTGCTGAAGAACAACTTCGGTATTAACCGAAAGCTTCCGACGCGCCCGGCGAAAAAGCCGCTACGATTGTCAAGACCACCCCAGGATAGGTAGTTGGCGTTGTGCGAGATATCGGCGTCGCGCGAATAGATCGCGGCCCGGTTGTAAAACTCGGCGTAAAAAACAATGTCCGTATTATCGTCCCCAGTTCCAGCGAGGATGTGTGCCCTTTCATCGCCCATATCATTGGCAAAGCCGAGGTTAGTGTTGCCGTAGCTGGCATAGACTTCGGCGCCCCTAAATTTGTGAATCAACCAAACATTGAACACGCCAGCCACTGCGTCCGGGCCATAAACAGCGGAAGCCCCGTCCTTCAGAATGTCGACATGATCAATTAACCCAAGGGGAAACATGTTGAGGTCAACGGTATCGCCGGCGAAACCAACTGGGGCTAGCCGGCGTGCATCCTCGAGCACAAGAGTTTCTTTAGGAAGAATACCACGCAGGTTGATCTCTACACGACCGTCACCACCGTTGGTAAAGTTTTCGTTTATTGCAGCTCCCGTAGCCGCAGGCAAGGTCTGTACAAGGTCGGTGGTCGAACGCACACCGAGTCGGACGAGGTCATCCTCGCGGTAGGTTTCGACCGGAAATGGCCCTACTTCTTCGGCGGTAGGAATGTTAGAGCCGGTCACAATAACCTCTTCGATTGTCGTCCCCGGCTGACCTGCTGGTGGCGTTGCCGTGGGCTCCTGCGCCTGTGCTTCGATAGCTGAACAGAGGACCAACGTGCTGATTGCGAGACGGACGCAGCTATGGTTAGCAGCGGCGGGTTGCATTCGGAAGAGAACTGCGCTACTTGCCGGGCGAATTGGCCGTTAATAGCTCTGACGGATCTGCGCGCGCATCTTGTAACTGACCGTCGAAATACACGGTGACAACGAATCCGCCGTATCGCCGTTCCTCAGACGAAGGCCGCTGGCTTTTTGGACGCACATAAGTTGCCGCCAGAAACTTTGGTGTCGCGTCCGTCCAGTCGCGCGCAGAGGTAAGCCAGTTGTAGCTGACCTGCGCATTAGTTGACTTAAACCTATTATCTCTGGCCAGGTCGTAGAAGTCGACTTTAATCCTGACAATATGGCCATTTTGCGTTCCGGGTCGTGCCCTGACGCCGACTTTGAGGGTGAAATGACTCCGCGTGTTCGGATCGGGTGTCTCTGATAGAGTTGTCTCGGTGATCGCCAGGATCGTGTTCTGCGAAGCACCGATTCGCCGCAGAAGGTGAGGGAAGCGCGCGTCGGAATGAAGCGCACGAAACTCGGGAAGAAACGCGACCCACTGTAATACCCCTGAATGCTCGTCATAGGCGCGTTTGAGCCAGTGGAAAGCTTGTTCCTTGTCACCTAACGCGGTGCAAACTGCGGCGATCAAAGGCGCCGAGACATATCGCTTCTCCCTGACTTGGACAAGCTGAGCGAGAATATTGCGTGAATCCATTTGCCGGCCTATCCGCGCGTAGGTGATGGCAAGGCCGCTGCTTGGCAAATGCGTTGCGTCCTGGGCTTTGTTGTAAAGCGTAATTGCTTCTGCAAAATTTCCCTTCTCGCGATACGCAGCAGCGAGAACCGAATCCAGGTAAAAGTAATTTGGATCAAGCTGGAGCGTTCGCTGGCCTTCAGTAACGGCATCATCAACGCGGTCATTCGCCAGGTAGGCAGCAGTGGTGATATAGCTGGTAATGGGCGACACCGGGTCTAGCTTCTCAGACTCCAGGATAAGTTGAAGACCCTTTTTCAGCTCGCCGCGAAAGAGTGGGTGCAGCCCCAAGAACAAGTGAGCGGGAGCCGAGTTAGGATCGAGCTGGAGAGCGTGCTTCAACTCCGAGTCCGCGCCAGTTAGATCCCAGTCAAGGACCCGCTTCGCTTCGCTAAGATAACAGTGCGCCTCAGCATCTTTCTCGTCGAGGGCAATGGCCTTTAACGCTGCTTCTTTTGATGCCGGGTAAGCTTCGAGCGGTTTTACGTAAACGTCGCCCAGAAAATACCAAACCTTCGCCATCCCAGTCCAGGCACGCGAAAATGTCGGATCTTTCTCCAGGGCTCGCTGGAAGAAATTGAGCGCTCTTCGCAAATCCTCTTCGCTGCTCTTGTTCGAGAAGAAGAGGCCTTGCAGGTACAGATCGTATGCCTCCGTGTTGCGCTGACCATGAGTCGAAAGCGGAACGGCGAGCTTAATCCTGAGCGCATCAACAATGGAGCGAGTGATTTCATCCTGCAGGGCGAACACGCCTGGCAGTTCGCGCTCGTACGTTTCCGTCCACACGTGAAAACCGCTGCGCGCATTGATCAATTCGGCGGTTATTCGCAGACGGTTACCCTCGCGCCGCAAACTTCCTTCAAGCACATTCTCGACGTTTAGCTTCCTCCCAATCTCGATCACACCAGCGCGCTTTCCTTTGAATGAAAATGACGAGGTGCGGCCAACCACACGCAGCCCTTCGACTTTTGCCAGTGCCTGAAGAATTTCCTCGCTTATGCCGTCGCAGAAATATTCCTGATTTTTTGCCGGGCTAAGATCGAGGAACGGCAGGACCGCAATACTTCTTTCGGGAGGATTAAACTGTGACGTTCGGAGGTATTCGCCGCGAAATAACCAGATCGCAGCCGCGCCTAACAGGAGACCGGCAACGCCCGCTCCGAGTAGCTTGGGGTTACGTCGCGACCAGCGCCAGATTCGCGCTGGAGGCGAGACTGGGCGGGCGACAATCGGCCGGCCATCGAGCCACCGTTCCAGATCGGCTGCGAGGTCTCCAGCGCACTGGTAGCGCGCCTTCGGATCGCGCTCGAGACTGTGTGCACAGATGGTTTCCAAATCCCGGTCGATACCGCCGACTCGGGAAAGCGAGCGCAGCTTTGGAGCCGGCGTTTCCGAGGCCTGCCGAATCACGGAAAGCGGATTCGAGCCCAAAAAAGGCGGGCGGCCAGCGAGCAAGTAGAAGAGAATCGCACCTAGACTATAGACATCCGCGGCCGAAGTAAGATCGCCGGCTTTGCCCTCGGCCTGTTCGGGCGCAATATAACCTGCGGTTCCGAAAGTGGTCAGCGACTTCGTAAGATCGTTGTTCGCCTCCCTCCATTTTGCCAGACCGAAATCGCTCACGAGTGGTTCGCCGCGGTCATCGAGCAAAATGTTTCCGGGTTTGAGATCTCGATGGAGAACTCCCCGACCGTGGGCAAATTCTACAGCGCGCGCGATCTTCGCGACGAGTTGCACACACTTTCGCGGTTCATTACGGAGAAACGGTGCCGCGTCATGCAAGCTTCCGCCCGTCGCGAATTTCATGCTGAAAAACGGCAGGCCATCCTCGCTTTCGCTCACCTCATAAATTGGGAGGATGTTTGGGTGATCAAGGCTGGCTACTGCCTGCGCTTCCCGCCGGAAACGCTCCAGGCCTTCATGTGAGCTGGCGTGATAACTTAGAAGCCGCTTTACGGCGACGATCCTCCGGGAGTGGCGTTGCCTTGCACGATAAATCACGCCCATGCCGCCGCGTCCGATCTCGTCGAGTATTTCGTAATTGCCCAGGTAATGTTGCTTGCCCGGCGCGTCCGCTTCGGCGAGCGCGCTTTCGTAAACGGATTCCGATATCTCGCCTTCCGTTTCCAATCCCTCGCGCAAGAGGCAGCTGATGCAAACCCCGGTATCGAGCCTCGCGATTACGCCGCACCTGTCGCACTTTGCCAGGTCTTTCGTCGCGCTCGGGAGCGAATCAGAGCCCCCGTCCGAAGTTTTCATCGGGGTTACCCTGTTCCCGTTGCGAGCGCCGCACAGAGGTAGCGGATTTCATCGTCCACGTCTGCCGGATTGTCGACCGTCCGCGAGACTTCAGTTCGCAGAAGCGATCGGTAACGCTGCCGCATTTTGTGGAGCTGTTTTTTCAAGACAGTCTCGGCCACTCCCAGCTCGGCAGAAAGATTGGCATATGACACTTCATTGCGTTGGTCTGTAAGGTGCGGGCTTAACGCTTGGAAAAGCCAGAGCTTACCTTTGCTTTCACATTCTTCGCGCAAGCGGCGAAGCGCATGTTCTACCACTGTCGTAGCCCAGGTAAGATCGAAGAGCCGCTCCGGTGGCAACGAGTCAAGGGTTGGAGTCGGGATGAATACCTGCGATTTCGTTTCCGCTACCCAGTCGTGCCAGGAAATAAATTCCAGGTCACCGCCTCGTTTGACTGTATGGGTTCTCTCAGCGGCATTAATGAGAAAATTCTGGAGCGACTTGAGCAAAAGCGAACGGAACCGGCCGCGATTACGATCCGCGTGCGCCAGCCAGTTGTCCTTCAGTATTATCACAAAGAAATCCTGAGTGACGTCCTGCGCGTCTTCTATTGAATAGCCGCGTCCCCGAACAAACGAAAAGATGGGCCGCCAATAGGTCCGGCAAAGCTCGGCGAGCGCGTCGCGCGCCTTTTGCTCTTCACTACCCAAGTTGGCGGCGGAAAGAATCAGGCTCCAGCGGGTAGTTACAAACTCACGCGGTTCGCCTTCGCCCTGCTCGCCGTTTATCCCGCTCACGAATAAACATTGTTGCCTATACAAGCATAAAAAGCCAGTACAGTGACCCTTTCCGGTCGTTTTCTGTCGCGCCCACGCGAGTCGACTCGTTGCAGTGTGTGATCAATTTCCTTGATGAGAGTTGTAGATTGACCAAATATTCCGCCAAGGTACATCGCGTGTAAGCACGCATCGAATCATCCTGGCGCTTAGCGAGACTGAACTCTCCGTAGGTTCGAATCCTACCGCTGGAGCCATTGTCCGCTGCGGCAAATTGACTGTCCGCCTCAAATTAAGACCCGCTGCAAACTCGTTGCATCGTCAGTGCAAGTCGATTCCAGGCCAAATCACCCGCGCACCTCACACCCCCGTCGTTTGCGAAATATTTGAGTACTTTTTTGGCCGCAGAATGTCCAAAACCGCGCGGCGTCCCTGGCAAAAGTCCGGGTGGGGTGCGAAGCGGTTTGGACACGGAAAAAGCTCAAATCCGGAGAAAGTACTCAAATATTCTGTAAACGCCCTGCGATCGCACTCGTCGTAAATCGCACCAAATCAGACTAGTTCGCACTAATTCGCCCTTATTCGCCCTTGCGGTGAAAGTACTCAAATATTCAGTGAAGGTACAACGACATCTTAGAGGGCGTGCCGGCGGAGGGGCTCGAACCCACACGATCTTGCGATCACTGGATTTTGAGTCCAGCGCGTCTGCCAGTTCCGCCACGCCGGCGCTTCGGACGGAGGCGAAAGAATACGAGCTTCGCGCCCAAGCTCAAACGCTTCCGACGAGATCGAGCGGCTGTAAACTGCGGGGCGGCCCGAACACTTCGCGCAGAATAATCGCGTTCCGCAAGCCCGAAGTCGATGTCAGCAGGACCGCGATATCTGTTTTCGATTGCCCCGGCGTCAGGACCGGTTGAGTTGCGATCGCGTACGCTTCCGCTGCCGTCTTGATCGTCGGTGGCGACTCGCTTGGCGGGCCTTTGTAGGCTTCAAACGTCGATGGCTCCGCGATCTTCGATGTAGAAGTTTTGGCTTTGTCAGTCGGAGGCAGTTGACCCGGCAAGCCTATTTTCCGTGGCAGATCGGGCGGACGCGTGGTCAATGGCGGAAGCGGCGGCACATGTGGCAGGACCACCGGCTTTTGATAAGTCGGCCGCGGCCTAACTGGAGGCGGTGGTTTTGATGTAGTCGGTTGACCAAGCGCCTCGAGAAACTTGCGGATGCGTTCCTCATCTGTTTCTGCCGGCGCGCGTGGAATTGGTGGCGGCGTTTGCGGACTGGATATCGATCTTCGCTGCGACTCGTCCGCATTCTTGCTCGTTTTACTCGCTACTCGCGCTAGCAGCTGAAACAAAAACGCGCCTGCGACGAACAAGAGGAAAAGCAGATTTTCGAAATGTACTGCGATCATATGCGGGATTGTTAAATCGTTACACCGAATCTCGATTCACGAATTACGGATTACGATTCACTTCTCATCAATCACGTTCCCTCCGTCCGCGGCTTGTCTGTTCCCGCGATCGATTCCCGCATCGACGTGTCGGCCTGCACATTTTTCATTCGATAATAATCCATGATACCGAGATGACCCGAGCGGAACGCTTCGGCCATTGCTTGCGGCACGAGCGCTTCGGCCTCGACAACTTTTGCGCGCATCTCCTGTGTCCTCGCCCGCATCTCTTGCTCGACTGCCACTGCCGCGGCGCGGCGCACTTCCGCTTTCGCCTGAGCAATACGTTTGTCGGCATCCGCTTGTTCGCTCTGCAATTTTGCGCCGATGTTGTCGCCCACATCGACATCGGCAATGTCGATCGAAAGAATTTCAAACGCGGTGTTGCTGTCGAGTCCCTTGGCCAGCACCGCTTTCGAAATGCGGTCCGGATTTTCGAG
>DATMPQ010000252.1:0-4552 GCA_035567015.1 Chthoniobacterales bacterium | reverse complement strand
GACGAAGTGGAAGCTGCCATTCGTCGTCAAGTTCCCGCCAAAGAGCTCGCGGGTATACTCGACAACATCGGGCTTCCGGTTTCGGGCATCAACCTGAGCTACAACGACAGTGGAATATCAGGACCGGCCGATGCCGACATCCTGGTCTCGTTGCAACCCAACCACAAGCCGACAGCGAATTACGTTCGTAACCTGCGTCTGAGTTTGAACCGCGACTTCCCTGGGACAACCTTTTACTTCCTGCCGGCCGATATCGTTAGCGAAACAATCAACTTCGGACTTCCGGCGCCGCTGGACATTCAAGTTGTCGGACGAAATGAAGCAACCGACCAGCAGGTCGCGAACTCCATAGCTCAAAAAATCCGCCAAGTTCGCGGGGCCGTTGATGTGAGGGTTCAGCAGCCTAACGACCTGCAGCGATTCGAGTTCAACGTCGATAGAATAAAGGCGATGGAGCTCGGGCTCAGCGAAAGAGATGTGGCTGGTTCGGTGCTGCTCTCTTTGAGCGGCAGCAGCCAGGTGACACCGACCTACTGGCTTGATTATACCACTGGCGTCCAATATCTCGTCAATGTCAGGGTGCCGGAACGTCAGACGACTACGCTTTCTGAGCTAAGGTCGATGCCGCTTAGTGCCTCTAAACCTGGAACTGGCAACGGTCAGATTCTCGATAACGTAACTGACGTAACGCGGATCACGAGCCAACCCATCTACACGCACTATAACGTTATTCCAGTGGTCGATGTTTACGGAGGAGTTGGAGGCAGAGATCTCGGCGGAGTGCTGAGTGATATTAGACCTATCGTCGAGCAGGCCCAAAATACCGCGCCGAAAGGTGTCAGCATTGTTCTGCGGGGACAGGCATCGACGATGAGTTCCAGCTTTCTCGGACTGGGCATCGGAATGCTAGTGGCGATTGCGCTGATCTATCTGCTGCTCGTGGTCAATTTTCAAAGCTGGCTCGACCCATTCATTATTTTAACGGCGCTGACCGGTGCGCTGGCTGGCGTGATTTTGGGGCTGCATGTTACGAGCACGACGCTGAGCGTGCCCGCGATGATGGGAGCGATCATGTGTCTAGGCGTTGCCACCGCCAATTCTGTCTTGGTTGTGACCTTTGCGCGCACTCACCTTCAGGAAGGAATGGATTCGGTTAAAGCAGCATGGGAAGCCGGCACCGGCCGATTACGGCCAGTGATCATGACGGCGTCGGCGATGATTATCGGAATGTTACCAATGGCGCTTGGTCTTGGCGAAGGTGGTGAGCAGAACGCGCCGCTCGGGCGCGCGGTAATCGGAGGTCTCATGCTCGCCACCGTCGCGACGCTACTTTTTGTGCCTGTGGTATTCAGCCTGTTGCACCGCCAAGCAACCGCTACTGCCCAAGCAGAACCTAAAGAAAATGTTCCATCAACGGTCCTTGAGGAGGCCGTTTCCGCAACCTAAACACATCTCTCTATATATGAGCACAACTACTCCTACCGATAGCGTCGGCTCCGACGAACATAAAACAGACCCGATCCGGGCTCGCCGAAGACATCGCGTTATTCTGATGTCGGGTGGAGCATTGTTTTTGATCGCATTGGTGGGTGGCTTTGTTCCGCAATTGCGACAGCGGCAAACAGCTGCAGCCGATACCAAAGAGTTGGCGATTCCGACCGTAGCGGTGGTTTCGCCAACCGTTACCACGCCTAGCAGTGGGCTTAATTTGCCAGCCGAAGTCAAACCATGGCAGGAAGCATCTATCTTTGCGCGAGTTAACGGCTACCTAAAAGACTGGCTCGTGGACATTGGCGCGCACGTCGAGAAAGATCAGTTGCTAGCCGAGATCGACACACCGGATCTTGATCAGCAACTCGCGCAAGCCCGCTCGCAGGCTGTGCTAGCGAAAAGAAATTTGGAACAGGCCAAAAAGACGAACACGAAATGGCAGGAGTTATACAAAGAAGGTGTCGTCTCCCAACTTGATGCCGAGAACACCGACACTTCGCAGGGTACGAACCAGGCCAATACCGAGGCGTTTGCCGCCAATCTTCGTTTCCTTGAACAGGAAGTCGCCTTTAAACGTGTGACTGCGCCTTTCCCCGGTATCATCACGGTCCGTAACGTGAACGTGGGAGACCTAATTACCGCGAACAACACGAGCTTCGAGATGTTTCACATTCAGCAGACGGATCCTCTGCGCGTTTATTTCCGCATACCGCAGGAGGAGGCGACAAACATCGCGGTGGGACAAACCTTCAACGTTCAGGTCGGGGCGCAGAGCGCAAAAACGTATCCCGGAAAAGTGATCTCGACGTCGGGAGCAGTCTCTCCGGATTCCCGGACCATGCTTGTTGAGTTGCAGGTCGAAAATTCGAAGAATGAGATTCTGCCTGGCAGCTACGCCACGGTGCGAGTGCCCCAGGACGCTTTAGGAAAGCTGGTTACCTTGCCTGATAACACACTTATATTTCGCGAGAAGAGTGTCCAAGCTGGCGTCGTGGATGCCAAGGGCGTCGTCCAACTTCGCGACGTCAAAGTCGGACGAGACTTTGGCATCCAGTCCGAAATCCTAAGCGGCGTCACTGAATCCGATAAAGTAATCGTCAACCCATCCGACTCCCTTACCACCGGGACGACGGTTCGAGTTGCCGCAACCTCCACTCCATCCTCGACTCCGGCGGCAAAAAAATGAAACGACAAAATTACCTATCAACAAAGA
The DNA here is from genome assembly GCA_035567015.1 of Chthoniobacterales bacterium. GTDB lineage: Bacteria > Verrucomicrobiota > Verrucomicrobiia > Chthoniobacterales > UBA10450 > AV133. Next base: position 1,848 of record DATMPQ010000252.1, on the reverse strand, counting down.
ACAAGAAAATGGAAACGATGAAAAATACGTTGCTTAAGCAAAGAACCACTAACCTCGCTGTGGTTGCACTCGTGAGCCTGCTTGGGGCATGCGCCACGACCGCATCACCTCGCGCCGAAAACGTCCTCTTGTCAGCCGGTTTCAAAGCGAAGGTCGCGACCACCGCTAAACAACGGCAAGAACTCCAAACGCTGCCCGAAGGAAAGGTGTCGCCGGTTAGGCAGAAGGGAAAGACGTTCTACGTCTATCCCGACGCGCCGCACAATCAGATCTACGTTGGCAACAAAACGCAGTATCAGGCCTATAAACATCTACGGGCACAACACCGGGATTGGCCAGGCCCGTTCGTGACAAAAGATTACAACGCGATGGGAGACGAGGTAACAGTGAGAGAATTCCACGGATGGGCACCCTTGGGAGAGTGAACAGAAGAAATTCGCTGAGTCACCGCGTTCTGGTGCAAGAGCCGATCCAGGGCTTTCAATTGTTAAATCTCCCTCGAAAGAGCGGACTCAAGCTCTTTCATCTGTAGGGTGCCAATTGAGTATTTGCATGACCGACAAGTTCGATTGATCTGGAGGGGCGACATTGGCCAAAAATTTCAAAGACCTGTCTGAACAGGAAATCCTCGCGCTGGCAATTTCGTCCGAGGAAACGGATGCGCGAATTTACGCGGACTTCGCCGCGGGATTGAAAGCCGATTACCCCGCAACCGCCCAAATCTTTACGGAAATGGAGGCCGAAGAGGATGAGCATCGCCGCGAACTGATTGAGGAATACCGTCGCCGCTTTGGAGAACATATCCCTTTGATCCGTCGAGAAGACGTGAATGGCTTCGTGCGCCGCAAACCGGTGTGGATGATTCAGCCGCTGGGAATCAAAACGGTTCGGCATCAGGCCGAAGTGATGGAGACAGAAACCCGGCGTTTCTACGAGCGCGCCGCTAGTAAAGTCAGTGACGCGTCAACGCGAAAACTACTGGGAGATCTGGCGGAGGCGGAGCGAAAGCATGTGACCTTAGCCGACAATCTCCAACAGGAATACCTGACTCCAGAAGTTGAGGCTCAAGAAGAGAAAGCCCATCGCCGGTTGTTCGTCTTGCAAATCGTGCAGCCCGGGCTGGCGGGACTAATGGATGGTTCGGTCTCGACCCTTGCGCCGGTTTTTGCGGCCGCGTTTGCGACCCATAACAGCCACGCCGCCTTCCTGGTCGGCCTCGCCGCCAGCGTCGGAGCAGGAATTTCGATGGGATTCGCGGAAGCAGCTTCTGATGACGGCAGTCTGACTGGCCGCGGCAAACCTTTGCTCCGTGGAGTCGTCTGCGGGTTGATGACGACGGCCGGAGGAATCGGTCACACGTTGCCATATTTGATTCCATCTTTTCGAACTGCTACGGCCATTGCCGTTGTGATCGTGGCAATTGAACTAATGCTCATCAGCTGGATTCGAAACCGGTATATGGACACGCCATTTCTCCGCGCCGCTTTTCAAGTAATCGTCGGAGGTGTGTTGGTGTTTCTCGTTGGGATCTGGATAGGAAGCTCTTAATCGCTGATTAACGCGCCGATTCGTGGCCGATCGATTCGAGCTACCGCATCACCCGAGCTAATCGCTGCAGCATAAACGTCCGTTATCTCTTCACGTTTCCACGGATGAACGGACTCTTCTCGATTTTCTTGGAGTTTTTTACGCCTTCGGTGGATCCGTTGCTTTTCTCGATATCGCACTCAGCGCGGCCGCCATCTTATCGACGATCTCCGCCCTGACGCCGAGGCCGTGTCGCTGGACGATCCAGCTTGGTTCGTTATACGAAAGCCACGTCTTGCCCGCTGGATCCTGCCACACGAG
>DATMPQ010000251.1:0-3721 GCA_035567015.1 Chthoniobacterales bacterium | reverse complement strand
CATTTGCTCCGGCCCCGTTTTGTTCGTTCGCTGAATATTTGAGTACTTTCGCTGAAAGGTCGAAACAGCCCGAAAGAGCCCGAAAATCAGGTAATTACGAAGCGCCAAATTGGACGGCGTTCACGGAATATTTGAGTACTTTTTCTGGATTTGAGCTTTTTTCCGTGTCCAAACCGCTTCACACCCCTACCGGCGCTTTTACGAGGGAAGCCGAGCGGTTTTGGACATGCCGCAGCCGAAAAGTACTCAAATATTCCGTGAACAAGGGGGGTGTGAGGTGTGCGGGCTTTTCCGACGTTGAGAATAGCTTGCATTGGTCCTGCGACGAGTTTGCGGGGACCACACCTTAATTTGCAGCGGCGCTGGCTGGCTCCAGAGGTAGGATTCGGCGCTGTCTTCCCCTGTATTTGGCTGCATTGAATCATCTTACACGTGAGTAATCAAGCGGACTCGCTGACTACTCGGACGGACTCTTTCACTACCGTTTGCTGGCAATTTTGCTGGCATCTGGCGACGCAAATGGATAACATCTGAAGAAGGGCGCATCCGGATGTTGAAAAAATTTGGTACGGAAAAGCCGTCTACTTGGACAGCAAAGTTTGTCTTAGATACACCGAAATTGACGAGACTTTGCGCGGAGATTACTTCCCGCTTTGCACATGTTGGCGCGACGGCTGTTTTCAATTTTACGGTTGGCTTTCGTGACAAAAGGCGCGAAAGAAGGTCCAGCGTTGAAGAAGTAATCAATCTGGAAAATACGCGAAGTAATCCGGTAAACGCGCTGTCGGTGCAGGCGACAGGCACAACGACGGATTCAAAGTCGCTGTCGTGCTCGGTCGAGTTTTCTAATGCGCAGAAAGACAATGTTCGTCTGGCTGTGAGAGGCGCAGATCCAATTATTACGAACGACATTCATGCCGCATTAGATGAACGGGTGGAGGCAACGTTTGAAAAAAATTGGGGACAGCTTGTCGCGCTACTGGCGCTATTGCTAATATTTGTTAGCGCATTGTTCGTTGTGGCTAGGTTGCCGGGCGGTCCGGGTGTTTTTGGAGACCGTCTTAGCCAGAAAGATTACGCAGAGTTGAATGACCTGGCGGAACATGCGAGCACGGATGCAGCGAAACTTGACTTTATCTTCGAACTGCACCGACGGGAAATACAGAATGTCGTCGGTTCGACGGTGCCAATAAACGTTGCTCAGTGGATGACAGCATCGGCGGTAGCAACATTGATTTTGCTGGTTTGCGTCACGGTACTGTTGGCGTATCTGGTGTTAGTATGCTATCCACGAGCAGTGTTTGAGTGGGGAGAGTACGGCGAGTATTTCGAAAATCTGAAATCGCGCCGAAAATACATTCGGAACTTGGTGATCGTCGGAGTGTTAGTTGGTTTAGTTGTCAGCGTCGCGGCGACTGGGTTTTCCGGTCAGTTTCACAGAAATCCTTAGCCGGCGTGGGCAGAAGGTCGGGTTTAGCTCGCGGCAGCGATACCGAGTGAACACTCGGAAGGCAATGTGCAACTGTTCCCTCCTAGAAGAGGTTTTGAAGGGGACGCAATGAGTTCCCTTAAGCCGATTGCTCGAACATCGCGCGGCGATGTGAGGATGTTCATTCGTCCGTCGTTCTGGTGGCAAATCCGCTGGCATTTCTCGCTAAATCGGTTCTGCCAGCTGGGGAAGCTGCTGCACTTGAGCAGTTTAAGTTTTGGCTCCAGCGGTAGGATTCGAACCTATTAACGTTTCCTGTGCCCAATGGCCCGGTGTTTAGCGACGCTTTGATCCTCGTTTGAGTAGCTTCGAAAGATCGACATTCAACGCAGCGCTAATCCGGAGCAGAGTATCCAATGTCGGGGTCCGCATTCCTCGTTCCAGCAAACTCACCATCGATTGAGAAAGACCGGCTTTCTCGGCAAGCCGATTCATCGAGATCCCGCTACGAATACGTTCCTTTTTGAGCAGTCGCACAACCTCTAGCGAGATAGCGCGCGGAGCATCTGTCTTGGGCACGATTCGATCATAGCAAAATCGAATGTTGACGTGATATATGACTATAGTCATAATATAGCGAACTCTGTGAATCCAACGGAGAAAGATGTGTTTACCGCGACCCAAATTGCCGCTCTGCTTCAGCGATCGAAACGGCGTGTTCTGGAATTACTGAAGGACACCTCGCCGAGTGGAACGAAGATCGTCCACGGAAACGAGGCGAGAGCGTGGTCGAAAGACGTGCTTCCCAAGAACATCTTGGTGGCGCTCGATGACGTCGCCGTGCGACAAAAAACAACAATTGATGCCCTACTGGCTTCGCCGCCGCTATTCTGGCAACCGCGATATCCGTTGAGCCAGCTTTGTGAAGAAGCAATCGAGCGCGCTTCGATGCTAAAGCGAGCTCTCGCTCCCACACTCGCGCGGACAAGTGATATCGCTCTAACGAGCGCGGAATTTGAGCAACTCGGCGTTGAAGATTATCGCCGCGCCTCCGGCCACAGGATATCAACGCGGCACTGGCGCCGGCTGCTCAAACGTACACTCGATCGTAATGGTGGCGCGGAGAATTGGCGACGACTGGAAATTTATCTCGACGAATCGCCGGCACGGAAACCGGAGTTAGGGCGGCGGGTCGCGTTCGCGACAACTGCGCTGCGGCCGTTGCAAGACCTGATTTCGTCCTTCGCGAACCCTGCTGAACCAACTGAGCTCGAGAAAGAGTTTCTCTGGATTTATGCGTTCGAGTATTACGAAGGAGAAACTGAACGAGTTGGGAAATCGCGAGCGGTCAAACGCGCAACGCTCAAATTTCTTTTCGAGAACGCTGCTTTTCTCGGGAAATCAGAGAAAGGAATAAAAGTTCAGTTCGATCGGAAATTAAAGCGCTGGATCGAAGGCGGCCGCGTGCCTGCAACTATTGGGGACGCGCGGAAGAGAAATCCAGGACGGCCGACGCCAAAGTTTTCGGAACAGGAGGAACGAGCACTCATTGCCAAGGCGCTTCGTTCCGGCGGAGGTCTCGCGCAGGCTTGGCGAGAGTCTCGCGAAAAGGGTCTTTTGGGCACGCGCGTGTCGCAGCACTACACCTCGACTCCGGCTAGGAAATCGTACGTGCCAGGCCGTATTCGCAAGCTGATCACGAACAAGATCAAAATTGTGCGCGATCATCACCGCGGTCCGCGACAAGCGAAACTGAACGGCGCTTACATCAACCGCGATCCATCGACTTTCCACGCTGGTGATTGGTTTCAGGCGGACGATTGTACGCTACCCAATTACTATTACACCGAGAGCGACGAAGGCTTTGCGCTCGTGCGCGGGCAGTTCCTGGCCATGTGCGATGTCCGCACTACGTTCATTCTCGGGTATGTGCTCATTCCGCAGCGCAATTACACCGCGCATCATATTCGCAACCTCACGACGATAGTTGCCGACACCTACGGGCTCCCAAGACGGGGGTTCTATTATGAGAATGGGATGTGGCGAACTGCGCGACTCCTGCATGGTCGCCGGGACGAGATCAATTGGTTCCAAACTGAAATGGGATTGCGTGGGCTCGGGCTTCAATTTTGTCACGCCAAACTTCCACGGGGCAAAGTGATTGAGCGAGTCTTTGGACTGTTACAGAACCATTTGGAAAGCGTGCCGGGTTACGCGGGTCGGGATGAGAGGCACGACAAGTTTGAGCGAGTGCAGGAACAGCTTTCTCTGGTTCGAAGAGGGAAAGCGCAA
>DATMPQ010000250.1:0-4887 GCA_035567015.1 Chthoniobacterales bacterium | reverse complement strand
AATAAAAATCGACCTCATAGCTGGCTCGATTTTGCACCAGCGTCAGTCCATTGCGGTCTTTGATCTCGCCGCGCACGGACGGAATTCGCACTGTCGCTTGCGAGCTGCCACGAATCTGCGCAGTCCATTCCGCGCCGTGCGCTACTTGTATCCACCAGAGTCTGAGCGCGAGCGCGCCCATTCCCAGCAGCATTAAGAGTCCGAGAAATTGAATCCGCAAACGCGGGTTGAGGCGACGGTTCATTCGAAGCGATTCCTTTCGGAAAGATACGGATAAGCCGTGATCCGTGCCATCCATTGCAAGAACCAGAAAATAATCGGCGCCATCACCATGGCGATCAAACCGGGCCCGCCGATCTGCCACCAGACTTCACGGGAGAAAATGATGGAACCGCGTCGGAATGTGATCATCAAATATTGCGCCAGAATAATCGCCGAGGTACAGATGCCGCTTAGAACGCAATGCACTTCCCAGCGGCCGCGGATGAAGAGTGGCCTTAGGCCATGCATGATTCCCGCCAGCACAGCGTAGAGGAGTATCGACCATCCCATTGAAATTTCAACCTTCGCCCCGATCACTTGAACGGTGAGCGCGTCCAACAAGAAGCCGGCGTACAAGGCCAGGGCGAGCATGAGCGGGAACGGCAACGCCATCGCCCCGTAAAAAACGATCACCGGTGCGATGTAAATATGCACGTTGTGGAGCCACGAAAGCGTCGGGATGAAAAATTCCGCGATCTGCGCAATGAGGACGAAAACCAGTAGAATAAAAAAGAAGATCATTTTCGGCCCGTCACCACGAAGACGTCCTCTAGATGCGATAAATCGACCGCCGGCGTGAGCTGCGCCTGTCCATCCAGCTCACGCACCCGAAAAGTTTTGACTGCGCCGATCAGCAAGCCCGACGGAAAAACGCCGCCTACGCCCGAGGTGTAAGCTTTTTGCCCTGGCTTCAAATCCGCTTGTTTCGAGAGAAAATTCAGATTCAAAAATGGAGTCAACCCACCACTCACACGCTCGCCGGAAACAATCCCTTGTTCGCGCGTTCCTTCCACCGACGCCGCGACCTTGCAATTTTCATCTGAAACCAAAAGGACCATCGAAATGTTTGCGCTCACCGTAGTCGTTTTTCCCACCAGACCTTCATCCGTTACCACCGCCATGTCGCCTTCGATGCCATCCTCTGTTCCGCGGTTGATCGTGACCGTGTGCCACCAGGTCGAAGAGTCGCGCGCCACAATCTCGGCCGGCACCAGTTTGAAGACCGAGAGCTCGCGATAATTAAGCGCGTGCCGTAAACGGCTGACCTCGTGCTCGACGTCGCGCAGGCCCTGGTTCGTCGCCTTGAGCGAGCGGTTCTCCACCCGCAACGAAGCATTCTCGCGCTCCAGCTCTTCCAGCGACTTCAAACCGGTGCGCACCGACGTAATCTGCTTTTGCAACCCCGAGCCGCCGGTAAGAAACGGCGCGATCACTTGATAAACTCCGCCTTGGAATTTGCGCGTCTTCTCCGGGCCGAAAGTAAGGAAATATCCGAGGATGGCGCCGAAAATCAGCAGCGCGATGATGCTCGTGCGATTCATCGCATTGGCGAGTGTTTGATGGTCGATCCTCGACCCGGAAAACGCGCGTTCATTCGCGCAAATCCGCAATCCGCAATCCGCAACCGTCACCGCCACTGGCGATCCGACGAGGCGACTTGACGTAAAAACTTGAGTTCATTGAGGCATTTGCCCGTTCCTTCCGCCACCGCGCTAAGCGGATCTTCAGCAACATGGACAGGCAAACCGGTCTCTTCGCTCAAAAGCTTGTCGAAACCGCGCAGCAGCGCACCGCCGCCCGCGAGCACCAGTCCTCGATCAACAAGATCGGCCGAAAGTTCCGGCGGACAACGTTCCAGCGTGATGCGCACTGAATCGACAATCGTCGAAATCGGCTCGAGCAATGCCTCGCGTACTTCCTGTGAAGTGATCATGAGCGTTTTCGGCAAACCGGCCACCAAATCGCGCCCTTTTACCTCCACGCTCGTTTCCTTCTCGCTCGGATAGGCCGAGCCAATCTTAATCTTAATTTCTTCCGCGGTCCGCTCGCCGATCATCAAATTGTAAGCGCGCTTCATGTATTGCACGATCGCTTCGTCCAACTCATCGCCCGCGACCCGAACGCTGCGGCTGAATACGATTCCGGACAACGAGATGAGCGCGACTTCGGTCGTTCCGCCGCCGATGTCGATGATCATGTTGCCGGCCGGGTCTTGCACGGGAAGACCCACGCCTATTGCCGCGGCCATCGGTTCTTCAATCAAATAAACCTCCCGAGCCCCGGCATGCGTTGCCGATTCTCGGACAGCGCGCTTTTCCACTTCCGTAATCCCAGATGGAACCGCGATCACCACGCGCGGTCGCGCGCGCACGCGGCGATTGTGCACTTTCGTGATGAAATGCCGCAACATTGCTTCGGTCACTTCGAAGTCCGCGATCACGCCATCTTTCAGCGGCCGCACCGCGACAATGTTCGCCGGTGTGCGGCCGAGCATGCGTTTCGCCTCATCGCCCACAGCCAGCACTTTGTTCGTGCCGGCCTGCACCGCCACCACGGAAGGCTCGCGCAAAACGATCCCCTGGTCTTTTACATACACCAGCGTATTCGCCGTGCCGAGATCAATCCCGATGTCGCTCGATAACCAGCCGAAAAGTCCGTTGAACATGAATTAATTCTTGATTAGCCGCCCTGATTCCAGTCTGCCAGAAGCGCGTCCATGCCCTTAATCGTAGCAGCTACCGTGCGCGTGACTGCGATTCGACCGGCTGAAACGCCGTAACATGAGACGGAGCCCCGCGCCGTCAAGGAAAAGCTTGGGCCACTGGAGTATTGGACGTTGAACCTAGAGCGTTTAACGTTTGCCACGTGATCGCGCAAAGAATCCTCGTCGCGCCCTCCATTCTCGCTGCCGATTTTTCCCGCCTGGCCGATGAAGTTCGCGCTACTGAAAAAGCCGGCGCCGATTGGATTCATTGCGACATCATGGACGGACATTTCGTTGACAATATTTCATTCGGGCCGGCGATTGTCGATCTTGTGCGCAAGCACACCAAGCTTCCGCTCGATGTGCACTTGATGATTGAGCATCCCGATCATTACGCGCCGCTATTTATCGAAGCCGGGGCAAACTCCGTCACAGTCCACGTCGAGCCGGAGTCGAAACATCGTGTCGAAGAAACTTTGAAGAAAGTTCGCGACGCCGGTTGTCGCGCTGGTTTGGCTTTGAACCCCGCGACGCCGTTTGAATCGATCGAGCCCTTCCTCGACAAGATCGACATCTTGCTCGTCATGACTGTCCATCCCGGTTTCGGCGGTCAATCGTTCCGCTCCGAGATGATGGGAAAAGTGAAACGCGCAGCCGAGTGGAATAAATCTCGCGCAGCAAAGATCGACATCGAAGTCGATGGCGGCATCAACCCCGAGACCGCGCGATTGTCTATCCAAAACGGCGCCAACGTCCTTGTCGCCGGCACCTTCATCTTTCACGCAAAAGATTATCGCGAGGCGATCGCGAAATTGCGCGGTGAAACTCCCAATTGATCAACTCCGCGGCGTGTCATTCCGAGCGAAGCGAGGGACCTCACCTACGATCGAAGAATAACTTTTTACCCAAATCCTCCCACTTCGGATTAAGTTTGCGCACAAGATCATTCTTCTTCTCGCGTCGCCACTTTTTGATCTCCTTTTCCGCGCGCGATCGCATCGCGGACATCGTAGTAAGTTTCGTAGTAAACGAGTCGATCCACTTTGTAGCGTTTTACGAAACTACGAGCCGAGGTATTGCCGTGATACCAGAGACGCCGTTCAAGACTGTTTGTAACGCCAGTATAGAGCACGACCCGGCTCCGATTTGTCATCATATAACAAAGTAGGCCTTCATGCGCTTGTGAGATCCCTCCGCTCGGGATGACAACGCTACTTGACCGAGTGCCGTCCCTTCAGCGTCATCAACACCCAGCGCGTTGTCATCCTGAACGGAGTGAAGGATCTCTCTCAAGCTGATTGATTACGCTTTCCGAACGAGCGTCTTCCACCTTCGATTGTGAGGTCCCTCGCTCCGCTCGGGATGACACGCGTTTAGTGATTGTGGATCTTGGGAAACTACCCGGCCACCATCGGCTCGGCTTCTTCGGTGGTCTCCGCCATCACTTCGTCGGTTTGCGTGACGCGCACCACTTCTTCGATTGTCGTTTTACCTTGCGCGACGCGTCGCCAACCGTCCTGCCGCAGCGTTTCCATTCCTTCCGCGATGGCGCATTGCTTGAGCTCGCCGCCATCGCGCTTTTGCATGATCAGCTTTCGGAGCGGCTCGGTGACCACGCAAATCTCATAGATTGCCGCGCGACCCTGGTATCCGGTCTGACGGCATTGATCACACCCCGCGCCGCGCCGGAATTGCGTGCCGCGTTCCTTCACCGGGAAACCGATTTCCGCCAAGTACTCCCTTGGATATTCGACCAACTGCACGCATTCGGGGCAAATCGTGCGTACGAGGCGTTGCGCGATGAATGATTTTACGACCGAGGCGAGCAGGAACGGCTCGACATCCATATCGAGCAAACGAGTGATGCCGCCGACTGCGTCGTTCGTGTGCAGCGTGCTGAAAACGAGATGGCCAGTCATGGCAGCGCGGATGGAAATGTCCGCCGTCTCGACGTCGCGAATTTCGCCGACCATGACGACGTTGGGGTCCTGCCGCAGAATGTGACGCAAACCCTTTGCGAAGGTGAGATCAATCTCTGGTTTTACATCAATCTGCGAGACGCCCGGCAAGCGGTATTCGACCGGTTCTTCGATGGTGATAATGCGGCGCTGCACCGAGTTGATGCTGCTCAAGAAACAATA
>DATMPQ010000249.1:0-17770 GCA_035567015.1 Chthoniobacterales bacterium | reverse complement strand
GAAACAGCACGCGTGCCGGAAGATATCAGCGGCCGGCCGCGTCGCCTGCCGGTGGGCGGAATCACCTGGCGTCACACGTTCCGCGCCCTGCGGCATCGAAATTATCGCCTCTTTTTTTGGGGTCAGCTCGTCTCGCTCATTGGCACTTGGATGCAACAAACAGCGATGAGCTGGTTCGTCTATCAGATCACGAATTCGAAATTGTTGCTCGGTGCCGTCGCCGCTGTTGGCTCCGCGCCGATGATGCTCTTCTCAATCTGGGGTGGATCGCTGGCCGATCGCTACCCGAAACGGTCGATCATTATCGTGACGCAGACCGCGCAAATGATTTGCGCGTTTCTGCTCGCAGCCGGCGCCTGGGCCGGGTTTGCCACCCCATTGTTCATTATCCTTATCGCTGCGCTTAATGGCGTGGCGATGGGCTTCGATATGCCCGCGCGTCAGGCGTTCACCGTCGAAATGGCGAGCCGCGAAGATTTGCTCAACGCGATTTCGCTCAACAGCTCGATCGTGAACGGTGCTCGCGTTATCGGCCCGTCGATAGCCGGCTTGATGATTGGCGCGGTCGGCGTTGCGATGTGTTTTTTCCTGAACGGTGTGACCTTTGTTGCGGTGATCGCCGGTTTGCTGATGATGCGTTTGCCGGCGTTCGAGCGCCCGGCACACATCGTCTCCGCGACCGAGCATGCGTGGAATGGGATTGTTTATTCGATGAAACATCAACGCGTGCGCACGATTCTGCTGCTATTTCTCAGCGTGGGCGTCTTCGGCTGGTCGTACGCAGTGCTGATGCCGGCGTTCGCGCGCGACGTGCTGGGCCGCGGTGCGAACGGCTACGGCGTGTTAATGTCGGCCAGCGGAGCCGGGGCTTTTATCGGCGCGCTCGTTGTGGCGACCTATGGACATCTGTTCACGCCACGAAAACTCGCGCTCGGCGGAGTCTGGTTATTTTCTATCGCACTTCTCGCGTTTGCGCTGACGCGGAATTTCTATGTTGCGCTGATCTTTCTCACCCTGGTGGGGTTTGGCATGCTGCTGTTTTTCTCAACCTCGAACACCGCACTGCAAACCATCGTACCGGATGAAATGCGAGGGCGAGTCATGGGAGTGTGGTCGCTCGTTTTCGGCGCGATGATTCCGCTGGGCAGCCTAGAAGCAGGGGCCCTTGCGCACTGGTTAGGCACGCCTTTCGCGCTCGCATTCGGCGCAATCGTTTGCGCCGTGGCCGGGCTCGTGACGCTATTAGTGATTCGACGACGCGAAAGTGCAAATGCACGGTGAATAACCGCCGACGCGAGGTGGATCGACCGCTCCGTCGGGCGATGCTAATACAAACGGCGCAGCCGCAAACTCGATTGAATACGTCGCGCAGAATAAGCGCGGCTACGCCGACTTGATTTAACATCGAGCACGGGACTGCTCGATCCACCTCAGTGGCCTCAGCGATTCATGATATGCAGAGCGCGTTTTTCAACCGCGAGCGCGGCTTCTTTGACCGCTTCGCTCAGGGTCGGGTGCGAATGAGTGGTCCGGCCGAGATCTTCCGAGCTGCCACCAAATTCAATCACCGAAACGGCTTCGGCGATTAGCTCGGAGGCCGAGTGTTGCAAAATATGTGCGCCGAGAATCCGGTCCGTCTTCGCGTCGGCGATGAACTTAACTATTCCCTCGAGATCTTCGTTCGCCACCGCGCGGCCGGTAGCGCGAAACGGAAATTTGCCCACGCGATAGTCGATCCCCTTTTCTTTCGCCTGTTCTTCAGTTAGCCCGACGCCCGCGAGCTCCGGATTCGTGTATATGATTCCGGCAATAGCGTCGTAATTCACGTGCCCGGATTTCCCGGCAATCGTCTCTACGCACGCGATGCCTTCGTCTGACGCTTTGTGCGCCAGCATCGGCCCCGCAATCACGTCGCCGATCGCATAGATCCCTTCCACGTTTGTGCGGAAATGTTTGTCCACTTTGATCCTTTTCTTTTCGTCGAACTCTACCCCAACTTTTTCCGCGCCGAGGCCTTCGGAAAACGGACGGCGCCCGATCGAAACAAGAACTTTATCCGCATCGAACTTCAGTTCTTCTTTCCCTTTGGTCGCGGTCGCCGTCACGCGGCCATTCTCAATCTTGACCGCGCTCACTTTGGTTTCGAGATGAAACGTGATCCCCTGTCCGGTGAGCGAGCGTTGGAGCATGTTCGACAGCTCCAGGTCGAAGCCGACGGCGATGCGCGGCAGAAATTCGAGAATTGTTACTTCCGATCCAAGCCGGGCCCAAACTGATCCGAGCTCGAGACCGATTGCGCCGGCGCCGACGACCAGAAATCTGGGCGGCGCTTCCGCAAAAGTGAGCGCTTCAGTGCTGCTGACGATTGTCGTGCCGTCAAACTTCGCGAATGGCAGCTCGATCGGCGCGCTGCCGGTGGCAATAACGATATTCTTCGTCTCGATCTCCTGCTGCTCGCCTTTGGATGACTTGACCGAAACTTTTCCAGGAGCGGTAATTGTCCCGAATCCCTCGAACGTTGTCACTTTGTTCGTTTTCATGAGCGCGCGGACACCGCTGTTCATCGTTCTTACGACCTTGTCTTTGCGCTGCTGCATCTTCGCAAGATCGACACTAGCGTTTTCGATGATAATGCCGTGCTTCCCGGCTTCCTTTTTTGCGAACACGAAATGATCGCTCGAAGTGAGCAGCGCCTTGCTCGGGATGCAGCCAATGTTGAGACAGGTGCCCCCAAGATCTTTGTCTTTTTCGACAATGGCCGTCTTCAATCCGAGCTGGCCGGCCCGGATCGCGGCAACGTAGCCGCCTGGCCCCGAACCGATGATAACAATGTCAAATTTCTCCATTGTTAGCAGCAATCGCCGAAAAGCTAGTTTACGCCAAACGTTTTTATGAGTCGTATAAGTCTCATTCGACTCATAAATTACTCGCTATGCCCGAGAAGTTTATTCCGCCTCACGGCGGTTACGAGAACCTTCTCTCTTTTCGCAAAGCAAGAATTGTCTATGATGGCATAGTCCGCTTTTGCGAGCGATTTCTCGACAAGCGCGACCGCACGCGTGAGCAAATGGTGCAGGCCGCGCGTTCCGGCAAACAAAACATTATCGAAGGAAGCCAGGCCTCGGGAACATCCAAGGAAATCGAAATCAAACTAATGAACGTCGCCCGCGCTAGTTTGGAAGAATTGTTGGAAGATTATCGCGATTTTCTACGCGTGCGCGGATTGCCGCTTTGGGATAAGAACAGCCGTGAAGCGCGTTTCGTTAGAGGCTTAGGAAATCATAAGGACTCGTCGTATGAGACCTATAAAACCTACATCGAAACGCGACCACCCGCAGTGGTGGCGAACATTCTAATTTGCCTCATTCATCAAACCAATTACCTGCTCGACCAGCAACTGAGGCAACTCGAAAAAGCTTTCTTGAGGGAGGGCGGCCTACGCGAGCGCATGACGCGTCCACGTCTTTCCGAAAGATCGAAACTAGGTCACTAAAAATCCAGCGGCAGCTTTCTCGGATCCTCGATGCATTCCTTCACTTTGATCAGGAATGTGACGGCTTCTTTGCCATCGATGGCGCGGTGATCGTAGCTAAGCGCGAGATACATCATCGGGCGCACCTCGACTCTGCCATTCATTGCCACGGGTCGCTCCATGATTTTGTGCATGCCGAGAATTCCGCTCTGCGGCGGATTCAAAATCGGCGTGCTCAGGAGCGAGCCGTAAACGCCGCCGTTTGAAATCGTAAACGTGCCGCCCTGCAACTCCTCGATCTTCAATTTTCCTTCACGCGCTTTCACCGCGAAGCCGGCAATGTCGAGCTCGAGATCGGCAAAACTTTTTTTGTCGGCATCGCGCACCACCGGAACAACCAGGCCGCGCTCCGTTCCAACGGCCACGCCGATGTCGTAAAAATTATTTTGGATGAAATCTTCATCTTCAATCCGGCCATTTACGACGGGAACTGCTTTGAGCGCTTCAACGCAGGCTTTGATGAAGAACGACATGAAACCGAGCTTCACGCTGTTCTTTTTCACGAACGCCTCCTGCGATTTCGCGCGCAAGTCCTGGACGGCGCTCATGTCGCACTCATTGAAAGTGGTGAGAATCGCCGCCGTGTGCTGAGCCATGACGAGCTGCGCAGCGATTTTCCGCCGCAACGGCGACATCTTTTTGCGCGTGAATCGACCATCGGTTGACTGTCGATCTTGGGTAGTCTCTTTCGCTTCTGTAGGGGAAGCTGTCAGCTTCCCTGGGACGGTCCGAGCCGGACTGGCATCAACAGCTTCCCCTACAGTTCTCTTTTCCGAGGCAGCTAGAACATCGCCTTTCGTCAGGCGACCGTCCTTTCCGGTTCCGGAAATCTTTTCCGTCTCCACATGTTCTTCTTCAACAATCCGGCGAACCGCCGGTGAAAGCGGTCCTGTAGCCGGGGTCGTTGACCCCGGTTCCGAGCCGGAATGGCGTCCCTGGTCAGCCCCGAAAGCTTTCGGGGCGGCTACAGATTTCTTTTCCGGCGCAGCTTTTTTCTCCGCCGGTTCGGGTCTTGCGGGCGCTGTTTTTGAATCGTCGATGGTCGCAACGACTTCGCCGATCTTCACTTCCTGGCCTTCGGGCACCATCGTATCGAGCACACCGGGCGTTTCGGCAGTGATTTCGGTAGAAACTTTGTCGGTTTCGAGAGTGAAGAGCGCATCGCCGGCGTTAACAAAGTCGCCGGATTTTTTGTGCCAGACAGAGACGACGCCGCTCGAAATCGATTCGCCGACCGCCGGAATTTTTACTTCGATCGCCATCGGCGCCTAACTAAGCGCAGAAAAATCCGCTGGTCGAATCAAACATTACTGTAGAGGCAGCCGTGCCGGGTGCGGAAGGTTGTCAAAGCGGGCGACACGCCCGCCGCTAGAGTTCTCTAAATCGAAAACGCGTCCGCGACGAGACGGGCCTGCTCGCGTTTATGCAAAACGAGGGCGCCGACGGCGGGGCTGGCGCTGGCGCGACGGCCGGCATAGGCGATTTCGCGGCAAAACACGGTCCGCAATCGCGGCTCCATGAATGTCCACGCCCCCATGTTCTCAGGTTCTTCCTGACACCAGAGCAGCTTCACGCCTTGGGGAAATCCTTTCATCATTTCCCGCAGCCGTTTTTCGGGGAACGGATAAAGCTGCTCGATCCGAATGATCGCTGCATTGTCGATCTTTCGTTCGGTCCGGTAATTGAGCAGGTCGTAATAGACTTTACCCGAGCAAAAAACGATCCGCGTGGTTTTATCGACCGGACCCGCATCCGGCCCGCCAAGAATTTCTTCAAACCGGCCGCTGGTAAAATCTTCCGCGCGCGACGAAGCGAACTCAGCGCGCAACAGACTTTTCGGCGTCATGATCACGAGTGGTTTGATGAAATCGCGTTTCATTTGCCGGCGCAGCACATGAAAATACTGGGCTGAAGTGGTTAGATTGCAGACCTGGATGTTGTCCTCGGCGCAAAGTTGCAGGAAGCGCTCGAGCCGGCCGCTGGAATGTTCCGGACCCTGCCCTTCGTAACCGTGAGGCAACAGCAAAACGATGCCGCTCGGGCGCTGCCATTTCGATTCCGCCGAAACAATAAACTGATCGATGATGGTTTGCGCGCCGTTAACAAAATCACCGAACTGTGCCTCCCACAAGCAAAGCATCTCGGGGTAATCGAGTGAGTATCCGTAATCGAACCCAAGCACGGCCGCTTCGGAGAGGAGACTATTGTAAATGCAGATGCGCGCCTGCTTTTCCGCCAGATGCATCAGTGGCACGTAGGGCGCCCCGGTTTTTGCATCGTAAAGAATCGCGTGCCGGGTACTGAATGTCCCGCGCGCGCTGTCCTGGCCCGACAATCGCACCGGCGTGCCTTCCAAAAGCAGCGAACCGTAGGCGAGCAGCTCCGCATAATGCCATTCGTACGGTCCGCCGTTTTCAAAAACCTTACGGCGGTGCTCGAGGACGATGCGTTTGATCTTCGGCTGAATATTGAAATCGCCCGGAACAGTGGTCAGCGCATCGACAATCGTCTTCAGCGCCTTCTCGCTGATCGCTGTCGAAAGCGACGAGCTCTTGTATTCCGGTTGGAAAACGGCGGTCGATTCCCGGAACTTCGCCTGTTTGCCCGCTTTTTCCTTTTCGATCGCTTTAACATTGTCGAGGGTCATCTCGAGGCGAAGATCGAATTCGGTTTCGAGCGAAGCTGCGTCGTCATCGCTGAGAGTGCCGGCTTCAAGAAGCTCGCGTTTATACAACCGTGCCACCGACGGATGCTTGTCGATCTTCGCATACAGATGGGGCTGAGTGAACGCCGGCTCGTCGCCTTCGTTGTGGCCGTAGCGCCGGTAACAATACATGTCGATAACAATGTCTCGACCAAATTCCTGTCGAAAATCGAGCGCGAGCTCGCTCACCTGCATGCAAGCAAGCGGGTCATCGCCATTGACGTGTAAAATCGGGACTTCGATCATCTTCGCGATGTCGGTCGCGTACATGGACGAACGCGCATCCTCCGGCAGAGTCGTGAATCCGATTTGGTTGTTTACGACAACATGCAAGGTGCCGCCTGTGCCGTAGCCGTCCAGTTGCGACAGGTTCAGCGTTTCCGCGACAATCCCCTGCCCCGCGAAGGCGGCATCGCCATGGATCAAAAGCGGCAGAACTTTCTTGCGATGCTCGGTATCGCCCCGAATGCGTTGACGCGCACGCGCCTTCCCCTCGACCACGGGGTCAACCGCTTCGAGATGACTCGGGTTTGCCGAGAGACGAATCTCAACTTCGACGCCCGAAGAAAGTTTCCGAACGGTGCGATATCCGAGATGATATTTCACATCGCCATCGCCGGCGACCAGATCGGGAATGTAGTTCTCGCTGAACTCGGTGAAGATGACGCGCAGCGATTTTTTCAAGAAATTCGCCAGCACGTTCAATCGACCGCGGTGCGCCATGCCCATGCAAATTTCTTCCACGGCAGCGGGGGGACATTTGTGCAGAATCGTATCGAGAATCACCATCAGCGATTCCGCGCCCTGCAATGAAAAGCGTTTTTGACCAACGTAGCGCGAATGCAAAAACACCTCGAACGAGTCGGCTTCCATTAGCGTGCGCAAAAGCGCGACCTGCACCTGACGCGGAGCGGAATACTTGTCCGCTCGCGACTCGAGGCGGTGCCGCACCCAGTTGCGGATGCGCGTGTTCTGGATGTGCATGAACTCGGCGCCGATGGAGCCGGCATAAATCTTCTGGAGACGCGCGATGATGTCGCGCAACGTCATCTCCTCGTTGTTGAGGAAGAACTTGGATGAAACGCGAAGATCGAGATCTTTTTCGTTGAAGCCGAGCTCGCGCAGTGTGAGCGACGAATTCTCCGGCCGCTTCTCCGCCAGCGGGTTTACGAGCGCAATCGTGTGGCCGAGGGTGCGATAAGCGTAAACGAGACCGTCAACGCGCGTTTGCAGCGACCCTTCGCCAGGTTCTGCGCGCGGCGACCCACCTGCGACCGCGCCATTTTGCTGCGGCAGGTTACCCAGCTCGAAGCCTTCGAAAAACGCCGACCAACCCGAATCGACCGACTCGGGATTCTGTTGCCAGCGTCGATAATTCTCCTCGAACAGATCGAGATTTGCGCGAGTAGCAATCGAAGGCCGCATAGCGATTTTAATCTGCAACTATAACGCCGAGCGGCAAGTTGACAGTGCCCGATTCTGCTGGATGGCGCGCAAGTGGACCGAGCGCTCCGTGGCTCGATGCTAAAAATGGCGGCGCAGCCGCGACCTACAACAACGCGCAAGGGACTGCGCGTTCCACCTCTCCAGCAAGTTGACAGTAGAAAGTCAGCTTCGATACTGCACCCGCAATGCGCTGATGACTGCGGCTGAAATTTACAATTCCGTTACCAACGGCGGCGCCAGTGACTTTGAGGAGGTCGCCGCAATTCTGGATCGACACGGGCCATGGTGTCTCATTGGAGGTCTGGCGGTGAATTGTTACGTCGAGCCAGTTTACTCGATGGATGCCGACATGATCGTGGTCGCGGAAAACCTGGCAGCGATCCGCGACGAGTTGGTCGCAGGGGGATTTTCGATCCGCGAGTTTCCGCATTCGATGAACGCCAAAAAAATGAAAAGCAAATTGAATCTTCAGTTCACAACCGATCTTCGCTATCAGAATTTTGTCAGGCGCGCAGAACGGCGCGACGTCCTGGGAACAAGCGTGCCGGTAGCGGATTTGAAAGATGTGATCCAGGGGAAAATTTGGGCCTGGAGCGATCGCGAGAGAAGATTGAGCAAGCGCAAGAAGGATGAGCTGGATCTAATTCGAATCGGCGAGGTTTACCCTGAACTGCACGAGCTTTTGCCAAAAGAGATCGCAGAACAATTGCAATAGTAATGTTTCGTTTCGGTCAATCTCACAACGCGCGGTGCTGGTTCACGGCTGTCGGTTGCATTCTGTTTGTGCTCGCGGGATCGACATCTTCACTTGCGCAAGCGGATCCCGCGGCGGAGCCGGCGGTGCTGGCGCTCGCGAAAGTTTTGCCGGCGGTCGTCAACATCAACACCGAGCGGGTTGTTCGGCGGACGGTGCGCGATCCGATCGAAGATTTCTACGCGCAGTTTTTTCGCAACTATCGAAGCCGCCCGCGCGAGATTCGCCAGACGCTGCAAAGTCTCGGCTCGGGATTCATTGTCGATCCGGCCGGCTACATTGTTACCAATCAACACGTCGTCGAGCGGGCGGCCGATTTGAAAATCCAGGTGATGACGAACGACGGCAAGACTTACAACGCGCATTACATTGCGGGCGACGACAAAACAGACCTGGCGTTCATCAAAATCGATGCCAAAGCGGCGTTTCCGTTTATTAACCTCGATAATATTTCGCCCAATTTGCTCGGCGAGACAGTCATCGTAGTGGGCAATGCTGTCGGTTACGGCAGCTCGATCAGCCGCGGCGTTCTCAGCGCGGTCAAACGCGATATCACCATCGACAACGTCGAATTCAAAAATTTAGTGCAAACCGATGCCGCCATTAATCCGGGCAACAGCGGCGGCCCGGTGATCGATCTTTCCGCGCGACTGGTTGGTATCAGTTCGGCCAAGATGGCCTTCACCCCGCAAGGCATCCCGACGCAAGGGCTGGGCTTTGCCATTCCGGCCGAAGTCGTGCGCGACAGCGTCGGCCAATTCAAGAAAGTTGCGCAGAAACAGTCCGAATCGAAGAAAGAGCCTGCACCGAATGAAACGTCGGCCGCCGAGCAGCTCTTTGGAATGCAATTGCAGGATTTGACGGAGGAATTGACTGACGCGCTCGGTTATGCGCGAGGTCACGGTGTTCTCATCACCGCAGTCGAACCGGACAGTCCGGCGGATCAAGCGGGTCTCGAGCGCGGTCTGGTCATCTATCGCCTCGGCCAGTCCGATGTGAATTCGGTCAAACAGGTGGACGACCTTCTCCGGCCCGCGCGGAGTGGCACCAGCGTCGAGGTCGTCGTTGGTGTTATCCGCGCCGACGGGCAAGCTCGGCGAGTTGAAACCGTGACGCTGGCGGCGCGCTGATTTAGAAAAAAATTAGCAACGCGCTAGCCGTTCAAGTGTCTCATGGAATTATCGCAAAATGATTAAGGTCGAAAACTTAACGAAACGTTACGCCGGCCAGACCGCGATCAAGGATTTGAATTTCGAGGTGGGCAAAGGCGAGATCATGGGTTTCCTCGGGCCGAACGGCGCGGGCAAGACAACTACGATGCGAATTTTGGCGAGTTTCATGCCGCCAACTTCGGGGCGCGCCAGCATCGCCGGGTTCGACATTTTCGAGCAATCGCTCCAGGCGCGAGCGCATCTTGGTTACATGCCGGAGAACGTTCCGCTCTACAACGACATGCGCGTGACGGAATATCTCGATTATCGCGCCGCGCTCAAAGGTGTGCCCCATCGCCGCGTCGCAGAGCGCGTCGGCGACGTAAAGGAACTTTGCGGTGTGAAAGAGGTGGAGAAAAAATTAATCGGCACGCTCTCGAAAGGTTATCGGCAACGTGTCGGTCTGGCCGATGCGCTCTTGCACGAGCCCGATCTTCTCATTCTCGATGAACCGACAATCGGTCTCGATCCGAATCAAATCCGCCAGGTCCGTCAACTGATCAAAAACCTCGGTAAACAGCATACCATTTTGCTTTCGACCCACATTTTGCCGGAAGTCGAAATGACCTGCAGTCGCGTGATTATCATTCATAAGGGGCGAATCGAAGCGTGCGATACGCCGGAAAACCTGCTCGGCCAAATTCGCCGGGCTGGCGGCGTCATGCTCGAGGCAAAGGTTGGGAATGATAACGGCGCCGAGGAACTGAAGAAAATTTCCGGCGTGCGCGATGTAACGACCGAGGCGGAAGGTGATTGGAAAATATTTTCGCTGCGGGTCGAATCGGGCGTCGATGTGCGCGAAGAAGTTTTTCAACTCGCGATCGTCCGGCGCTGGACGGTGCGCGAGCTAACGCAGCGTCGTGCCACGCTTGAAGACGTGTTCGTCGAGCTCACCCATCCAGATGAAGTCTGAACAACATGTCGATCTTTGAAGATGTCGCCCTAACAATGAGCTGTCATCCTGAGCAGAGCGAAGGACCTCTCACAGGCTGCGATCGTCACGCCACGATCATTCGTGTAACCAAGTACCCAATGAGAGGTCCCTCGCCGTCTGCGCGGCTCGGGATGACAGGCGTGTTTTGATTATGCGTAAATTCTACACCCTGCTTTGGCGCGAAGTGTCCGGCTATTTTTATTCGCCGATCGCTTACATCGTCCTCGTTTTTTTCCTGCTCGTAGCCGGGGTCGATTTTTATTTCCAGATTTCGTTCATGAACCAGCGCTCCGTGCAGTATTCGGTCGAGGAGGCGTTTTTCAATTCGGTTTTCTTCTGGTTCGCTTTTGTCCCGATTTTTCCGCTCATCACGATGCGCCTTTTCGCGGAGGAGTTTAAGCTCGGCACGATCGAGCCGCTCATGACTGCGCCGGTGCGCGACTGGCAGGTGGTTCTGGCGAAATTCTTCGGCGCGCTCGTTTTTTACCTAATCATTTGGCTTCCAACACTGATTTATTTCTGGATCTTTCAGACCATCACCCATCAACTGGCGGCGAATTCGGCCGGAGCATACTGGGGCTCTTATTTAATGCTCTTGCTCCTGGGGATGTTTTACCTCTCGGTCGGATGTCTCGCTTCGGTTCTGACGAAAAATCAAATTATTGCCGCGATCATTTCCTTTTGCGCGATCACGCTGTTGTTTTTTCTCGGACTCGTTCAATACATTCTGCTCGACGTTAACTCGGAGACGCGCGATTTGCTCGGCTATTTCTCGGCCATCGAGCATATGGGCACCTTCTCGCGCGGCATGATCGACACGCGGCCGATCGTTTTCTATCTCAGCATGACCATCGTCATGTTGACCCTCACTTACCAGGCATTCCAATCGCGCAAATGGAGACTGTGACGATGGCTGAAGAGACAAAACAACCTGCGCGGAAAAAAATTCACCGCCTCCAGATCGGATTAAACGTTCTGCTTCAAGTCGTGCTGGTTCTGTTTCTCGCCCTGATGGTGAATTCCATCGCCTTCAAGCATTACAAGCGCTGGGATTTCTCACGCGACAAAAAATACGCGCTCTCCGACAAAACGAAACGTTTTCTTAACACGATCAAAGGCAAAGCCCGCATCACGGTTTTCTTTTCGCCCAACACGCCCATTACCGTAGACGTGCAAAACCTGCTGACTGAATTTCAATACGCGGCCAAGGGAAAGATCGACATCGAGAATATCGATCCGGAGCGCAATCTCTCGCGCGCCAAGGAGGTGGTCGATAAATACAAGGTGGTCAGCGACGAAAGTCTGCTCGTGCTCGATTACGCCGGGCGCAATAAAACAGTGAAGGCGTCCGAAATGGCCGATGTTGATCAAAGTGGAATGGCCTTCGGTGAAGGCCCGCACGTGACGGCGTTCAAAGGCGAACAAGCCATCACCAGCGCGATGATGGACCTGGTCGAAGGCAAAAAGAACACGCTCGGCTACGTGCTCGGCCACAAAGAGCCACCTCTCGCCGGAAACACCCCGATCTCCGTGCTGAAGACATTCATTGAGAACGAAAACATCAAGTTCCAGGAGTTGAACCTTTTCGATGCCGGCGCGATTCCGTCAGAATTAAAGGCAGTCGTGATCGACGGGCCGCAGTACGATTTCTCCGATCGTGAAATGAAATTGCTGCGCGATTTCTGGGAAAAACAGGGGCGCATCCTGCTGCTTCTCGATCCAGCGGCGAAAACTCCGAAACTGAACGCGTTTCTCAACGAGCTCGGGGTGAAGGCAAATGACGACCGGCTGATGGTTTTTCTGCGCACCGGAATTCAGGAGGTCGCGCTCACCCGCGATGTGCAAGCGCATTTTTTGGGCGGGAGCCCGATCACGAAACGGCTGGCTGACGTGCGCGCGCTGTTTTTTGGCGGCACCTCCTCGCTCACACTCGAGCCCGAACGCGTGCGAGCGGCCAACATTCGGCTCGAGCCGCTGGTTCAGGCGGAGAAAGGCTATTTTGCCGAGACAGATTACAATTCGAACGATCAGGCCAAACTTCAGGCCGATGCTAAGCGCAATCCCGGCTCGCCATTAACGATTGGTGTATCGATCGAAAAAGGCGCCAGCGCGGACGAGCGCGTGCAGGTAAATTCGGCGCGCATGGTGGTGGTAAGCAATGCCACGTTCATTCAAGACAATGCACTCACGCAAGACCAGCAGGCGCTCGATTTCATTTCCGGCAGCGTGAACTGGTTGCTCAGTCGCGAGCAGCTTATCGGCATTGCGCCGAAAGTTCCCAAGACGCTCACCTTCAGTCTCAACGAAGACGCATTGCGCAATCTGCGCTGGATTATCCTGGTGCTGCTGCCGCTGGTCCCGGCGGTCATCGGCGGCGCGGTCTGGTGGCGACGCCGCGCCTAACGAATCGGTCCGATCGCCATGAAGTTGAAGACGACGCTGATCCTGCTGGTCATCACCGGGGCGGTTTTCGCTTACATGTTCTTTTACGAACGCGAAGCGCCGACGACCGAGGAGGCAAAACGCCAGGCCCAGAACGTTATCAATTTCAGTCGCGAAGAAATCGACGGGATCGTGATCCAAAATGGCGACGATAAGATTGAACTCCGCCGCCGGGATAAGAAATGGCGCCTGGAAACGCCGATCAAGGATCAGGCCGACAGCTCTTTGATCGAGAATCTCCTCCTCAATCTCGAGAGCTGGCAGAAAGACGCGACCATCCCGGCGAAAGAATTGGAGGCGGACAAGAGTAAGCTGAACGAATACGGCCTGAGCAAACCGAAGCTCCGGTTGAAGTTGCGCGGAAAGGATGCACCACCGGAGATCTTGTTCGGCAAAGACGCAGCGCTAGAAGGCAAGATGTATGTGCGCCTGGGAAACTCAAAGGAGACATTTCTCGCCGCCCAATCGATCAAGAAGGAAGTCGAGAAAAAGCCGGCGGAATTTCGCGACAGGAAATTAACCGACTTAATCACCGCGCAGGTCTCGCGGATCGTGCTGAAGACGCCCACCGGTGAGATGGAACTACAGAAAAAAGGCGATCACTGGGAAATTACGAAACCGCTGCGCGCGCGGGGTGACGATCAAAAGATTGCTGACCTGATCGCGCAAGTTACAACGGCGCGTATTCAACAATTTGTGGCCGACGATCGCGGCGATCTGCATCCGTACGGCTTGGCCGAGCCCCGCGGATCGATCACGCTCTTTGCTCAGGAGGACAAGTCCCCCGCTCGGGCGGACTCGTCTCGTGGCGAGCAAGGCCAGGTGTTGCAGATCGGCGGCGTTCCGGAAAAGGAAAAGGATCAGGTTTATGTCCGGTTCTCGGCGCGCGCTTTTGTTTACACGCTCCCGAAAAAGATCGAAGAGATTCTCAACACCAAGCCCAATGACGTGCGAGACCGGCATCTTGTTCGCATTGACACAAACATTCTCGACCGGATCACGATCGATGCGCCGGGCAAAGGCAAGACCGTCCTGGCACGGAAAGAGGAGAACTGGACAATCGCCAGCCGCAAGAATGCCCCGGCAAATTCGAGCGAAGTCCGCCGCTTGATCGACACTCTGCAAAACGAGCAGGTGACAAAATTTGTTGAAGAGGTCGCTTCCGATTTGCCGAAGTACGGTCTGGACAAGCCGCAGTTACAATTGACTTTCGGCTCGTTTGCATCTGAGAACACGGCTGAAACCAAAGCAGGCGAACGTCCCTTCGCCACAATCGCGTTTGGAAAAGTGGATGGCGACAACGTTTACGTGCGCCTCAGTGATGAGCCGTTTATCGTCGCAGCGCGTCGCAGTTTGCTCTATCAAATTTTCACCGACCCGTTGCAGTGGCAGGAGCTATCGATCTTCAAATTCAAGTCGGAACAAATCCACCGTTTCAGCGTCGTGACCGACAAAGAGTTGTCGCTCGTGCGAGGCGCAAACAACCAGTGGAGTTGGGTAAAAGGCGCTGGCGGGATCGACCAGGTAAACGTCCAATCGCTACTCAGCACGCTGTCGATGTTGAACGCGGTGCGCTGGGTTGGCTCGACCACGCCGCAACATGAGTTCGAGAAACCGCACCTCATCATTACCTTTACGACGTCGCCTGACGATAAAGCGTCGCACAAATTGACCATTGGCGGAGCCGCACCCGATGGTATGTGGTTCGCGCGCGTGGACGAACGCGAAGGGACCTTTGTGATCGGCAATCCGGATTTGAGCGCGCTGCGCCTGCCGCTCGTGAAGCCGGTTGAGCCTTCGCCCGCGGTCCCGGCGAGCGTCGCGCCGAGCGCAACTCGTTAGGCACGAGCTTGTGACCGCTCGCTGAGCGCGTGAGTCAGTTCACGCGCGTGGCGCTGCCCAAAAGGCGGTGACTAAAGTGGCTGTTTTCTTATCGCGATGTAAATCGTGGCGATGCCGCCGGTGAGTGGCTCGGCCGTCGCATTAGCAAAGCCGCTCGCTTCGATTAATCGAACCATCGCACCATCGCTCGGAAATTCTTCAATCGATCCGCCGAGATAATCGTAAGCGCATTTTTGCTGCGTGAGAAACGATCCGAGGAAAGGCAGACAGCCGTGCAAATAAAAGCGGTAAACCGCGCGCAAGATCGGCAATCGTGGCAGGGAAAACTCGAGGACGAGCAAATGGCCATTTGCGTTGAGGACGCGCGACATTTCGCGCAGGGCGGCGCCCCAGTCTTCCATGTTGCGCAAACCGAAGGCGACCGTCGCGCAATCGAACGAAGAATCCGCGAATGGCAATCGCATGGCATCGGCCACGATGGTTTCGCGCAATCCTTTTCGGTGCGCGACGGCCAGCATCTCTTCGGAAAAATCGACGCCCGTGATTTCCGCGTTCGGCAATTTTTTCGCAATGGCGAGCGCGAGATCTCCCGTGCCGGTAGCAAGATCGACAACTTTATTCGAGCGCCAGCTGGTCACGATTTCCGCGGCGCGGTTTCGCCAATAAAAATCAGCGCCGCAACTAAGCAGATGGTTGGCAAGATCGTAGCGGCGGGCAATTGATCCAAACATCCGTTGGACCCGCTCCGGCTGCGTTTCGGTAGCTGGTTGGTTCAAGCGCTCAAGGTCGAACATCCAACATCCGACATGCTACTACAGATCAAGCTTAAAGGCACCATCTCGTTAGCTAGAAAAAAGATGTTTGCCATTCTGTCCAACTCCGGCTATGTGAAGGCGCATGGACTTATCTCTTAGATCTTTGGAAGAAGCCGTCTCTATTCGCCGGCAAATCGATACTCTGGAAAGACGCCTTGCTTCAATGCTTGGCAGCGCTCCAACACATTCAACATCCACCGGCGGCCGACGAAGAATTTCGGCGGCCACTCGCGCCAAGTTGGCGGCTGCCGCCCGAGCTCGCTGGGCTCGACAAAAGGCGGGCGCGAAAGTGGGCCGAAGAACCGCAGTCAAGAAAAAGGGCGGACTCACCGCCGCGGGGCGGAGGAGGCTTTCCCAACTGATGAAAGCCCGATGGGCGGCGAGAAGAAGAGGCGCTGGGGGCAAGTAAGCTCAAAGGTACATCGCCTTTAAAATAGCCGACGCGCTCAAATAGCCGACGTGCTCAAATAGCCGACGTGCTCGCGAGAGGACTCGAACCTCCACGGGTTGCCCCATACGGTCCTGAGCCGTACGCGTCTGCCAGTTCCGCCACGCGAGCAATAAGCAGCGGTTTCTAAAATGCGCACGCGCTGAAGGGCCGCAAGGTCAAAGCGGCCATGTGGGTCTTGGTGGCGTTTTTTCGCACAAACCTCCTACCAATCATTAGCCTCGGCGTTTCTTGCGCGCACGAACTTCCAGTTGATGCGCCTTGCGTGCTTTGCCGAGAGAACGCAGCAAGTCGGCGTAGTTCGACGCGACAATCTCGTAATCTTCGGGTGGCTTATCGGTCGCCTCCTCCCAGTTCTTGAGCGAGGCGCGGTAGAGCTCCGCCGCCCTCGCGTAATCGCCGCGGGAGTGATAGACCACCGCCAGGTTACATTTTGATTGCGCAATGTCCGGATGAGCGGCCGGATGCACCCTCTCCCGAATGCCCAGCGCGCGAAGGTGGATTTTCTCCGCCTCGGAGTAGCGACGCTCGTTGGTGTAAAACACAGCCAGATTATTGAGCACGGAAGCCACATCCGCATGATCGGGGCCCAGCTGCTTTTCGTAAATTTGCAGGGCGCGCAAATAATATGGCTCCGCCGCCTTTTGGCGTCCCGACTTGCGAAGAATGAGCGCGACGTTGTTTAACATGGTGCCGAGGTCCGAGTAAGGCAGGTTATCGAGTTGAGTGCCGATCGCGATCGCTTTTTCGTAGAATCGGATTGCTTCTTCGGACTGAGCGAGGTTATCGCACAAAAAGGCAAGCCGGCGGGCAGAACGGTACAGAGCGCCCTGATCCACGGGGCTTGCCTTTTCCAGGATGGCATATGCCTTGGAGAGAAGTGACCTCGCGGGGGCGCGATCGCCGCGTTGATCGAAAAGCTGCCCTAGTTTTTCGTAACTTAATGCCAGGGCGCTCTCGTCGTCGGCGAAAGTACGCTTGGCAACCTCAAGAGCCGTTTCCGCAACGCGGATTGCTTCAGGCAGGCGGTTGCTGGCGCACAGAGTGTCGAGCTTGTCGTTGAGGATAGACCAAAGTTTTTCATTACCTTTCATCGAGCATCACCAGCCCTCGCTCAACTGGCTGACCAATCGCGTGGCGAGGTCTTCGGTAGCCAGCGGCAGCGCTTGCCGTTCGTCGGTGGTCACGTCTGTGCCGACGAAAAAGCTCGTCGTTCCAACGGTTTCACCCGAGGCCAGCTGCTTTCCGTCCCGTCCGAGGAGGCTATATTTCAGATACATGACTAAATTGAATTCGGTGGTCGCGAGCACGTTTCCGCGGAGGGAGCGCGCCGGAGAGCGATCGATGCGAATGATTTCGCCTTTTAAGGTGGCATCGGCGTTTCCGTCACTCGCAATCTGGAAAGTCCCGTCTTGTTGAAACTGCTTGATCACCGTGCCCGTCACCAGCACTTCCATCCGAGGGATGAGAGTATGGTTTTTGAAAGTGGGAACGGCGATCGTGTGAACGTCACGGAGGTAATATGGCTTAGCTGGCCCGATGTGATAACCGAGACAACCACTCAAGCAGAAAGAACCAAGTGCTACTGCGAATAATGGTTTCACGGCGCCGGCGAGGCGGACGCTTGGGGTGAAGCCGATGC
>DATMPQ010000248.1:0-6803 GCA_035567015.1 Chthoniobacterales bacterium | reverse complement strand
GATGGTGCGCGGTAGAGGTTTCGAACCTCTGACCCCTACCGTGTCAAGGTAGTGCTCTACCACTGAGCTAACCGCGCATAAAGATTAGTGCTTGGTGGATAAGTGATTAGTGATTGGTGATGAGTCAAGGAGCTGGCGAAGCGAAAAGCCAATCACCATCCGCCGGTCACACGATCATGAATCAATTTTGTCCGGCGTTTCGGACAAACGTCCTACCTTAGGCCGCGAGTTTAACGGCCTCTTTGTGCCCGAGAATGCGAACGGTCTGCTGGAGTTGCTCGGAGTTGAGCGGTTTCTTTAAGACCGTAATCGGACCTTTCGCCAGAATGCGATCGAGCATCTCGCTATCCGGATAGCCGGTGATAATCACGATCGGACAATCGGCCTGCTCTTTTCTCGCTGCGTCGTAAACGTCATCGGCCGGACCATCCGGCAATTTCAGATCGAGAAAAATGAGGTCGAACTTTTGTTTGTTGAGCGCGGCCAGCGCTTCTTTCACCGTCCCGACGACAACGCGGCTAAATCCGATTTTTTTTAGAAAAACGCGGAAGAGATTTTGCAGGCTTTCGTCATCGTCCACCACGAGGACCGTAGGCTGGCCGGACTTGTCCTCCTTCAAGATGTCTTTATCAAGCGATGATTTTTTGATCCGCCAACGGCCACCGATTTGAATAGCTGGCAATTGGCCGCGCTGGACGAGATAGTAAACGGTCGGCAACGGGATGCGGAGGTACTTGGCCGTTTCCTTGACCGTGAGGAGGTTATGCATGTGGGAAAATCACCAATTTGGGCAAAGGTGGGCAAGACAATTTCACGGGGTCTAGCATTATAAATTTTAGAATCGATGTCAATCCTTTGTTTGGCGACCCCACCCCTCGGATACGCGTCTGGGCACGTAACCCTCGGCCCACCGGCAGGTAAGAGCCCACATCGCGACTGGACAATACGAGAGCGGCGGTGGACTATTCGCATTTCATGAGCGTACTCTTCTTTAAGCGCTTCTTGCAGCGACCGTTTCAAATCGCGTCGATTGTGCCCAGCTCGAAGGCGCTGGTTAAGCGCGTCGCTCGCAAGATGGATTTCAGCCAGCCGCGCGTGATTGCCGAGTACGGCCCCGGTGAAGGAGTGCACTCGCGCGAGATCGCGCGACGGATGAGTCCCGATTCGCACCTGCTCCTGTTTGAACTCGACCCCGCATTCTCACGCGATCTCGAACGCCAATTCGCCAGGGATCGGCGCGTGCACGTTGTTCATGGAGACGCGGTCCGTTTGCCGCAGGAGTTGGCGCGCCGCGGGATCGCCTGCTGCGATTACATTCTTTCCGGTATCCCCTTCAGCATCCTCAAGATCGAGAAAAAACGCACTCTCTTACAAAAAACGCATGACGCGCTCGCGCCCGGCGGCAGTTTCATCATTTATCAGGTCACGAACGAGCTGAAGCAACACGCCACGCTTTTCGCGCACGCAGAGTCAGAATATTTCCTGCAAAACATCCCGCCCATGTTCATCACTGTCTTTCAAAAGGCGCCCGCGCTGAAACGTGATCGTCACCAGATGGAGTGGGCCCGACTTCCCGCGAATCGGCAGGCATGAGGGGCGGAGCAACGCGGATGGAAAGGGATTCCATGGGCGAAATGTCCGTCCCGGCTTCCGCGCTCTATGGCGCCTCGACTCAGCGCGCCGTGCTAAATTTCCCGATTAGCGATTATCGATTTTCGCGCCCGTTCATTCGCGCGCTTGGTTTAATCAAATGGGCGGCGGCGCAAGCCAACCATGACCTTGCTTTGCTCGATGCGGAACGCGCAGCGCTGATCGTGCAAGCCGCTGAAGAAGTTGCCGATGGAAAACTGGACGAACATTTTCCGCTCGACATTTTTCAGACCGGTTCCGGTACGAGCACGAACACAAACGCGAATGAAGTAATCGCGAATCGCAGCGCGCAACTCGCTGGCAAATCAATCGGCTCGCGCGAACTCGTCCACCCAAACGATCACGTCAACATGGGGCAATCGAGCAACGATGTGATCCCGTCCGCCATCCACATTAGTGCTGCCGAACAGTTAAAAATTTGTCTCGTGCCCGCGCTGAAAACGCTGCACGGCGCACTCGAGGCAAAAGCGAATGAGTTTTGGGAGATCATCAAGATCGGCCGAACTCACTTGATGGATGCGACACCGGTGCGGCTGGGCCAGGAATTCTCCGGTTATGCACAGCACGTCGCCTATGCGAGAGAGCGCGCCGAAAAAGCAATTGAGGTTTTGCGCGAACTCGCGCTCGGCGGGACCGCGGTCGGTACCGGCTTAAATCGACATGTCGATCTTCCCGGCAAAATCATGCGTCATCTGGAGCAACGAACCGGCATCGCTTTTTATGAGGCAAAAAATCATTTTGAAGCGCAAGGCGGAAAAGATGCCGTGGTCGAAGCCAGTGGCCAGCTCAAAACGATCGCGGTCAGTTTGTTCAAAATCGCCAACGACATTCGTTGGCTCGGGAGCGGCCCGCGCTGCGGCATCGGCGAGATTCAGTTGCCGGCCACGCAACCGGGCAGCTCGATCATGCCGGGCAAAGTGAACCCGGTGATGTGCGAGTCCCTCATGATGGTTTGCGCGCAAGTGATCGGGAACGATGCGGCGATCACGTGGGCGGGCGCGAACGGCAATTTCGAGCTCAACGTCATGATGCCGGTGATGGCGCATGATCTTCTCGAATCGATCCGGCTGCTTGCAAACGCGGCCGCTGTTTTCTGCGATAAATGCGTTACTGGCATCGTGGCAAATAAAAAACGCTGTGCGGAGCTGGTCGAATTGTCGATGGCCATGGTGACGAGTCTCGCCCCGAAGATCGGTTACGATCGCGCCGCGGAGATCGCCAAGGAAAGCGCGAAAACGGGAAAGACGGTGCGCGAAATTTGCCGGGAGGAAAAGGTGTTGCCTGAAGCGGAGCTGGACCGCGCGCTCGATCCGGTTGCGATGACGAAACCGGGCGGCGAAGGTTCCAGCGGAGGTTAACCTTTTTCCCTCGCGCACACCATGGTCGCCAACGTCAACAGCCCGCAATTTTCCGGCGGCGCGAATATCGCCATCAAATGCCCAAGCCACACCTACGATCAGACGATCGCGTTCTATCGGGACACGCTCGGGTTGCCGTTGATCGAGGAGGAAGCGGACGGCTGCATTTTTCAGTTCGGCCCGAACCGGCTTTGGATCGATAAGGTCCCGAACCTGAGTCAGCCGGACATCTGGCTCGAACTGGAAACGAATGACACGGAAGCGGCCGCGGCGTTTCTAAAAGTCAACGGCGTGCCGCGGCGAGACGAGATCGAACAGCTCCGGGAAGATTTTGACGGGTTTTTTATTTCCGCACCGAACGGCGTCATTCATCTCGTGATCGGTCACGAGGAAGCATAGAATCGCAACTCTCTTTCGATTGAGAAATCTAGAGATCGATCTTTAGAGCGCGGGCAGAGAATTTGCTCCACTCACCAGTCCGTGACTTCGCTGGCTCACGATTGGTTACTCAGGCTGCGGCGAAATCCGCATTGGCCATTGCCGTCGCTTTTTATAGTCGTTTTGCTGTCTCGCCTGCCGTTTCTCGCCGCCGGTTATGGAGTGAATGTGGACGCCTGGCGCGTCGCGCGCGCCGCGCGAGAAATCGCAACGACCGGCGAATACTCGGTGTCGCGGTTTCCCGGTTACCCGGTGCAGGAAATTGTTTGTTCATGGTTTTGGCGTGGCGGTCCGTTGGCCTTGAATGCACTAACGGCGTTGCTCAGTGCGGTGGCGGTGACCGCATTCGTGGCAATTGGTCGAAAACTTCATTATCGCAACGCTTGGCTAGGTGGTCTCGCGCTTGGCGCGACGCCGATTTTCTTTG
The DNA here is from genome assembly GCA_035567015.1 of Chthoniobacterales bacterium. Classification (GTDB taxonomy): domain Bacteria; phylum Verrucomicrobiota; class Verrucomicrobiia; order Chthoniobacterales; family UBA10450; genus AV133. The sequence goes on along the minus strand of DATMPQ010000248.1, from coordinate 2,930 downwards.
TCAGCAGTGTCTGCTCGAAGGACTACGTGTGGGCGCTGGCGTTTGTGCTTCTGAGTATCCTCTGTTCGTTGCATGACCGGCCTGTGCTGACTGGCGCATTGCTCGGGCTGGCCACTGGTTGCCGGATCACGGCGCTGGCGATGGCGCTGCCGCTCGTGTTAATTCTATTAGGAGGAACGGCCAGTCACCCCAGATGGCTCGTTAGTTTAAGATTCTTCTTCACCACGGCGCTTGTATCGTTGCTGGTCTTTTCGCCGGTCTGGTTGCGCTACGGCACAAGCTTTTTCAGATTTTATGAGGACCATGCGCGCCCGAGTTGGCAGACAGTTTTGACGCGGGGAACAGTCGAGTTATGGGGAACCGTCGGCCTGATTGGGCTTGGCATCGCAGCCTGCGGCCTTTTTTTCCAACCCGCCAAACCAAATCCGGCTAACAAATGGATTGTGCCTGCACTTTCGTTGGCGATTTTTATTTATCTCGCAGCGTATTTGCGGCTGCCGGATCAAGCCGGCTATCTGCTCCCGATTGTTCCGCTCGTGTTAATTTTGGCGCAGGAGTTCACGCCTGGTCGAATCTTCCAGGTGCTTTGTGCATGCCTGCTGGCTGCGCCGGTGGTTGAGATTTCACGGACCGGTCTCTCACCCGGACCGATTTTTGCCGATCAGGCCGAGCGCCTGCAAACCATGGCCCGCATTCGCGGTTTTCTCGCTTACGCGGAGGAACTTCCCGGGCGCAACACAATCGTTGTCGGCGGATGGGAACCGCAAATTGCCGTGATGGCACCGCAACTGTCTCAAGGCAGGAACCACTACTTCTATTTGCTAGACGCGAGGGAACTTTCAGCTGCTTTACAGAACAGCGACCACATTTTTTATCTGCCGCTGATCCGCGAGTTTAATTATCGCGCTCACGGTCTGGATCTGGCGCGTTACGGCGCGCTCGATCTTCACGCAATGTTTGAGCGCGAACAGTCCGAGCGCGCGCGGCGGAGGTAGATTCGTCGCCGTCAAGAAATTGAGTCCGATGAAGTTAATCGACCTTAGATGTGGCGTCCCATGATCGTGAGGTCGCGCTCGAGGCCATCCAACCGCGCGACCCGCGGGAGCAATCCCCAGTGCTCGAACCCGAGCCGCTCGAATAATCTTAGACTCGGTTCGTTGTGCGCGAAGATCAGTCCTACCATCGCATTGATCCCGAGCGAGGAGGCGTGCGCAATTGCTTCTTCCAACAATCTTCTCGCAATCCCGCGGCGGCGGAATTTTTCATCGACATAGACGCTGAGTTCAATCGTGCCCCGGTAGGCGCAACGCGGAAGAAAACTTTTGAAACTGAGCCAGCCGATCACGCGGCCGTCGACTTCGGCTACCCAGAGGGGGTGACGATCCGGCGAGTGTTCGCTCAGCCAATTGCGCCGGCTTTCGACGGTGACCGGCTCGAGTTGCGCGGTTGACATGCGGGTCGCGACGGCGGCGTTGTAAATGTCGATGATCGCCGGCAAATCCGCCTCGACGGCGTCGCGGATCTTCATGCCGATCGGATCGCGATGCCTGACGCTTCGAAAAAGACGTTCTGGAATGTCGGCTGAAACGCGCCGCGCTCTGTTTCGCCTACCTGAAAACGCAAACTAATCTCCGATTGGGCGGCGCAAAAAAGACTGACATCGGTGCGTCCACATCTTTCGAGTTGCGCGCGCACCGCGCCGGAGGCAAGCGCAGGCGTGTTGCAATCGCGGCTCAGATGTCCCAGCACCACCCGCTCGATTTTTCCCGGAAGCAATTGTTCAATCACGCTCGCCGCCGCAGCGTTCGAAAGGTGTCCGTGCCGCGATTGAATCCGCTGCTTCACCGGCCAGGGCCGATGCGGATCGCGCTGCAAAAGTTTTTCGTCGTGGTTCGTTTCGATGACAATCGTCCGCACTTCGCGCAACCGCTCAACAATCATCCGCGTCGCATAACCGAGATCGGTAATGAAACCGAGACTGCCGGAGCCAGCCTGGAAGGCGAACCCGACCGGATCGACCGCGTCGTGCGGCACAGGAAAACTTTGCACCGTGATATCGCAGATCGAAAACTCGGAGCCGGTGCGAAAAATTCGCCAGTTACCGGCCGCGGCGGGTCGATCTAACCAGCTGCACCGGATTGCTTCCGCGGTGAGCGCGTTGCAATAAATCGGCACATCAAATTTGCGGCAAAGCACTTCGAGCCCGCAAACATGATCGCTATGCTCGTGCGTGAGCAGAACGCCATCAAGCTGCTCGGGGGTCACCTCGCATTGGGCGAGACGGAACGCGAGTTGCCGCGCGCTCAATCCACCATCAATCAGCAGCCGGCAATGATCGGTCGCGACCAGTGCGCTATTGCCGGCGCTGCCGCTGCCGAGCATGGTCAAACTGAACACGCCGGTATTAAGCGATTGCGTTTCCGTTTTCGCAAATAGAATTCGCGAAGCGACGCGATTAAATTGTGCGGTCGGCCAAGGCAAGGATCCGTTGCTTCTTGGTACCGTAGTCGAGCGAGCGAAAAACGCGGATTTCTTCCGAGCGCCTCATGCCGTTGAGCGTATCGAGGTAATGTGTGTAGCTGGAGGCGAGCTGGGCCGTCTCGAGGTAACGGCCGCGCAAGTTTTGGCTGCGAAATGCCTCCGGACATTGTCGCGCGAAAAGATGGAACCGCAGCCAGCGGCGGTCGGTTCGCGAGACGCGCTGGGTTTTTCGAAAGAAAGCAACAAACAAGAGGAGCACAAGATAAGTATCGACCTGCGCTTGCAGCTCGAGATTGCGCACAAAATCTTCCGAGCCGATCTCGCGCGCACCGCTTTTAAACTGGAGCGCGGCGTGAAGCGCGTGATTGATTTCTTCCACAAACATGATGAGCGAACGAATGTTGTGATCGCCCAGGCCGGCGCGGGGATCGTGCCGCTCAAGTTGTTCG
>DATMPQ010000247.1:0-7910 GCA_035567015.1 Chthoniobacterales bacterium | reverse complement strand
CTGTCGATAACGTTCGCGATATCGCCGATACGAATCGGCGCGCCATTCTTGTAGGCGACGATAATTGGCTTGTAAGCGTCGGCGGAAAAAATCTGATCGTTCGACCCGATCGTGAACGATTGTCGCGGCCCGTCGAAGCTGCCTTTCGGCGCGTTCACGTTCGCTTGACCGAGAATCGTGCGCACATCTTCGAGGCTGAGGCCGAGCGCAGAGATCGCCGCCGGGTTAACCTGAACGCGTACGGCCGGTTTTTGGTTTCCCTGGATCGTGACCAGGCCGACGCCGGTAACCTCGCTCAGCTTTTGCGCGAGCAATGAGTCGGCAAAGTCGTTCACGCGATCGAGCGGCAAACTGTCGGATGTGATCGAGAGTGTGAGAATCGGTGTGTCGGCCGGATTAACTTTGTTGTATTTTGGCGGGTTCGGCAGCTCTTTGGGCAAGAATCCACCGGCAACGTTGATCGCGGCCTGGACATCTTGCGCGGCGACATCGATTGGCCGGTCGAGAACGAACTGTAAGGTGATTGTCGATGTGCCGAACGAGCTCGTGGAATTCATCGACGCCAATCCGCTGATTTGTCCGAATTGTCGCTCCAGGGGCGTCGTGATCGACGAGACCATCACGTCTGCGCTGGCGCCGGGATAAAACGTGGTCACTTCGATCGTTGGAAAATCAACCGTCGGCAACGCGGAGATCGGCAGCAATTTATAACCGAGCAGGCCGAGCAAAATTACGCCGGCCATCATTAGCGATGTCGCGACTGGACGGCGAATGAATGGTTCGGAAATACTCATGGCTGGTAGGGTCGGCGCGCTGCGCCGATCGGACGCCGCAGCGCGGCGTCCCTACCTGCGGCGATACAGTGTCCGTTCATAATTTCGCGGGCTCACCGCGTTTCTGCGCCGACGGTTTTCCAGGCAACGCCGCCTGTTGCGCCTGCGGTGTGGTTAACTCGACGTGCGCGCCGGGTTGGAGTTTGTATTGGCCATCGACGACGACTTGCTCACCGGGTTGCAATCCGCTGTCAATCAAAGCTTGATTGTTTTCGGTTTGCGCAACTTTGATCGGCCGCATCTCGACGGTTTTATCCGGCTTGATGACATACGCGTAGGTTCCTTGCGGTCCGCGCTGCACGACGCTTGAAGGAACAACCGTTGCATTCTTGCGTGTGGTCAAAATCAAACGCGCGTTTACGAATTTTCCCGGCCAAAGTTTGAGATCGGCATTTGGAAACGTCGCCTTCAATTTCACAGTGCCAGTCGTCTGGTCGATTTCGTTGTCAACTACCGCCAGCTTGCCTTGGTCGAGCGTCATCGTGTTTCCCCGGTCCAACGCCAGAACCGGCAATCCTCCATTCGCCGCGCCTGCGCCCAGAATCGATTGCAGATTTTGCTCGGGCAAAGTGAACAGGACTGAAATCGGATGCAGTTGCGTGATAACAACGATTCCATTTTGGTCCGCAGCGTGGACGACGTTGCCAATGTCGACAAGCCGGACGCCGGTGCGGCCGTCGATCGGCGACTTGATGGAGCAATAATCGACATTGACCTGAGCAGCCTCGGCGGCGGCTTGCGATTTTTGCGCGTTCGCCACAGCAGTATCATAATCCTGCGCCGCGATTACGTTTCTAGCGCGCAAGTCGGCCTGCCTCTTCAGAGTCACTTCGTCCAACGCGGCTTGCGCTTTTGCCTGATCCAGCGCCGCCTGATACGGGCGAGGATCGACAACAACTAGCAAATCGCCCGTTTTCACATCCTGCCCTTCTGAAAAATTGACCTGCACCAGAGCGCCATCCACCCGGCTGTGGACAGTGACGGTGTTGAACGCCTGCACCGTGCCGAGACCATCTAGGTAAATTGGCACATCTTTTTGCTCGGCTTTTCCGGCGACTACGGGCACCGATCCGCCGCCCGCGGCACCGCCACCGCGCCGTCCAGAGTATCCGCCACTTGTGGTCGCTTGCGATTGATTGGATGAACTGCCGTGATGACAGCTCCACCAGGCGATGAGCAAAAGCAAAACGCCAGCGATTACAAAAAGTGTTCGTTTCGACATTGGCCTTACAACCCCCACCGCTGAGTGGTGCTGGATGCCCCATTAGTTTTGACCCGCACGACTACGGTTTGGTTACGAATAACTTGCTATTCCAGCGACCGTCAAATTCTGCTCGTAGGACGGTATCGCGAGCCCGGGCCCGGAACAATGCGGAAGAGCCGCGATTTGTTCTCTTAACCGAGCGCGCCAAAGGCCAGACCGAGACCGTAAGTCACCGCAGCCTCGATCATGCCCACGATTGTCATTTCCAGTCCCGACGCCCACCACGAACGGATCGTGATGAGCGATTTCAACGCGCCAACCGCAAAGTGTGCAACAATGCTGATCGCGAACGCGGCGACGACCGCCGCAATGCCGGTCAGAAAAAAAAAGGGAATGATCGGGATGAATGCACCGATCGCAGTGGAGAGCGCGGCGGAAAATGCAGAAGTCCACGGCTTGCCGAAGTGTTGCTGAGAGAGGCCGAGCTCGCTTTGGGCCATCGCCTGCACCATCTGCTCGGGTTGCTCGGCCAGCCGCTCGGCCATCTTTTGCGCTTCGTCTGCGTTGAATCCCTGCAGTTGATAAAAGAGCGACATCTCTTCGATCTCTTCTTCCGGGTTCTCTTCGACTTCGGCCTTTTCGCGCGCGATCTCGGCTTCGTAAACTTCACCTTCGCTCTTTACCGCGAGATAGGCGCCCGCGCCCATCGACAATGACGAAGCAATCATTCCGGCCAGACCGGAGATGAGAATGTAATGCTGTTGATTGTTCGTTGCCCCCGCGACGCCGGAAACAATTCCGAACACGGCGCCCAGGCCATCGTTGACGCCGTAAATTGCATCCGCCACCCAACTTCCACCCCGGCCATGCCAGCGTTCGCGTTTTAATATCGTGTCGAGCACAGTGCGCGGACCGAGTTGCGGCACCATTGCGTTCAAAGCGCGGGCATGCGCTTTTTCCTCGAGAGCGCTTTCGCGCAAAAAATCCTTTACGTCGTGCTCGCCGGCGAGGGCCCGATCGCGCTGATCACGAAATTGCGCTTCGTGTTTTTCCTCAGCTGCTTCCATCCGGCGAATCGCGATCTCCGTTCCGAGCGCGCGATTCAACCATCGCTTCAGGCGGCGGCCAATGGTGTCGGGCAAAGTCGGGACAGGTTCGCCAAGATCGACAAGTTTCTTTTCCCAACGTTGCGCGTGTCGTTCTTCCGCTTCCGCCATACGCAGCAAGATTCCTTTTCGCTTCGCGTCCTGCTCGCGCTCGGCTAGTTCGCGATAAACTTGCGCGGTCTCGACTTCGGCGCGCCAGTTTCGCCTAACGACCTCGATCGTCTCCTCTACTCGTGGCGCCTCTCGGAGTTGTCGATCTTGCCGGCCGTCCGGCTCGGACTTATCCGTTTTCATCTCGCGCATTCCGCCGGAGCAACGGTCGCGGCAATCGTGGGGGCGGTTTTCGGTTTCAACTGTTGCGCGGTAATCACCAACGCCACCGAGCCGATGATCAGGCCCCCGGCGATCAACGTGCGGGCGCTTAAAGTTTCACCGGCAAATGCAGCGCCGAGCAATACAGCCACGATGGGATTCACATACGCATACGTCGCGACTTTTGCCGGATCACAATGCCGCAACAACCAAATGTATGCAGTGAATCCCACGATCGCGCCGATGAGGACCAGATAAGCAAACGCGCCTAACGATAAGATCGATACCGCGCCCGGATGAAAGCGGCGGGACTCGCCGGTGAGAAAACCGGCGAGCATCAAGACGAACCCGCCGCAGAGCATTTGTTGCGCGGCGGCGAGGAACGGCGACGCCGCGCTCTTCGCCGTGCGCGAATAGAGTGAGCCGGCCGACCAAACAAATGAAGAAACAAGCAAGATCGACATGCCAATGGCGGGATGACTACCGCCGTTCGACGAAAATCTCAACGCAGGAGCTAGCAAAATCGCGACTCCGATAAATCCACCCGTCAAACCAAGCCACACAATCGGTTTTGGCCTCGGCGTCATGCCCGTTAACCATCCGAGCAGCACGATGTAAATCGGGACGGTTGCCACCATCACCGCCGCCAGACCCGAGTCGATGTACTTTTCAGACAGGGTTACACCGCCGTTGCCGCCGAGAAGCAAACACGCGCCTACGATCAACGCCGTCCGCCACTCTGCCCATGACGATCTTCGAGCGTCCTGCCAGCGGGCAATGGCGTACATGATCACGCCTGCGAGAAAAAAGCGCGTCCCCGCCATCAAAAATGGCGGAATTGTTTCGATCGCGAAACGGATGCCGAGATAAGTCGAACCCCAAATGACGTAAAGCGCCGCGAAAGCCGCAATAATCCAGATTTTCTTCGGTGCCGGCATGAAACGAACACAATCTGCCATTCGTTCGGCAGAACAACCACCCTTCTTGCGCCGATTTTGAGAAGAACGCGCTTGAAAAGCGCTCGGGGACAGTCACCTCTCACGGTCTAACGCAAATCTTCAGCCATTAAAAATTTAGTCCCCTGCGATATGGCCCGAAACCTGTCGAGAAATCGGCTTTTCTCCGTAAATCAAAACGAAGATGTCGATCTTGCAGCTACGCGATTATTCGTTCGCAGACGCGCCGAAAAACCGCGAATAACCACCGGGAGAAACATCGGAACACGATTCCCAAAGACATTTTCGACCTGCCGCGTGCGCGATCCCGGAAGACAATGGGAATTTCGAGCACGCGCAAAGTTGGCCCGGCACGGACCATTGCTTCAAAGGCTGTTCTGGAACCATTGGCCGGTGGCGCGAGCTCCAGTAATCGAGAACGTGCAATGGCAAAGAAGTTCGACATGGAATCGTGTACACCTGTGAGGGGATAAGCGAGCGCTGCGCCTGTTCGCGACAGCACGCGGCGCCAGAACGGCCAGCCCGGGGTCGATCCGCCCGGTATGTATCGGCTTCCAATCACCATATCCGCCATATTCGTCAGCAGCGGGGCCAGAAGATCCTTGATTCGATCGGGCGGGTGACTCAGGTCCGCGTCCATGACGAGTAGGAACGTTCCCGTTGCTGCCTCGGCGCCTGACATGACCGCCGCCGCCAAGCCGGGCTGGGCGTGGTCCTGTTCGATGAGCCGAACTGGATATTTCGCAGTCAGCAAGCGAATCACATCGCGCGTCGCGTCGGTCGAATCATCGACGAACAGAACTTCGTGAAGACGAACAGGGCGAGAGACAATTTGAGACACCAGCGGCGCAACATTTTCCGCTTCATTACGTGTGGGAACAATGATCGAGACCGAGTTGTCGAATGTAGGCACGTTTTGGTTATTTCGCGCTTCCTCAATCTGCGTTGTCCAGCCCGGTCTCAGCGATCGTCTGCGCGCCGTTTTGATTTGATCATCTCGCGGTAAACCAGTAAAGCACTCGGTAGGTCGCTTCTGATCCAGGATCAATGTCTCTCGCGCGCTGGTACCACGCCCGGGCTTCGGCTTTGGATCCGCTTCGTTCGTACCTCGTTCCAATCTGCCACGCGGCGTATGAATAGGAGAACAAAATGTCGCGCTCGAATGTGTTAGCTCTAATAGCGCCGGGCGCCGGTGCGCGATAACGTTTCATCAATTGTTCGTTGTCGCTCGCCCACTCGTCCACGCTTATCCATTTTGAGTTCGGTTCGATTAATTGGACTAGCCCATGCGGACGCGGCCAGTAATCTCGCATCGCGCTCGCGTCCGGCGGCAGCCAAACATAAGCGATCGAGTGGTTGCGGTTGGCCTCGATCAACACCTTAAAATTGTTCCGATCCCAATCATATGATCCGAATGGGATATTGAGATCCGGATAACGTGCTCGCAATTGCGCAATGTACCAGCGGTAGGGCAGAAGTGGTGTCATGACGACGATCACATCCGGCCGCATTTTTTCCGCTATCGTCAGATAGATCAACGGGAACATGTACGCATCAGCGCCTGCAAAGAGGATGGTGCCCGGTTCCAGCGAGGCCAGGACGTCTTCACCGTAATTGCGGGCAACGTTATTGCGACTCTGATCGATCCGCCGGTAGTTCGTGAGCAGAGTGACCACCAGCACGAGCCCGAGTGCTCCGGCGATGATAGGCAGACTCTTGCTGGTCGATGCCGGCACGGAAGAGGCAACCAGATCGGCGATCATGACCACACCGAGCGCGACCAACGGCGCCACCGCGACTTCCGGAAGGAGAAAAAAATGCTCCAGCACCCACGCTCCGGACGGAATGTTCAGATTCGAGTTGCTGATGATGGCGAAGAACAAACCGGTCGAACCGAAAGCGAGCAGGCTAAACCAGAGATACCATGGGCAACGGCGGTAAGCGCGGATCATCCCGAGGAGCGCGAACAATCCCATCAGCGTGCCGAAGGAAAAAAAGAGCGTCGCGATTCGGGGCCATATGGAGCCGCCCCCGTAAGCTCGGGGGACGAGACGGAAGCTGCTATAGGCCTCGCGGCGCGTGACGAGCGCTATGAAATCGCTGAAGGATGAGACGCCGCCCCAGTTGTGAGCCGGGTGGCGCGCCGCTGCCCACGGTACGTATGCGTATGGGACCAGCCCAACAAGGAATGCCGCCGCACAAACGATAACAATTCGGGGCCGCGCCAGCAAAATGACACGGTGTCGCCACAAGAGGAAACAAACAGCCGGACCCAACAGAACAATCGTGTGTAGGTTCGTTAGCGCCAATCCGGCGATGAAAGCTGCCGCCACTAGGGTGCCGAAACGCTGCGGGTCATCGTTCCAGATCACGAGCAGGTAAATCAAAAGAGCGGCCAATAAATTGTTTAGGGGAAAAACTTCCGCGACTAACGACCATGACCAGAACAGCGGGTTAAGCGCGAGAATCAGCGCAGCGATGGCCGAAGCCAGACGGGAGCGGCTTAACCGGAACGCGGTGAGGAAAACAATGCCGACCGTCAGGGCATCGCACACCGCCGACAGCAGGTTGACGCGGAAAGGGATTGGGCCGAGCGGCAACTGACTGAAAAAATGCCCTAACATGGTGAAGAGCGGATAGCCGGGGGCGTGCGCCACGCCCAGGGTCACGGCGGCAGTGATCAGCTCCGGACAATCGCCAACGGTAATATCTCGAGCCGCGGTCAGGAAATACAGGAGGCCGGCAACGGCCGTCACGCCGCTTGCAAGCAGGGGCGCCGATGCGAAACGCCGGATCGGCGTCGCCAAAACGTTACTTGAGCCGATCGAGCGCGCGACGCGCTTCATGACGACTATCTTCTGCCGCAACGGATGCACAAAACAACTTAAACAGAACACAACAAAGAAAACGCGGATTTTCTCCAGGTTCCGCTAACCCAAATGCTTCGTTTTATTTGGTCAGTTTGCTCCAGGGAAATCAGCGGATTGGATGACGAACGGCATCAGCAGCGTTACCGCGACGAAGAATGAGAAGATCGAGAGATGAAACCAGAACGGCTCCCGCCGCGGGCGATCGATAGTCAATTGCGAGCGGAGTCGAGACCAGTGGGCGATATTATTGATTGCCCGGGACCGCACTGAACGTTGTGGCGTCTAGGAAGAAGCGCAGAATATTTAGCAGATCGCGAATGGACGTGTTGTTTACGATTGTGTGCCAATCGTCGAAAATGGAAGCCGTTGCGAAGTTTCGGCGATAACAAGCGTTCCCCGCTAGTGCCAGTTCACTTCATTCCCGGTCCAATCTCGAGAGAGCCTCCCGCACATGCGGGAAATTGGGATCGATCGCCAGCACGCGCTGATACCATGCTCGGGCTTCCTCCTTCCATCCGCCGCGCTCGTATTCATGGCCGATTCGAAAAGAGGGTTGCGCATAAGACGCGAGGATCTCACTTTCAAAGCTCTCGGCGTTAATGCTGCGGGGTGATGGAGGGTGATAGTGT
>DATMPQ010000246.1:0-25666 GCA_035567015.1 Chthoniobacterales bacterium | reverse complement strand
TGAGAAAGTAAACCGCCGTTTCGTCCTCATTCGTCTTCAGAAGATTGGGCGCTTCTTCCAGACAGGTGCGACACATCGTGCAGGTCATGTCCACGTACCACGCTCCGGGAACGTTCAAGGGCTGTTTGCTTGCTTTGTCCGCCATGGATTTTCTTTTACTAGGTTCTTTTACGCGGAGCAATTCATTTCTGGGTAGCGCATGCGTCTCGCCGGCGCGAACTTCCATTGAACTGCTCCGACCGCCCAAGATTTCGCTCTAGGGAAAGTCCGGTTCGGCAAGGACGCCGAAACCGGCGCGCGAGACGCGTGCGCTACCCAGAAACCTCGCGCGGCTGCTTTCCTTTCTGGTGGATTGCGACCTTCCAGAGCGACGTGGGCAGGTGGATCGGCCGCTCCGTCGGGCGATCCTAAAAAGTGGCGGCGAAGCCAAGTCAATTAACATCGAGTGAAGGACTAATCGATCCACCTCACTTTGGACTTGGAATTGCGCTCGGCTCGATTTCAGGGGCTGCGCTCGGCGAAATCTCCGGTGCGGGCGAGGGCGTCGGCGTTGCCGCGGGCGTGAGCAATGCGCCACTCTTGGTCGTCAACGCCCCGCCGGAAAGCGTCACGTCTTCTACGCGATACAAACTTCGGCTTCGGGAGAAATCTTTTGCATCCTCCGACCGTAGATAAAACCGTTCCATTTCCGAAAGATGAAACGGTCGCGAACCGCGCCGGCCAAACACGACTGTTTGTCCACCGGTTTCGTCCACTACGCGATCGCGCTCCAGCCCACGTGAGACACAAATCGCTTCGCCTTTCGTGCGATAAGTCGCGATCAATTTCGGATTCGGACGCGGGCTGAATCCCTGCGCGCCGGGCACGGTATCAGGCGAAATTAGCTGCAGGACGCGCAATCCATTTTTGCCATCGGCGACGAGAGCAAACTCCGATGCACTCACGCTTCCAATTTGCACCGCGCGCGTATCGTTGAGTGTCCCACCTGCGTTAAACATTTGCTCGAGATGCGGTGCTTCCGGATTTTCAACATCGACAATCGCAAGTCCTTCCGGTCCGTTGGCGATGTAGGCGTAAGTACGCGCAACATACAATCGCCCGGCATTTCTTAATCGAATCGTCGCGCGCGGAATCGGGACTGGCCGCGTTGGCTCGGTAAGATCGACAATCTTCAATCCATCATCGTCGGTGATGAAGCCGTAACGGAACTGGATCGCAACGCAGCGCGGATTGCGCAGAAAATTTCCGGTGAGTTCGCCAGCGATGCGCGGGTGCATCGGATCACTTACATCGACAACGTAAAGTCCGCGCGGAGTCGTCATGTAAAGCCGATGACCGGCAGCCGTCACAAATGCCGCACCGCTCAAAACGCCATCGGGATTGAACCGGACCGCGTCGTTGAGAAAATTATTATCGGGATTTCCGTCCACCAAAGTGGCGACGTTTAGGATGACCAGCCCCTCGTCGCGGTCCGAAACATAGACAAACGCGTAGAACGGGTCGATCGGCTGCTCTTCATTCTCTGGTAAATGCAATCGCGCCGGGTCGAGTGCCAGTGTGCTCGGCAGCGCGACGCTGGTTGCATATTTCGTGTGGATGCGCGTGCGCTGACCGAGTGGCGAGACCGGTGCGCTGACGATGCGTTCCGAAAATCCCTTTTGGTCGATGTCCGCGACGTCGAAGGCTTCGAAACCGCCGGGACCGTTCGCGGTATAAAGATATTCGCCGCGCAGCACGATGTCTTGAATGTCTTTGCCCGAATGTTCGTACGCCTCCTGTAACTCGGCGCCAACATCGACATGCTTTTTGTAGTTCGCTGGATAGGCGATCTTATGCAGGTGGCTGCCGATCACTGCTTGTGGTTCATCCGGTTCTGTCCAAACAACCGCGTGAAATCCTTCGCGGCTTTCGCCGACATACGCGTAGCGCCCAAAAAAGTTCACCGTGCCGGTGCCGAAGCCTAACAACTGCGTCATCCAGGCATTGTTGTCGTTCTCCTTTGATAAATGGCAGTCGGTGCAATTCTTTGTGGTCCCGACGCTGCTGGTGGTGTGTGGGAAATGCGGATTGAAGGCCTGACCGCTGTAACCTTCCGCGGAAAACGTTTGCTGCTGCGAATAGACCCATTCGCGGTTTGCATTCTGCGAACTCACCACCACAGCGCTTGATGAACGGATCACGGCCATGCGGTTTTTCTTCACTGTGCCGTCAATGCCGAGCATAAAGACATCGTCTCGCACCACTTGGGGATTGTAAGTTGTGAAATTGCGGTCGGTGACGCCTTCGAATTTATTTTGCGGCACGCGCTGGTTCGCTTTCATCGGCAAATGGCAACCGAAACAGCTTGTTGCCCACGAGGTATGACAGATTTGGCAATCCATCGTGCTGTTGTCATGCGCGAGTCGCACGCGGCGGTCGTTAGGCGTTGTTGGCAGGACGCCGCCCCATGTCGATCCATTGCGCCGCAGCGTTTTCGCATAGGCGGACTTCGGATTGTAATGGGGCGAGAGCGGATCAATCGTGTCAATGGTCTGCGGCACTTCCCATCGGATGTCGGGCGACATGGTTGATTGCTGCCAGAGAGTACTTCCTTCCCAAGTGAACCTCGGCCCGAACGGCGTGTTGCTGTTATTTAACAAATCGATTCGGCCCGCATTCCCGGAAGTGACAAGCGTCGGGCGTTGGTCGATGGTACCGTGACAATCGATGCACGCGATGGTGGTCGCGTTGCGCGGCTCGCCGTAAAGCTGGCCGTTCCCATGAACATCGACATTGAAATGGCAATCCCCGCACTGCATGCCGTGCTCGAGATGCACGTCTTTCAAATGCACCGCTTTTGAAAATTTCTGCGGATCGTCGTTGTCGATCTTGCTGTCATCGAGATCGAGTAAATTGCCTTTGCGATCGTGTTTGAAGATGGCGCGGAAGACCCAGCCGTGTCCGTGATAATCGGCAAACTGCGTGTGTTTAAGTTGCGGATTTAATTCCGCGACGTGATCGAGAAAATCTCTGTTGCCCCACAGCCCGCGCGCTGCCGCTGCCTCCGGATTCGTTATTGTCGCTTTTACGAGCTCGGCATCTGTCGGGTTATGTTGTTTTTTCGGATACATGAATTCGCCATCGGTTTCCTGGTCCCACCAGGTATACCCAAGGTACGGATTCACGAAGAGATTGCCCTGGTGCATGTGACAGTTCATACATTGGCTCGATGGAATCGAGCGCGTGAACTGATGGAGGACCGGATGTCCGCGCTCGGCTTTTGGGATCGATTCGTCGGCGGTGAAACTGAGGCCTTGATGTCCGTACTTGTTCCACCAGCCGGAATTCGTCGGTGAGCGATCGTTCGCATAAACGACGTGGCAGGCCGAACAACCACTCGAGCGATAATCGCCCGGATGATCGTTCGATCCGAAAAAGCCGAGCAGCGGATCGTGCAACCGCGTTTTTTGCAAACCAAGAAAAACCGGATCGGTGCGATTGAGCGTGCCGAGTCCGCGCTCGGACAAACGATTCCGCGGCCGGCCGTTCGGCTCTTCACTGGTTGGAAGTCCGAGCTGCAATTGCTTTTCGCCGCCTTTCTCGAAGATGCGCAAAATGTTTCCCGGGTTGCTCAAGTTGAAACGCGGCAGCGGCTCGATGAACGGAAGGATACCGTGCTCGCGCGTGTCTTCGGGCGTGACCGGTGTGTAGTTCACCAAACGAAGCGGCGCGCCGTCCGCGGCGAAAGCCTGGCCGAAGCGATAATTCTTCAAATAAAATGCGCCGTTATTATATAGAGCGGCGCCCCAGAGCATGGCGCCGTGATTCATCATACTGTGATCGACATCGCGAACGATCTCGCCGTGACAAAGGCCGCACGTTTGTTTCGCCACGCGCAGATCGCCTGGATTTAGGAAACGGATGAACTCGGGCGATTCGTGATTGAGCCATGCATTTGAGTTCGGCGGTTTCGCGGACGTTTTCCAAAACTCCTTGTTCTTCGGGAGAATATGAGCTTGCTCTTTCGTTAGGCCCCGGGTCGGATTTCCGCCGTGACAATCGGTGCAGCCGAGCACAACGTTCTGCTCGGCCTTGTGCATCGGCTCGACGCCTTGATGGCATTGCAAGCACCCGACGCTTTTCGTGTCGGCTTGCGCTTGGGTTTGATCGATCCAATTACGCGGCGGCAGTGTTGTACGAGTGATGGTCGATCTTTCGATCGGAACAGAAGTCGGCGGGCCGTAGCCGGAGGTGGTGAGCTCTTGGGCGAGAGTGAGCGTCGGGGGAAACAGCAGAAGCAAACGTCCAACGTTCAACGTCCAAAGCTCAACGCTAAATGGAAGAAGAAAACGCCGAACGCTCAACTTCCAACGTTGAACGTTCAATCGGGGAAAAAGAAAACGCCCAACGTCCAACGCCCAACATCCAACGCTCAATGAAGAGAGTTGCAATCTCATCTCGAGTTTTTCTCTGCCGTGCGAATGCTAGTGAAGAAAATTCGGATTAACTCTTCAGTTTCGTCCAGAATCGAGACCATTTTCTGCGTCGGCAGCATCTTCGCTTTGTTGATTAGCCGCAGCCATCGCCTGGTTTCTTTCAGCTCCTTCAGGCAAACCTTTAGTTTGTGAACGAAATCCTTGCGTGATTCCGTCGCTTCGACGTCGCCGTGATTTCCGTAAGGCGAAGTTCCGCTGCGGAGGAGTTGGCCCGCCAGATGATTGGCCGCCCGCGTGTTCGGAAGCGCATCGACTAGCTGAATAATTCGTGCACTAAATGCGAGTAATCGGTCTTCCAAATCAAAGCGCGCATTCGTCTTTCGTTGGACGTTGGGCGTTGAACGTTGAACGTTGGGCGTTGTATCTGCTTTGTTCGGCGAGCCGTAATGAACTGCTGCTTCTTTGATCCGGTCAATCCCGTCCCATCGAATAATCAGCGTTCGACGTTGAACGTTGAGCGTTTCCTTTTTCATTAATACGTCAGCGTCAGCGTCACGATTGCGCTGTAGAGAAAATCATCCACATGGCCGGCGGGCGGGCTGGGATAGCCAAAGACGGGACGTGTGTTGGCGCGGTAAATATCCTTGTAACCTTGACCGGGCACGAAAAATCCGGCGCCGGCCGTGAAGATGATGTTTTCAGTGAGCAACGGCCGCCATTGAAAGCCGAGGCTGCAATCGAGTCCGACATCGTTGCTGGCGTGATTGGTGAACAGCACCTGCTCGGTCACCGCGGTGTCGGCCGTCCAGATATAGTTCACGTTCATGAAGCCTTTCAGCTTCGGGGTGACGTCGGCATCGAGACCGTAACCGACAATGATCGCGCCGGGATTAACGAAATTGGCCTGGCCTTCGGATTTGCTGGTGCGGAAATCGATCACCAGACTGTCCCGCTGCTTAAAATTCACCGCCGTGCCGCCGAGATTAAAACCTTGATGCGAGAAAAAGCTGAACGGCCCTCCGATGAAAAACGGCCGATCGAAGACCGTGTCAAAGCCAGTCGCCTCTGAGTCCCTGGGATTGGAATCACCGCTCGCGTAAAAGATCGACAACTTGTGGCGCAACCAATCTTTATCGACTGAGAGTTCGAACGCGGCCATTTGCGCGTTGATCTGCACACGCCGTCCGGCAATGCCGTTCAAGCTGTCCTCGCCGAGCACTTGATAAAAGGCGTGGTCGATGTTGAGCCAGCCGATGTGGCCGTCGCCGGTCCAGCCCAGGTAATACGCTTGCAGGTAATGATCGGCGACCGTGCCGATTGGCGCGGGCCGCGTGATGAACCCGTTTTTGTCGTAATGCCGGCTATTGTTGTCGAAGTCAGCCAAGAAACTGAGTTCGCCGGTGTAACCTTTCCAAATCAAATCCTGCCGGAAAACGTTCGCGACATAAACCTGCTGCTGGCGCCGGTTGAACTCGTTGAGGTCCGAGTAAGTGTCTTTTTCGAGCATGTCGAAGGCGGCAATGTTGTATTGCCAGCGGTTGTTGTCGTAGTTGCCGAAAATGCGAACGCCCAGATTCGTGTCGTTGAAAATGAAGCCGCGGAAATCGCTCACGAACGGCTGAATTCCGGCGCGCACAGAAATGAAGTCGTAGTTGTTCGACAAATCGCGCAGATGAATCTCGCCGAACGCCTCCTGCAGCGAATAGAATTCCTTTTCCCGAGTCGTCCCGTTTTGCGGATTCGGATTGACGACGTTTCTCTCCTCCACGTCGATGTAGTTATGATTGTAAACGGCGAGAAGGCGCAGCGCCCAATCGATCGGCTTGAAGGCGGTCTCGCCCTTGAAAAGATCGATACCGATGGAAAAATCGTTCGAGTAAAAAAGTTGATCGCTCAGCCCGAAAAATTCCGAACTGTTCGGGCGAGCTGTGCTCACGCCGCTCGGCGTCGGCAATTTGCGCGCTTCGAATTGAAAGAAATCTTCCGCCGTGATGTTGAGGAAAATGTCCTGGCCGTAAATCGGCGCGTCGCCTTTAAGCAGACTTTGCAAGTAGGGATGCCAAAGTTTTAAGTCACCCTCCTGATAAGTCGTTTCGGTTGAGGGATCAGCGTAGCGTTTCCAGCGGCCGAAACCGATGAACCATCGATTCGGCGCTGGCTCCGAGCCTGGCAATAAGCCTTCGCCTCGCTCCGATTGCGGATACGTTTCGTATTCTAACTTTGGCCGGCGTGGAACAACCTCGCGCACGCCTTTGCGAGGAAGCTTGAGCGAACGCGGCAGCGGCTCTTCACCGTATTCTGGAGGCGGCGGGAGGGCGGGCGGGAAAAGCTCGGGCGGCGGCAGCGGTTCAATTTGTTGTCTGCCCGCGCCGGGATCGGGATTGAACTGCTCCGGCGGCAAAGGCGGCTCCGCTTCCGGCGGCTGATCGTTCTGCGCCAGAAGAGTCGTGTTCGCGAAAATTAAATCGCGTTGCAGCGCGAGCACGTGCGGCGCGAGATCTATTTCAGGCGTCTGACTGCGCACGACGGGGAGGTTTATACAGAGCACAAGTGCAGAAAGCCCGGCGGCTCTTCCGCGAAAGATGGCGCCGGCGAACTTCTGAGTTGACCCGCGCATAGCGGGCGAGGATGCCGGATGAAGCGCCGCCTTTGCAAGCTTAACGACGTTCACTCCGAGGCTGCGCCGCGAATTTACGATTGCGCGTGTAAAAATGCTGTAGGGCGGGCGCTCCGCCTGCCAAACTTGTCGTATGGGTCACCCAGCACGAATTCCCGTGTGGTGCGCTGGGAACAATCGGTAATTTACTTCGTCACGATTTGCGTGGCGAATCGGAAGCCCGTCTTGGCGAATAAAGCGGCTCTCAAAGCATTTAACATTGCCACCGCAAAACTTCAGGAATGGCGCGTGCTCGCCGCGATGCTTATGCCAGATCACCTTCACGCCGTCGTGTCGCCCAGAAAAGATCGCGACGCGAAACTCGGAAATTTCTCAGGCGCGTTGAAACGGTGGATGCGCGAGGAATTAAATGCCTCTTGGAAGTGGCAACCAGGTTGTTTCGATCGCCTATTGCGTTCGGACGAATCGCTTCATGAAAAATGGATTTACGTTCAAGAGAATCCGGTTCGCGCGGGATTCGTAAGAGATTGGAAGGATTGGCCGTATCGAGTTGGTTTCGATGAAGAGGAATGAATTGTGGGGCAACCCGCCCCAGACGGGTTGCCGACAATTTGGTTGGCAAGCGGAGCGCTTGCCCTACAACCGAGGTCCAAACGGCAAAAATCCCTTCAAACGGGGCCGTTGTTTTCAATGGCGAAACATCACGGAACCTGATAACCCGGAATGCGGATGAAATTGCGCGCCCTATTTCTTTTCGTTGCGGCAAGTTTTCTTTCCTCGTCAGCGTTCGCGCAACTGACCGCCGCGGATGTTCAGACAATCATCAACCACGCCGTCACGCGCGCCGTCCAAGTTTCGCCCAGGAGCGTGATCGCGGTCACCGATCGCGAAGGTAACGTGCTGGCCGTTTGGGTGGTGCGCGGCGGCGCCGCGACCGATGCTGAGATCGGCAGCTGCGTCTCAAAAGCTGGCACGGCCGCGTTTTTGAGCAGCAACCAGAACGCGTTCACGTCGCGCACGGCCGGCTTCATTATTCAGCAGCATTTCCCGCCTGGTGTCCGCAACGCCGCGCCCGGCCCGCTCGTTGGCGTCGGATTTTCGAGTTTGCCGTTCTCGGACATCAACAAATTCAGAAAGCCAGGGAGCGTCATCACGTTTAGCTCGACCCCGGGCCTAACGATTTTACCAGTGCCAAAGACATCGCTCAACGGTAACCCGGGCGGCGTTCCGCTTTATAAGGCTGGGACACTTGTAGGAGGCGTCGGAGTGACGGGCGGCAATCCGACTGAGAATCCGTTGGCCTTTATTCCCGGTTCTGCCACCGATGAAGATGTCGCCCTTTCAGGCCAGCACGGTTATGAGCCGTCGTCGAGCATCACCGCGGACAATGTCTTTATCGGCGGCATAAGCCTCGCCTACACCGCAACATCGACAAATTTCTCCAGCACCGTTGTTTTGCGGGGCAATGCCGTGGCCGGTTATCCGATTCAAAATCCGCCGCCGCCATTTTCGTATCCGGTTGCGACATTTGGAGGCGTAACCGGTCAGATTCGCCAACCGATCATTAGCGATGCGCTGACGGGCACGATTAACGGCCAGACCCGCCTCACCGCCGCCGAAGTGACCAGCATCATCAACTACGCGGCCGATCGTGTACGGACGACACGGGCCGCGATTCGATTGCCCATCGGCACGCAAATGGAAGCGTTCATCAGCGTGGTCAACTTTCCCAATGCGCCAAATGTCCCGCCGACCGTGCTCGGTACCTTCCGCACGGGCGAAGCGACGCTTTTTAGTTGGGACGTGGCCGTGCAAAAGGCGCGCACGGCGATTGGCTTCTCTAAGAACGGCAACACCACCGCTGTCTCCTCGCGCACGGTCGGTTTTCTGGCGCAGAGCAATTATCCGCCTGGCATCGATGGCAATCCACCCGGCCCCTACAACGGATTGCAGGAGATGTTGTCCATGGCGCCGCCCAATCCGAATTTTCCCAACGGCATCACGATTTTTCCGGGCGGCTTCCCGCTCTATCGCAACGGCCAGCTCATCGGCGCGGTCGGCGTGAGCGGAGATGGTGTCGATCAAGATGACATCGTTGGCGCATCCGGCACCCACGATTTTCTCGCACCCGATGCCATTCGTGCCGACCAATTCTTCTTCAGAGATACGCGCCTTCCTTACGCCAAATTCCCGCGCGATCCGGGATTGTAGGATCGACATCGTCGGAACATAGGCTTTCAGCCTGTGCGCCCAGCGGAGTTAAACTCCGCCGAACACAATACGGCGGACAGCATGTCCCACTGGCCGCACAAGCAACGTGCCTATGTTCCGGGAAGCGCACGCGCCTTCTCTACGCAAAATTCCCGCGCGAACCCGGGATTGTAAGAACGACATCTTCGGAACGTAGGCTTTCAGCCTGTGCGCCCGGCGGAGTTAAACTCCGCTGAACACAACGCAGCGGACAGCATGTCCCGCTGGCCGCAGAGGCAACATGCCTATGTTCCGGGAAGCAGTCGCCGCGGCGGGCTAGCGATTGAGCCCTCGCGACTCGCAAACCTTAGTATAGAACAACTTCCCTAGCTTCCTTCTTGCTTTTGGACCGCAAGCTGGACGCTCGCGGCAGTTTTAGCACACCCTGTAGGAGCTCTACGAATGAACTTCTCTTTTTCTGATCTCAACAGATTTTCTAACCGCCAAGCTGTTCCACCTCGTTATGCCCCATAGGTGGAGGACTTGGCAACAGCGGTGCTAGTCAGGCCGAGAATTTTGTCATCGGCATTCCAGCTGGACCATTGATGAGCTGCAGATCATCAATGAAATCCACGCGGCCCGGCCCATCCGAAGTTCTGTTCGGCGCATCAACAAACACAAAAATTGATTGCGTTAAAGTATACGTCGCCGAAGGATGGCACGGCGTGATTACGCTGTGGTTTGGATTTTGTTGCTTCTTTCGCGCTTGCCTGCGCCGGCTTTTTGCGAGGGCGACAATCTTGTGTGCACTGGGGTTGCTTCCGGGGTCGGTTATTGCCACGGCTCGACTCCCGCCGCTTTGGCGGGATACCGACGGCCTGTTTCAAGTCGCATCGCCACCAGGGCAGGTAACGCTGCTCCATTTCCCGGCTTTGTATCCCTTCCTAAGCCGCCTCCCAATTTTGCTCGTTTCCGCGTGGCGTAGCGCAGGACATCTGCACTCGTTGCAGCTCAGTGTCGGGCGATGGGTTGCACTGAACGACGCCGGTCTGCTCCTGCTCATCGCGGGACAACAGCTGGCTCTCATTTTCGCTCTGGCGCTTCTAACTGTTACCTGCACGAAGCATCCGATTCTGCGATGCTTGATTGTTGTTGTGTTCCTTTGCAACCCCGTTCTTTTCATTGGAGCACAGCTAATCTCTTCTGAAGCGCTCGCATCGATTCTCCTTATCTTGCTAATCGCCATTGCGGTCGAACTTTCTCGCCGGCAAGAACTCAGCCCAAATGGCATTATTGCCCTTGGCGTATGTCTCTATGCCAACGCAATGACGCGTCATCTTAACGCGATCGGCGCAGCCCTCCTGCCAATGGCAAGTCTGCTGGGTGTGATCGCGCACATTAGAAAAGGCAGTGAAGGTCGCATCTATTTCAAAAGATTTGTGGTGACATGTGCTGTCGGTTTAGTTGCGATTGTCGCGGCTAATTTAACTACGCGAGGCTTGTGCGTCATTTTTCGGGAGCCGTACCGTTCCACTGTTGCCCGAACGGCGATTTCTCGATTGGATTTGATCGATCAAATGTCCGCTGCCGACAGAGCCAATTACCTGCGCGGACTGCAAGCCAAGGCATCAGATCCCATCACCAAAGAAGCGATTCCGGCCATCCTCGCTGCCAAAGAATATTGGGGCGGGTCGATGCGCGTCATCGAACATCTTATTCAACGCCAGCAGGGAGAACTGAAAGGTACAGAACTTCATGCGATGGCCGATCATTATCTAGAGGAGATATGCGTTCTCTACTATCGCTCTCTTCCGCCAATTGCTCTCGCGGATATAGGTGATGCGATCATTCGGTCGCTCACAAGCACGACGCCAACACAAGTAATTCAATATCTTTACACGAACGCTGATTACTCTCTGAAGATTTACCGGTCCAACCCCGCTTTGCATCAGAGAACGGCGCATCTCAAGAGTTGTTCGCCAATCGCGGCCGCCGCGATTAAGCGGGCCGAAACCACGCTCTGGCTGCGTGGCTTGGACAAAGTCCCCTGCGGAATTACGCTGGTGCTCTTGCTCGCATTGGCAACGATCCTGCGATCCCTGGAGCGCTTCGACCGGAACGTGCTATGTCTGCTTTATGCACTCGCAATTACTAACCTGCTTCTAATGATCGGCACGTTCGTGGTTGCCCTATATCTCCCTCGCTATGTATTACCGAGTTGCGTGATCAATGCGGCTGCGTTGGCCATTCTTTTAGGAAACATCACGCGCCCTGCTCATATGCCCAAAAAAGCGGCGTAGGGTCTGCCTTCCCGCTGCTTGCCAGTCCCAAGGAGCAGATTCGAATCCTAGTAAATTTTGTCTTTGTGGCCTTCGCTCATTCTCTTGCTTTGTATAGCAGCCAGGCAACAAGATGTTCACGAAACTGCACGGCCTCTCTCTTATTTTGGCGGCCTTTGGGCGTTTTCTTTGTTGCTCAAAGTTCAAGCGCGAAAGCTTTCGGGATTAGTGTAGCTGGATTTCTGGCGGGACTTCTGGATTCATTAATGACGCACCGCCGTCCGCGTAAATCACCTGTCCTGTGATCCAGCCGGCCTGTTCCGAACAAAAAAGTGCCACGACGTTTCCCACGTCTTCTGGTGTGCCCAAGCGTCGCATTGGCGTCCACCCGCGGGCATGCCAATTCCTAATCAGATCTTGCGCCTGCTGCGGCAGCGTGTTCAATACGCTGTCCTCGGTCCATCCAGGGCTGATCGCGTTCACCGTGATGCCGCGTTGGGCGAGTGTGACCGCGAAGTAACGAACGAGCGACTCCAGCGCGGCCTTGGCTGAACCCATGCCGACCCAAGGTTGTAGCCCGCCGGTCCGGCTCCCCTGGGCATAGGTGATAGCGAGGATTCTTCCTCCTTTGCCCATGAGGGAAACCGCCTCGCGAACCCCGACGAGGAACGCCTTCGTCTGCGAATCGAACGCTGCCTCCCACTGTTCGAGCGTGATATCCATTGGCGGGTAGAAAAACGCGGCTGCCTCCGGCCGTGCGTTGCTGACGAAAATGTCGAGCTGACCGAATTCCGCCTGGACCTTGCGAAACATGGCGGTGATCTGTTCCGGACGCGTCACATCGGCCTGTATCACCAGACCACCGGAGCCGCGCTTGCGGACCTGCCCAAGCGTGTCGTTTGCGGCAGCCTCGTTTTGGTAATAATGGATGGCTACCTTAACGCCGCTGTCCGCCAGTTTCAGGGCGATTCCTCTACCAATCCCGCGTGAGCTTCCGGTGATCAGCGCGTGTTTTCCGTTCAGAGACATATCAACCTCCTTGAGTGTGCGATCTAACGAGAACGAATTTGGAAGCAGTTTTCTTTTTATTACCGAATATCTTCGCCGTCGATTTGGGAAGTAGGTCCCGGCCTTATTAAGAGACGTTTTGCGACGCGGTTGCGAGGTGGCGTGCTGATTTTACAATCTCGCGGGCATGTTCGCGCTTTGATGTAGAGCAACCTTCCAGCTTGCTTTTACCTTGAATCGCAAGCTAGGAAGCTTGCGCCACCATTGCATGCCGCAACCAACTGATCCGCCACCGCCCCGATATGAATCGCCGCGCGGCCCGCGACCTGTGGTCGCTCTGCCGATCAGGCCGGAGGCGCAACCCCACGACCCTTATGCTGCGTTTCGTTTTGGCGGGTTCAGCCTGTTTACCATCGGCAATTTACTTTCCATTATGGGCCGGCAAATGCTGGCGGTAGCGGTTGAGTGGGAACTTTATCGGCGCACACATTCCGCGACTGCGCTCGGTCTTGTCGGTCTGGTCATCGCAATTCCAGTAGTGACACTTTCGTTGCCGGCCGGGCACTTGGCGGATCGATTCAGCCGCAAACGGATCATTCTTGTTTCGCAAATTTTCGGCGCAATCGCCTCCGCTGCGCTCGCGTTGGTTTCGTGGCAACACCTCGCCATCCCGCAATTGTCGATCTTGCGACACGGAAACGGGCTCTTGAGCGCGATCGCCGCGGTGTTCGAGCGCCATCACCCCGCGTTTCATTTTGACGATGCGTCGATTCCGATCATTTATGCGTTGCTTTTCATCTACGGGACGGCGCGCACCTTTGCCTGGGCCGCTCGCAGTTCATTTTTTCCAACGTTGGTCTCGCGCGACGCATTCGCCAACGCGGTTACCTGGAACAACAGCATTTTCCAAATCGGATCCGTGGTTGGTCCGGGTATCAGCGGTTTGCTCGTTGCGCACGCGGGATTCCCTTTCGTTTACGCGCTCGACGCCCTCTGCGCGCTTTCGTTTTTCCTGCTCGTCCTGCCGATTCGCCGCGGCACACGTAGCGCGAATCGCGCGGAGAAAAACGCCTGGCGCAGCCTCGTCGCCGGAATGCGATTCGTGTTCAGCAGGCGAGTGATTCTCGCGACCATCACACTCGATTTGTTCGCCGTCCTGCTCGGCGGCGCGACCGCCTTGCTCCCTGTTTTCGCCGACCAAATTCTCCACTGCGGACCGGTTGGCCTCGGCTGGATGCGCGCATCGCCGGCGGTCGGCGCCTTCGTCATGGCACTCGTGGTTGCTTATTTGCCGCCGATGAAGCATGCTGGCAAAACATTGCTTTGGTGTGTCACCGGCTTCGGAATTGCGACAATTATTTTTGGGCTCTCGAAAATCTTCTGGTTGTCGTTGGGGATGCTGTTCATTGTCGGAGCATTTGACAGCGTCAGCGTGATCATTCGTGGCTCCATCGTGCAGTTGGTCACGCCGGATGAAATGCGCGGCCGCGTTTCAGCCGTGAACAACATTTTCATCGGCACTTCCAATGAATTTGGCGCATTGGAATCGGGATTGACGGCGGCACTCTTCGGTCCAGTGATTTCAGTTGTCGGCGGCGGGATCGGCACAATTCTCGTCGTTCTCGCTGTCGCGTTCGGCTGGCCGGAGACACGCAAAATCGGCGCGCTCGACAAAAATTTACGCTAAGAATTGTAGGGCGACTGTGTCGGACGCCGTTCCCATTTGGCGTTTCACAGAAACGCCCTACAAATAATCTCATGAGAATCGCAGCTGCCCAGATTTCGTGCGCACCCGGTAACCTCAAGGCAAACGTCCGCAAAATTCGTGATTTTTCCGCGCAAGCGAAAAAGTCTGGCACTGAGCTGGTCGTTTTTCCGGAGATGGTGGACACCGGCTATTCGATGCCGGCGATTCAGGAGCACGCGACGTCCTGGAACGAAGGCGCCGTACCGAAGTTACAAGAAACGGCGAAAGAACTCTCGATCGCGATCATCGCCGGCGTTTCTGATCGTGACAGTTCGCGCGTTTATAACTCGCAAGCTTTGATCGATGCGAACGGCAAAATCATCGCCAAGTATCGCAAAACACACCTGGTGACCGCTGCGCCACTCGACGAGCGGCCGTACTTGACCGCGGGCGACGGGTTTGCCAGTTGCAAGATCGACAAGTTCAATCTCGGCTTGGGCATCTGTTATGATCTTCGCTTCCCGGAATTCTATCGCACGCTTGCCGTCAACCACGCCGCAAATGTGTTGATCAACTCATCGGCCTGGCCGTTTCCTCGAGTCGAGCATCTGCGAATTCTCGCCTTGGCCCGTGCAATTGAAAACCAGAGCTACCTCATCCTGGCGAATCGGGTGGGTACCGATGACGGAGTCACCTTTTGTGGCACATCAGCGATTATCGATCCCTATGGTGTGATAATCGCCTCTGCTTCGGCTGATCGCGAAGAGCTCATCCAAGCTGAATTGTCGGAGGAGGTCATCGCTTCTGTCCGGAATCGAATGGCGCTATTCGCTCATCGCCGAAAGGATCTTTACAAGCTGTAGAGGCAGCCGTGCCGGCTGCACATCCAAAGAATTCGCAGGCGATACGCCTGCCGCGAAAGAGAGAAAATCTGAACTCAAAACTCGCCGTGTACCGAAATCGTGCCGTAAGGTGCGCCGCCGTCTTGATGGTAGCGCACGTCTGCGCGGTAAAAGTCGAAGTCGCGATACGGTTGATAGCCTGCCTCAGCGCTCAATTTCATTACGGATGAAACTTTCCAATCAGCGCCTGCGCCAGTTCTTACCTCGCTGTAGGTAAGCACCGCTTGGTTCAATCGTGGAATCCCGCGCGTACTCCCGAAGCGATCGCCGACACGGAAATTTGTCTCCTTAAGGGTACCGCCGGCGTACAACGTAAGATCTTTGTTTAGCTGAAATTCAAGGCGTGGTGTAGGCAGGACGGCGTCCAGCACCCATTGTCGCGCGATTTTCCAGCGGACACCGCCACCGGGTAAAACCGGAACCTTTCGTTCAACATCAATTCCGACGCCCAGGATAAACTGCAGATTAGGACTGTAGATATATGTGCCACCGATGACGAATGGGACATTAACGTCCTCTGATTCAAAATTGTCTGTCCCATAAAAACCCGGTTGCGCTTGGAATCGCAGCAGAATCGAATCGGAAAGTTGTGTGTCCAAGCCAACGACCAGACTTAGTGCCTGCAACGTGTCTGGAAGAGGAGCGCGATCCGAGAAACCGAAAGAAAATCTTTCCCACTCGGCGCCAAGCCGCAATACGCCAAGCTTAATTCTCGGCGTGAGAACAAAACGGAGAAGAGTGTCGCTCTCATCGAAGTCGCGGAGCACGTGCTGGCCGCGTTGGACGTCCCCATCACCCACATAGGTTTCGTCGACAACAAATTCGCCGGAGAACGAAAGTGTCGAAGTCGCGGGATTATTCTCGGCGCTGATCTCCCGGGCGCTCTTCTCGTCGGCGCTGGACGGAATCGCGACAAGCAAAAGTGCAAGCAAGCTGTAAATGGCAGCCAGGCGTCGATACAAGAGATTTTTCATCGCTCAACGAGCGCCCGAAGTATCACGTCGAAACAACGTTACCGCTTTGGAGATATCTTTCATCATGGCCGATTCGGAGGCGAGCTTTTCCACGCCATGCAACGAAGCCAGCGAGGCGGCCGAGATCATATCCCCGCGCCAAACGAGCGTAGAAGCCTTTCCCTCTACATTGACCGGCCACAGCTGGTACAATGTGAGCGCGACATAATAACCGCCGCTCGCGTAGTAGAGCACGTCGGCCGCTTGATAAGTTCCCTCGGGGCCAGGGCGATAGTAGGATGCGCCAAGAGTGACCACGCCTTGGTCATCCACGTCGAGAAGTTCCCAATAAAGCTCCGGTGAGATTGAGCCAGAGCCGCGCCCGATACCAGTGTTGCCGAGAAAGCCAGAGAATTGACGCCGAATCTTGTCCTGTTGTTTGAGCAGACCATTCACGTCATCGCCTGCGCGAATAGTTTGGCCGCCGTGATCGTAGAGCGGCTGCGCTGATGTTCCGCCGGAGGCGAAACTACGAGCGCGTGCCGCCAGGACATCGCTCCAGAACTTTACAATCGCGGCAGGCATGCTACTGCCGCCGCCACTGCCGGCGGAAGAAAATTTCTTTGCCTCGTCCTTACTGATTTGCAATTCCGGACTTAGATTTTGCGTGGCGCTGACGAGCGAGCGAACCGAGCTGTTGTCCGGCGCGTTCTGCAATTTTGAGAGATCCGCGGCAATCGGCGCGGCGGGGAGGTCGGAGTGCAGAAAAACTTTCAGCTCGCGATGCTTCGTCGGGTTCCATTTTCGTAGCGCGTCGATTTGTCGCGGGGGCAACCCGCTGGTGACAAAACAACTTTGCGTGGAAAGAAATCGCGGATTGCCCATAGGCGGGCCGTGGGCGGTCCTCACGTCGCTTTTTGCGAGCTGCGCGAGATCAACCTTATCGAAGATAGAAAATGCCGCGAGTTCGGAAACGGCGTCGCCCCGTGCGATAGTCGATGTTCCAAGCAAAAGTAAAAGTAGGAGCCCGACCGAATTTCTCATTTCAGTGCATCGTCCGCGTCGCGTGATCTCGAATCTCATGAGAGAAGATAACTATCCCCCGTGGCTGATAGTTGCAAATGTGAGTGGGACATCGCAATAAAGTTTCGAAAATGAACGAACCCGTGATCGTGCTTAATCAGCTAAGCAAGAGCTTTGGCGACGTTCATGCCGTGCAAAATGTTTCACTGATAATTGAACCAGGCACGATCTTCGGTTTTCTTGGCGCGAACGGCGCGGGCAAAACGACCACGATCCGGATGTTGTGTGGCTTAACTCACCCCACAGGTGGAAGTGCCACGGTCGCCGGCATCCACGTCTGGAAAGATCGACATCTTGTCCGGACAAAATTCGGCTACCTTGCGCAGCGTTTCAGTCTTTATCCGGATTTGACTGTCGAAGAAAATCTGCGCTTTTTCGGCGGCGCCTGCCGCGTCCCAGTCGCGGAATTGGAGAAACGAATTAGGCGTTTGCTCGCCCTGGCCGATCTGGAAACGAAACGTGACGCCGCGGCGGGAAGTTTGTCCGGTGGAATGCGGCAGTTGCTCGCGCTCGGTTGCGCGCTCGTGCACGACCCGCCGCTGCTTTTTTTGGACGAGCCGACTTCGGGCTTGGATCCGGTCCATCGCCAGCAAATCTGGAATGTGCTTTACGATCTAAGCAACGAAGGGAAGACGATCTTCGTGACGACCCATTACATGGATGAAGCGGAACGCTGCACGAGGGTCGGTTTTCTCGAAGCGGGGCGACTACTGGCCAACGCGTCGCCCCGGGCTTTGAAAGCGAGCTTTCGCGCTAAGCTGCTCGAGCTCGACATCGAGCCGATCATGCCCGCGCTGGTTCGCTTGCGAAATCTTCCCGAGGTGCTTGGTGTTTCCTTGCGCAGCGGTGGCCTGCGCATCTACGCACCCGATCCCGAAAAATTATTGGCAAACTGGCGCGCACAATGGCCGTTTCCTGATCTGAATTTGCTCGGCGAGCGCTGGGTCGAGCCGGACATGGAAGATGTATTCACCGCCTACTCCCAGGGATACGTCGAGTTGTTGAAAGGATCGGCATCATGAAAGGCATTTCGCTCAGCGCCATCATGAGCGTCGCTTACAAGGAGTTCCTGCATATTTATCGGGATCGGCGCGTCCTGCTCTTGCTCCTCATTTTGCCGCCGCTTTTCACGCTCCTCTTTGGGCATGCATTTGAAAACACCCAACTGACCGATGTGCCTGCGTTGCTGATCAATCGGGACGATACGCCGCGCACGGCGCGCTTTGTCGATATCATCTTAAAAGACAAAACGTTTCAATGGAGAAAACCGGGGCCGGGCTTTAACGGAGATTCGGATCTGCTCGCCAACGGGGTAAAAGCCAGCCTGGTTATTCCGGCCGGTTGGAGCGAGACCCTGGGCAGCGGAGACCCCAAGCCGCTGCCCCTTTACCTGGATGATAGTGATACCAACACGGCCACGACGGTGGAAGGAGCCATGCAGCAGAATCTGGCGAATTTCCAGGCGAAGGAGCGCGATCTGATCGTCGAATCGCTCCCCGACGAAGTGATCGAACTCGGTAAGAAACTGCCCATTAACATTCGCAAGCAATTTGTCTCGCTCATGAGTGCCTGGGGGGTGGAGACGAAGAATCTTTATAATCCCAAATCGCGCTTCATTGATTACGTCCTGCCCGGGATAATCGGTCTGATTCTGCAGTTGCTCACCGTAACGTTGATGGCTTGCACAATCGCGCGCGAGCGCGAGTCCGGCACGCTTTACCAACTGATGGTGACGTCGCTGAAGCGCGGCGAAATCGTGATCGGAAAGATTTTGCCGTATCTCGCCGTCTCGATCTTCTTGATCGTTGTCGTCAGCTCGGTCGCATCTTGGCATTTTCAGGTGCGCTTTTATCAACCGCCCGCCCTCGCGCTGATTTGTTTGCTCTTTTTGCTCTGTTCGCTCGGTCTCGGTTTATTGATATCGGCCTTTTCGCGCACGCAAACGCAAGCCATTCAGTTCTCCGTTTTCTTTCTCTTGCCGGTCTTTGTGCTCTCAGGCGCATTCGCCCCGCTCGAGCAATTGCCCAAAGCGATTCGCTATATCTCCGAAATTTTTCCGCTGACGCATTTCTGCCGCGCCTTCCGGCTAGTGAACATGTACCATGCCGGTGCCTCGTTTTACGTTGTTGATCTTGTTTTGCTTTTGGCGGGTGCGTTGATCACGTTTGTCGGCGCCGCGTTTTTCCTGAAGCGGATCGAACAATAAGATCGACGATACCATTTACGATTAGACAGCCGATTGGTGCCGCTGAACGATCCAAGCAATCGATATGCAAGCAAAGACTGCGTGTTTCTACCTAACGACTGCTATGCTGATCGGGGCGTTGTGCTTGCGTGCGGCGAGCGCAGATTCGAGCGGGCCCCCAAGCTCGACACCGCAAGAAGTGTTCGATGGAATGCGCCAAAGTTTCCAGGCGGAGAAGGCCAAGGAAGTTCATGCGCGTTACCAGTGGGAGCTCAGTGGTCCGAACGGCGGCGAATGGTGGATCGAAGTGAACGATGGGACCTTCAAGATGGGCAAGGGAAAGATCGCCAATCCCAGCGTCACCTTTATCACGAGCGACAAGGATTGGGTCGCGCTTTCAAATGGGACACTTGGCGGAAAATGGGCCTATTTCACAGGCCGCTTGAAAATTCGCGGCAGCCAGAGCTTGGCTCGAAAACTCGACGAGATTTTCCCTTAGAATTTTGCTTCGATGCTCAGCCTGACATAAGGGGCCGGGTCCGTTCGCTTACTTTGGCTGGCACGGAAAAAATCGAAGTCCCGTAGGATTGTGACGCCGGCGCCGGCAATGATTGCAAACGGCTTCAAGCCGGAATACTTCGCCTCGACCCCAGCGCGATCCTCGCTGTACTGGAGGACGGCGTTGTGCAGTTGCAACTTCTTTTCGGGCGTTATGACATCGTCCGTACGGTAACTTTCGAACAAGAGTTCACCGAGCAAACGGAATTGCCAGTCGTGGTTGGGCTCGTAAACCAACGCCGGCTTCGGGAACACGCCTTCGAGACGCAGCTTGTCACTGAAAAGCCAGATGATACCGCCGCCCGGGGCGACCGGCGGATTCTGATAAATACCGCCGCCAAGGCCAATAACACCGAAGATCTTGTCTTTCTTGAGCGGGAAGCTCACGAAAATCTTCCACGGTATATCGAATGCATTGCCGGTGATGTGATTCTGAAAATACACGCCTGGGTCGAGCTCGATACCGGCGCCGGCATGGTCTTTCAGAACGTATTCGAGTGCCAGATGCCCATACAGTCCTTGCAGATGATTGGGCAGGCCATTGTCCGAGTTTCCGAAATCAAACCGTTCATATTCGACTCCGGCGCGAAAGTACCATTTCCCGGTGATGAGAAACCGATGGTCGTAGCTAAAATCGTCGTATAGAGAATCGCCGCGACCGAGTTTGGATTCTTTGAAATCGCTGCGGAACGTGTAAGTCGTCTCGTATGAAAAAAGGTCGCGCGAGTTTTCTTCCTCTGGTGTAGGGCCAGGTTGCGCCTCAAAGGTTGTCGTTCCGGCGGTGGCGGAAGCGGCTGCGCTCAGAAACAAGCTGGCAAGAAAGACCGCAAGTTTTTTCATAGGATTAAGGAGCGGACACTGATAAATCGAATGAGTGCTTCGAAGCCCGTGTATCGGATTAAAATATTTTGGCAAGGGAGATTCGAAAAATCGCTACTGTTTTTTTTCGACTTCCCTACCTCGTTCGGTGTGCCCCGGCTTCAATAACTTCAAATCTTTCCGCGCGCGCAACGTTGCGATCTCAATCATGTTCTGGCAACGTAATTGTTTCTCCGATCTTCATCACGCGCAGCTTTGTTTTTACACCGCGGTTTTTCAATTCGCGATTGAACGCTTCCGGCGTGCCGGTTAAGGCGGGAAACGTTCCATAATGCATCGGAATGACTGTGCGTGGCTCGACCAGCTTCGCCGCATCGGCCGCGCGGACCGGTCCCATCGTGAAATGGTCGCCGATGCACACCAGCATGATATCGATCTTGTTGTAATCGGAGACGCGCGCGATGTCGGAAAAGAAGGCGGTATCGCCCGTGTGATAGATGGTCGGGCCGTTTCGAATTGCAATCACGAGACCAGTCGGATTGCCCGCGTAGACCGGCGGCGATTTGTCATCTTTCACTACGGCCGATCCGTGGAACGCCGGGACGAAACAAACGCTGACATCGCCCTTAAGCAGATTGAGCTGCCCGCCCATGTGCCCGGTGGTGTCGTTATCCGCTTGTTTCGCCGGATAACCGAGCACCAATTTCATCGCCTCGGCCAGATCGTAATTTGAAACGAGCTTCGCGCCGGTGCGTTTGCCGATTTCAACAGCATCGCCAACGTGATCGCCGTGGCCGTGCGTGAGCAGAATCGCATCGACCCGTTTCAAGCCGGCGAGTTCGTTTTTGCCATTCTCGAAAACAGGATTGGTCAGCCACGGGTCGATCAGGAGCACATTGCCGGCGGGCGTGACTAACTTAAATGCAGCGTGTCCGTACCAGGTGAGTTGCGTTTGCGAAGCCATGATGGTTGACGAAAGCGAAAACGTCATTCGGAGCAAAGCGTTTGTTTGCCAGATACACTCTCGCTAAGATCGACATATGAATCACGACGATGCCCACCGCCATCTTTCCTCGACGGACGCACGGATGGCGGAATTGATCGCACGATCGCGCCGCTACAATATCGCGCCTTCGTTGGCCATCCGCCCGTTTGACGCCCTGGCCGAATCGATTGCTTATCAACAATTGAGCGGAAAAGCCGCCGCCACCATCTGGGGCCGGGTCCGCGCCCTTTATCCGAAGAAAAAATTCCTCGATCCCAAACTGGTACTGGCGACGCCGGACAGAAAATTGCGCGCTGCCGGTTTGTCCCGCAGCAAGGTTGCGGCGCTAAAAGATCTGGCGGCTAAAACAATCGACGGCACGGTGCCAACCGCGCGCGCCTTGGCGAAGATGACGGACGAAGAAATCATCGAGCGGTTGGTTAGCGTGCGCGGGATCGGCCGCTGGACGGTGGAAATGCTTCTTCTCTTCGACCTCGGGCGACCGGATGTTTGGCCTGCGGCCGATTACGGAGTGCAAAAGGGATTGGTCAAGACTTTCGGCAAACGAAAACTTCCGACGCCGAAGCAAATGATCAAGCTCGGCAAGAAATTCCAGCCTTATCGCTCGGTCGCAGCCTGGTATTTTTGGCGCGCACTCGATAAGCCGAAAGTGGCCAATCGTTTCGACTGAGGAACTGCAGCCACCGGCCCATGGCCGGTCCTGTTTTCTTATCAACGGCGCATAGCGCCGTGGTTACAACGATTGACTTTGCCGGCCCACCTCACTAAAACGCCAAGATTATGGCGATGATCCACGTTAACCGGGGCGCAACAAGTCTGGGCGCATTTTCTGAAGAAGAAGTTACCGAAGGGTTGCGCACCGGTCGTTTCGCGCTGAGCGATCTCGGTTGGCGCGAAGGTATGGCCAATTGGCAGACGCTCTCGCAATTTCCGGAATTTGCTGCGGCTGCTGCAACCGTTCCGCCTCCGCCAGCCGGTGCAACATCGACGATCACGGCGTCGGCAACTCCGGCGCCGGGCAGCGGATTGCCGTGGGATGACCGGGAAGAGCGCGGATTTTTCAATGCCTTTATCGAAACGCTGCAAATGGTTTTGAGCCGGCCGAGCATCGCCTTCACTGCGATGAAGCGCGAAGGCGGTCTGGCCGAGCCGCTGCTCTACGGGCTGATCGGCGGAAGTTTTGGCCTGATCGTTTATTTCATTTACAGTTTCATGTTCCGGTCATTAGGAATTTTTGCGCAACGAAACCCGCTCGCCCATCTGATCGGCAGCGGTATCGCATCAGTGTTGCTCTTGATCCTGGTGCCGCTCCTTATCGCGATGGGCATGTTTATCAATGCCGCGATTCTGCATCTGTGTCTGATGATTGTGGGAGGCGCAAAGCAGTCGTTCGAAACAACGTTTCGCGTCGTTTGTTTTTCTGCCGGGTCAGTTTACCCGCTCATGATCATCCCGCTCTGCGGCGGCGTTATCGCCGGCGTATGGGGAATCGTGCTTCGTTGCATTGGACTGGCCCGCGCGCATGAAACCGATCCCGGACGCGCTGTTTTGGCGGTCTTCCTCCCGTTGATCGTTTGCTGCGGAGGCGGACTTCTACTGGCGATTCTGTTCGGCGGAATCGGCGCCTTGAGCCATTCCTGGAATCATTGATCGTTCGCAGATGCAGCTTTGCCGTCGTCGCCTCGCTCCGGGTGAAACCGATCACGAGCTGGTTTGGCTAAGTGTTTCGATCGCTTCGCTTGGCGCCGTGGGGGCGTGGTTCGCGTTGCGGTTGCCCTGGCCGCAATGTTTATTTCACGCACTGACCGGACTCCCGTGCGCGACCTGCGGCTCGACCCGATCGGCGATCGCATTTTTCCACGGCCAATTCTTTAGCGCATGGAAATGGAATCCACTGGCGTTTGGATTTTTGTGCGCGCTGGCGAGCTTCGATATTTATGCGTTCATCGTACTCACCACGCGCGCGCCCCGTTTGCGAATCGCTAATTTCAGTCGGGCGGAGAAAACCGTCGCGCGTTTTCTAGCCATCGCTTTGCTCGCACTGAATTGGATTTATCTGCTCTCGCACTGGCGAAACTTTTAGCGCGTCATGTTGTAGAAGTGGGCGTGCCCGTAGCATTGGCTCGATGCTAATAACCTGGCTAATCTAAGGCATGCGGATTCTCGTCACCGGAGGCGCTGGCTTCATCGGCTCGCATCTTGTCGAGAAATTACTTTCGCTCGGTCACAACGTCGCCATTCTCGACGACTTCAACGATTTTTACGATCCACAAATCAAGCGCCAGAACATCGCCGCGGTCGCCAAAGACATAGCGATTCATCATCTCGATCTTCGGGACAGCGGCGCGGTGCGGAATTTATTTCATCGTGAAAAATTCGAAGCTATCGCGCATCTCGCCGCACGTGCCGGGGTGCGACCGTCCATTCAAAATCCGCAGCTTTATTACGATACAAATGTCGATGGGACACTGCATCTTCTCGATGCAGCTCGCGTGACAGGGGTTGAGCGATTCATTTTCGCTTCCAGCTCCTCGGTTTACGGTAATTCGAAAATCGTTCCGTTTTCGGAAGATCGACAACTCATTCAAACGCTCAGTCCATACGGCGCGACGAAGATCGCCGGGGAGTTTCTTTGTTCAACCTATTCGCATCTTTACGGAATACGCGTGGTGGCGTTGCGTTACTTCACGGTTTACGGGCCGCGGCAGCGTCCCGATTTAGCAATTCATCAATTCACGCAAAAAATTCACGCCGGTAAACCAATCGATCAGTTCGGCGACGGCACCACGCGCCGCGATTACACTTACATCGATGACATCATTCGGGGAACAATGGCTGCGTTCAAGTACGACGGGCCGATGTTCGACATCTTCAATCTCGGCGAAAGCGAAACTATTCAGCTAAGGGATTTGATCGCGGGAATCGAGAACGCGCTTGGGGAAAAGGCGAAGATCAATCGGTTGCCTGAGCAACCGGGCGATATGCCGGTGACCTACGCCGATATTTCGAAAGCGAGAAAATTGCTCGGTTATAATCCATCGACGCGGTTGAGCGACGGGCTTCCGCGGTTTATCGAATGGTTTCTGCAATCGAGCCTCGCGAAATGAAGGTGTCGATCGAAACTTTGCCGTTCGATCAACGCGCTTGTTTCATTGCCGGCCAGGCCAAGTCCGGCACCACCTTAATGGTTGCGTTGCTCGACAATCATCCCGAGCTCCTCGTCCTACCGGAAGAGACGGCCTACTTCCCAACCGTGCTCACCAAATACGCGCCGCGCGGCCGTCGCGCGCAATTCGATTACATCACGCAGCAGTCGCTCTCCAATGTCCTTTTCGGAAGCAGCTGCAAATGGGGCAGGCGTGACTATTCCAATTTTCCGACCGGGCGATTTTATGAATTGTTCGAACAGGCGGCGTTCGATCCGGCCAACGCGCAGAAGGATTTACTGGTTCTAATGGTGGAAGCGTACGCCGCTACTCTTGGTTGCCCGCTTGAAAATGTGCGCCGCTGGGTCGAGAAAACCCCGGCGAATCGTAATTACATCTCCTCGATCTTCTCGCGATTTCCACAGGCAAAACTGCTCGTCATGCTGCGCGATCCGCGTGCGATCCTGGCGGCGCAAATTGCTCTGGAAAAAACCCGCCAGAGGAGGCGCTTCTCGGTCTATTATGTAGTCGCTCATTGGCGAGTGGCGGCAAAACTAGCGAGGCGCGTCCTCAATGGCGAACTTTCAGGCCTGGTCGTGCCTTACGAACAACTTGTGGGCTCGCCCTCAACGTCGATGGAAAAAGTATGTGACTATCTCGAGATTACGTTTGATCCAGCGACCGTTTTAACGCCCACGAAGGCGGGCCGGCTCTGGCCGGGCAACTCGGCTGCCCGGATCGGTTTTTCTCAAATCAGTACCGAGCCGGTGACGCGGTGGCAGGGTCAACTTTCCGCGGATGAGATCGGGTGGGTGGAA
>DATMPQ010000245.1:0-19482 GCA_035567015.1 Chthoniobacterales bacterium | reverse complement strand
GTCCCTACACCGCCTCAACTCACGGCTGCCCCTACACCGCCTCAACTCACGGCTGCCCCTACACCGCCTCAACTCACGGCTGCCCCTACACCGCCTCAACTCACGGCTGCCCCTAGACCGCCTCAACTCACGGCTGCCCCTAGACCGCGTCAACTCACGGCTGCCCCTAGACCGCCTCAACTCACGGCTGCCGCTGAGGTTGATGCGGCACTCGGTGCCCTTGGAGCTGCCGACTTTATAGTGACTCTTCTCACAGGGAAGAGCTCCCTTGGATATTTCAAGGACCTAGTGTTGGGCGGATTGCGTGTGGATCCCGAGGCGCGGTTGCGCGTTGGCGAAGGATTCCAGATTACGCCCGAGGACCGCCGCGCCGCCGAAGCTCAGAGAGCCAGGCGGGAGGTAGATCAAACGGTCAAGGAAATCGCCAAAGAGCGTGGAATTTCCGAGAGCCA
This sequence comes from Chthoniobacterales bacterium, assembly GCA_035567015.1. Classification (GTDB taxonomy): domain Bacteria; phylum Verrucomicrobiota; class Verrucomicrobiia; order Chthoniobacterales; family UBA10450; genus AV133. Next base: position 19,030 of record DATMPQ010000245.1, on the reverse strand, counting down.
GGCCCGCCGTCTACTCAACGAAGGTACCCGGCGAGGCCCTAGTTATCCAGAGATAGGGCCGGCACGTTGAGCACATCTAGTCGAAGTTGGGATCCACGGCCGATCGCGTGAGTCGTTAAAAATCGGACTGCACGCCGAAACACCTATCCCGTCGGAGATGGATGTTCCCAAGATGTGTTTCATCTGAGGTTGAAACATCGACCCAAAGAGTCTGGCTTCGGGAATTAAATTCCCTGAAGTGGTCAGAAAAGCGCGAATAGAATTTCCGGGTGTGGTCTATCACGTTGTTGATCGAGAAGATCGGCGAGAGGATATCTTTCAGAACGATGGGGACCGGGAGTTTGTCTTTGGGGACCTTGACGGCGGCCTGCGGGCGGACGGGCTGGTGAATCCACGGTTTCGTGCTGATGAGCAACCATTTCACCTGCTTCTGGAGACGCCGAGCCGAACTTGATGTCGGCATGAAATGGTTCCAGAGGTCAGTCCGTGCTTATTGACATACAAGGGATGTAGATTAGCTCCGGAATGCCAAGAATCGCAGGAATCGCGCGGCGCCCGTGGATGGTTGCGACTAGTTGACTGAATAATGGCACACAAAAGCCATGTCCAGCACAGCATCAGACTTCAAGCGGTAGATCTTGCTGGCGCCGCCCTCAGAGCGCAATGATGGGGGGAGCCCGGCGAGGTCCTCGTTTTGGACGTCGATTGTCCAAGTGCCGAGACCAACAGTTTGGTCGCTTACGTCAGCAGATGCGTGCGGCAAGCCGTTGAGCAGCGACTTGTCGCTCTTAAGCTGCATAGCCACGGCGGTCCCGCCGGGTGGCGTTAGGCTAATCTTGAGCGGTTTCCCAGCACGATAATCTCCCAGCGGCGTGCCATTCTGAGAATAGATTTGGGCGTCATGGATATCTTTGAAGTTAAGAAAAAGCTCCACTTTATTGATTGATATTGTTTTTCCCCGAAACTGATACGGGAACCGCACAGCGGTTAAGTCACATGTCATCGATTGACTCTTAGCGGATCCGTCGCTGGGGTTAAGGAAACGATACCAATCGCCAGGAAACTCATGACGCACACTGAATAAGCGAACGAGGTCCTGTTGTGGGCCGGAGGCGAGCGCCTGCCGCGCAGCTTGCCGCAGCGGATCTCCCCCTTCCCTGGCAGTGTATTTAAATTGAAAAATCACATCCGATATCGATTCAAAGTCGAAGGCGTTATTCTCTTTGGGCATTTCGAGCCGCCAGCGAGAAATGCCACCCGCTCCCTCGAACGGCAGGTATCTTTCGTCCCGGAAGTTGACCTCAAATAATCCGCCATCGTTCAACCCGTGGCTGGTCGCGATTGATTGAACCGCAGCGAAATTATTGACAAAGCGATCGTCGCCGTTTTGCACATCTTCGAAATATTGGTTGCCAGGATCGCTGCTGATGCGCGTCTTGTTGGTCAGGAGCGTGAGCCTGCAGTTCAGGCTCGTGTAGGGTCCGACGACGCATGGAATCGTTAGACTCAGGCTCTTGATTCTTCTCATATAATGCCCCGGATAATCGGCATCGAAGAACGATTCAGGCACGACAATTTCACAAACGCCCGTCTCTTTTAAGGAGATAAGCGCAAGCGGTGCATTTAGAAGAAGCGAGAGGTCCCGGCTGATCTCGTATTCGCGGGTATTCTGGTCGGTGTATGCTGCGTCCATCTGCAAAAGAGCTAGGTGCAGCCGATCCCCGGCGAGGAGGCCCTTGCGCAAACTGTCCCAATAGCCAAATTGGATAAAATTCGATTCGGTCAGCCCGCGCTCGAATCGAAACGTTCGCTCGGCCTTTTTCGCATGTGCGAACGCCATCTGGTAACAGGCAAAGTAGCTTGACGACAGATCCGAAACCATCCACCCATAAAGGTCCTTATTGGTGAACTTCTTGTTCGTCATATACTCCAGAATCGTCTGGGCATTCTCCATCTGCTTTTCGTGAACATCTAGCTCTCGCTGCGCGATCTCGACCCGAATACCCGCCGCGGCGATCTGCCTGTCTATTTGCATGATCTCACAGGCGGCCAAATTGTTTTGCAATGCCCAGTCAGCTTGCCGGCGGAAATAACTGCCCATTTTGCCTGAAAGCGATGCTGCCGCGGACGCAATGCTACTGAAGAAACTGGCAACATCTACGGCGGCTTTTACCGCGTTAGACCATTGCTCACCCCCTTCAGTCATGGTACCTCCGATGCCCCAAGGTTGGGCATGAACACCAATCTGGGGAATTAAAGAAAGCGGAATTACACCGGCTTGAGCTCCGGCAGCAACCGTTTGGATCACCGATGCGGTGGTGGACAGCATCAACTCGATTGCCTCCTCCGGAATCAACTGGATGCCGAAAGCGCCTTCCGAAGGTTGGGAGGGGACGGGCAGCAACGGGATATTCGTACCAACGGCTGGAACCGTTGCGCTGGAAACGCCATTGAGCGTCTGGTAGTAACCATAGCGCTGGCCTGCTGTGTTCCGAGATGCGTTCAGCGCGTCAACCTGGGCGTTTGCTTCGTCAAGCTGGCGAACCTTGACGCGATGCATAAGGTCGAGAATGCCGACTTCGTGGGTGGAACGCATCACGGCAAGAGCCTCGGCATCGTTCTTCTCCAGCGCGGCAAGCAACGCGCCGCCAAATGACCGGCACTCATTGCACATCTCCAGCGCCTTCTGAAGCATGTAACTAAACCGATAGGCCGGCAGAGGGGCCTGAATATCTCCCATAACGCTACCGAGGTCGATACCTAAAGCTGCCGCCCGAACTAACATTCCCGGATCGATTGGAGGATCGAACAGAGCAAGCTGCCGGAAGACGCCTTGAAAGTTCAAACAGTTACGAATCTTGTAGAGCCGGTCGTCAACGATATCCCATAGTTCAAGAAGCTTGTCGTTTTTTGGAGCGCAGAAATAGAGTGTTCGGCCCATGTTCTGCATCCCGCCACTGTCCGACTTTGGATGAGTTGTGACCTTTCCGCTGAACGGGAATTCGTTCTCGAGTAAAACCAACATTCCGCCTGCGGCGTCGAGCTTGTCTCTCAGAGTCACGTAACACTCGGGCTTCGGCTTTGTTCGCGCCGCGATATTCTCCGGCCTCGGACCAAGAAGATGGGCCGCGATCACATAATGCTGCTCGGCCTCATTAATGGCCTCCTTGGAGTCGGTGCGAAATAGCGAGTCGCCATGAGCGATGTGAGTGCGCACGTACTTCATGAAAATATTCTTCTTGTATGCCTCAAGCCGATGGCGCGCGATCACATATGGCTCGAAAGGATTTCGCGCCCAATCGGCGATCAACTGGGAGTGCTTCTCATCGCCGGATTCCATAAGACCGAGCAGTTTTTGAATGTTGTCGCGCGGCGAGGTCTTTAGCGGAATATATCTCCAATAACGATCCGGCGGCGGCTCGCCCTTGGTGTCATCGGTCGGATCGAAGATATATTCCAACCAGCGAATCGCATCGTCAAATCGCTGATTCTGGAGCAGACGTTCAGAGATAAGATCGGGAATGTGGAAGAAGAGTTCTTGATTGTAGATCGCATACGGGCCGCCATCAAAATCGACTGCCTCCGCCGGCAGGGGATGTTCAACGAGGCCCGTTGGCTTATATTGGTGCTCAAACAAATGGCGTTCGCCAGTCAGACGTTGATTGGCTTCGGTCAGAAGTCCCTTTATTCCGAGCCGTGAAACGGACTTCATAAAGTCACAAACGAACGGATGGTAGAACGTCTCAAATCTGAGATGTGTCGCATTGGAAGGATGCGTATTGTGCCCTAAAGCATGGCTTCCCCAAGCCGAGCTTCGTCCAGAGGCATTTCTTGTGTACGATTCGCCAATATCGGCGAGCGTCTTCTCCATTGACATCAGAACATCAGAAACGTCCCCCGCCTCCCCGTGCCGCGGAGTGTGGATAGGACTGCCGGTCACCTTTGCAAGCTTTGGACCCGCGGCGGCATGAGCCGCAGCGGCCTTGGTCCGCGCCGCACGGGCGGCGCCTTCTCGCTTGAACGCAGCGTGATCAACGCTGGTCACCTGGTGGACAGGATCAGCCTCTTCGTGGGGATACACAAAGAACGTGCTGTGCTTATCCTGGTAAAAGAGCGGCGCCTGAAGGAGATAGTCGGAGAACTGGTGAGGATAGAGCAGACGGTACGCGGTGGGACTGCCGTGAAGAAACTCGGACGGCTGCAGGTTCGAGGCCTTTACCAAAGATAAGCCGGTCTTACCGGGAGTTTCTACAAACGTGAGCGCCTCGACATCCGCTTCGGGCGGCGTGATCGGATTTGGCCACGGCATCGTGCCGAAGATCGCCTCCACGGACTCGCCGGTGCATCCGGCGACCTCAAATGCGCCTACTACCTCAGTCGTTTCCTTAGATGTAAGGTACCAAAGCCAGCCCAACTTATTAACTGTTATCGTTGGACCGTTAAAGACACATCGAATCACAAGCGACTCTGGCGTTCCGTGAGAGTCTTTAATGATCGAAGTCTTAAAACTGTAGGCGAACTTTGCATAGCGCGCAGGATGGTCTTCGACAAAGTAGTCGGTGTGCATGTCGAACGCGTTCTTCGACACCTGTTTTGACGACCATTTGTTGTGCCTGAGCTCCGTCCAAGCCAGACTCACCTGCCAATACGACTTCGAGTCCTGGACCGGAATACTCTTGGAAGTCGGCTCGATCGAGTCCGGCGGCTTTGACGGGCGAGCTTTCTTAACAAACGTCGGCCAAAAGACGTATAGCCTTCGGTTCCATATGAGCGGCATGACATGATCGCCGTCGATGGTGACCTGCGTCTCCTCCCATGGCGTCCAGGTGGTGAAATTGACAAGAGTGCGATAGAAATAGGTGTGCGGGGAGTGAAAGGTGCGGCCAAAGACATGCAAAATGTTGACCTGTTCGCCGGTGTCGTGGTCCTTGTCTTGCCAAAACGTCCCGATGATCTCCAGGCGGGCCACCTGCTGCAGCTTTTCCAGATAATTCATGTAGGCGGTTTCAACGTTGTCGGCAGTAATCTCCTGCTGCGTGAGGTCCCCTTCCAATGCCGTAAAGAACGGTGTCTTATCGTCGCGGAAACCTTGCTGCATCCAATTTTCCGGGTCCAGCAGGACCTCATAGTTGGCCTGCCAAAACCGGTAGTGCTTGCGCCACTTTTCCCACTGATCGGAATCAATCTGATCCGGCCTGACTTCGTTTATGTCTCCGCTTTCTTCCAGGTTCATCAAACAACGCTGGACAAAGAGCTGAACCGACGAGTGCGCCACGCTGATGCGCGACGTCTCCGTGCAGGCGCTCATTTCCGGGTCGATGAGAAAATACTCGAAAAGCTGGTTCGCGTCCCTTAGCTCCATTCGTGGGAGCAAGTATGCGACCAAAGCATTTCGCTGTGTATCGCGCAGCTTGTCATTGAGGGGCTTGGCAATCGTCAACCACGTGTCGGCGTCGTATTGCGCATGAACGCATTTCTTGATCTCCTGCCCGATCACTTCGAGGGTTTCGAAATCCGACGAGACGGTGGACCAACGAAAAAGGTATTTTGGCGAGACACCCAGACGCCCAGCCAATCCAATGCAGTCCATCAATCGGATCGGCCATCGCTCATTGGTGAGGTCCACAGGTTGCAGATCAAATCCGTCCGGACCGATAAGATCGCGAACGAGACCGGGGTCCCATCCAGTTACTTTGATGAGTATAGCCACGGCATCATCCAATGTGGAGGCCGCGAACACGTCGGTCACCTCAATATCGCCGGAGGGCAAGCCTCTGCGAAATGCAACAAGCCGAGCGGCTCTCAGCAGCCCGGCAAAGTGGGTCGGCGCCTCCTTGTCTATTAGCGCAGTTGTTGAAACGTCCCGGGATACTGGAAGACCGTTGAGATTGAGTCGATGAAGCCCGTCATGTTTCTGCTCAAGGAACAGAACGTCGTGATCGGTCAACTTGAGAGAGTTTACAACCAGTGACGCCTTGTGGAGGAGGATATAAGTTCCCCGAAATGCCTGCAGGATGGACGACGGATAAAGGCTTTCCTTGGGAACAACCGACTTGCGTACGGCTTTGCTTTGCCAAAGCAGTGTCACGGCGCCATTCTGCGCTGGCAGTTGAACGACATCGAGACGCAAGTAGTAGAGGTGTCCCGCTTGGAGCGAAATATGCGTCGCGATCCATTCTCCGGTATCGGGAGACTGAGTGAGCGTGAGCGGTGTACTGCTATCTTCCACCCACAGAGTTGGGGTCGCATTCGTTGGAATGGAGAACACGAAGTCGCCTGAGCCCGTGGGAGCAATCATGCCGGTCCAGGAAACGCTGGCCGTTCCCGCTGGGAGCAGTTTCTTGACGCCATCAAACGAAACCGTGTGATCGATGCTGCCTACTGCGGCGCCAGTCAGGTCGGCGCTGGTATAGCAGGCGGCGCTAAGACCTGGATGCTGCAGTGAATGAAGATCGTGTATCGCCCGCTTGGTGCTATCGAGTCGAGACTTCAAAAGCTTCTCGACAAGTATTTGAGCCATCAAATCCGTAATCTTGAGGGAGTTTGAAATCGTGCTCTTTATCAGCGCGGCGCCTTGCGTAACTATCAAATACGGTAGAAGACCGTTCAATATGTAGGCGAATTTCACAGCGATGGCAGTTGTCTGCGCCTTAGTGGGATCGGCAGTGACCGCTCCATGAGAGTCGAGCAAAATCGGATTGAGGTCTGAGTCCAGCGATGCGGTGTCGGTTACCAGCTTCTTCTGTGCGTCCGCCGTGTCCAGGAAAGCGCTCATCGATGATTTTATCATGTCGAGAGGCTGCTGATAGATGGAGTCCACGGCGGCATGGTATGCCGGATCAGCGGCAAGACCGAAAAGCGCGGATCGATCGGCGGACGTTAACGGAGAATTGCAAGTGAGAAGCTGCGCGATCGGATCGAAAGTGAGTTTCTTCGCGAATTGCGCCGGAAAAGTGAAACCGGCTGGGTGAGTAATGAGCGAGGCCGAGTAGCTCACTGTGCCATTGACTATTCCCAGCAACCCGTCGACAACGTCACTTTCGTACAGAGTGGCAAGCTTCTGCGCGGTGACAGAACCGGTGGGATCGGGAGCGCTTACGTTGTCGCGAACGATCGCTGTCATCCCGTTGCGCAACGTGCTCGCCACACCGAGAATCGTCGGGTCCTGAGGTTCCAGTTCTCCGTGTCTCGCAACAGCGTCGATATGGCGTAGAACATAGTTGAGCTGTTGTGCGGTCAGACCCGAACCGGCTATCGTCGCGGCAAGCTCCCCGAAATGTCTGGTTCTTTCCGGCGAAGCAAACGGGTCGCAGCCGGAAACTGATCTTAGCGTGAGAAAGTCTTTCACTTTAAGCTTCAATGCTTTTGCCAGGGCGGCACGCCGATAGAGCGCGGAGACGTTATTGATGTCGAGAACGGCGGTCGCGGGATCGAGGCCGCAATCATCGAGGATGAGATCCATGTCGATCGCTGTAACTCGAAACGCGCCTCGCAAAATTGGGAGATGCCTATCGAGCGTCTCCTCGGTGTTCGTTAAGACCTCGCTGTCTGGAAACGCCTGCTCGAATGCCGGATCCGCGTCTTGCCGATGTGTCGCCTTATTCAGGAACAGACCACGGTACAGCGAGTCGAGGCCTCGACTTTCGACTGGCGCCCACAGAGCTAGCAATATCTGCACGTTTGTAATGTGATAGGCTGCCTGGAGATGCTTGATGTGCGCGAGATGGATCAAAAGTTCGGGTGTAATATTGGTTGCGCCCAACGCGTGAATAGCCCGGTCGAGGTCCACGATCGACCATCCAACCTTCCTATAGAGCCGGATAAACCGGTGCATCCTATCGAGCACATGATCGCTTATTGCCGATCCATCAAAGTGAATGAGTTTCATCGAACCTGGATCGCACGATGCCCCGGCGTCATCCACGACGACCATTTTGCGAATCTTTTCAAAATTATCTCCGCTCAAGACAGCGAGATCGGGGGCTGTAATCCCCGCCAACTCGATCGCAACCATTGCCTCGACCGGGTGCGCAAGGTTGCTCTTCAATAGCTCTGAGAGTGACGAGTAGCTAACGGGGATACGCTGCAGCAGCTCTTTGGCCCCGCCAATCGGCTGTTGCGGGCTGATAAACCGCGTGGAAACGAGGGCAAGAAGGTCAGAATAGCTTAACCCTGTGCGCTGAAGAAACGTGGCGGCATTCGTCAATTCGCTGATCCAATGCCCTTGATGCGAGTGAGCCTCACCATGTTTAGATGAAGCGCCATGATAGCCATAGTAGTCCGCAATGGGACGAGGATGAACCTTTTCGCTGGGATTGACGTGGTGTTCCGTGAGAATCGGGAACTCTTCCGGACTTATCCCAAGAAACTCGGCGGCCAGGATGCGTTTGACTTCCGGGCTGGACTGATCCTTCTGGAATGTATCCAGGATATCGTAACGGCTTGCGCCAAGCTGATTCAAATACGAACGGGCAACCAGGAGGGGGCGGTTAAATGGCAGCGTAAAGGGGTAGAAGGCCTGATCCAGTATCTCGTACGCCCGTTGGTTGACATACTGGGGATTTGCATCGAGTTCAGCCGTAGTCGACTCAGCGGTAGTATCATGTGCCGCTGACCCCTCAGGCTTGAGTCCTAATGCGACATAGCTTTCAAGTATCTCATTGACGATGTCGATATAGGGCATCGCTGTATTTGTGTTGGCGCATGTAAGGTTGAGGAACGCGAGATCCGGCCTGCGTCCGGGAATCCGTTTCTCATGATTGCCGATAAGGACGTCCAGGGGGGTAACGTGATGCTCGTTCGGCTTCGACGAGGCAAGGAAGTCAAATACGTCCACCAGGTACGCCGATGGGCCGATTGCCGACTCGCACTCTTCGCAATTACAGAGCGAAATCGATCCAAAGAGCTCATCGGAATTCGGGAATCGCTTAACCAAATCTTCTTTCAGCGAGCCCTCCTTAAGATTGAGATGGTGCGGCGTCTTGTGCTCAGGGCTTGGATGACTGCCGTTCGGCCGATGTCGAGAATAGGTCCGAAGCATCTCGGAATGTGAGTGGTGGCCCAGTCCGCGGGTTGGCGGGGTCTTAATTGCGTCCTGGATGCTGATGCGCAGATGCAGGTTCCTGGCATTAATGAACTGTGCGCGTTCGTGCAGCTCAGTTGCTTGAGGGGCGCCACCAAAGATGTGCGCGTAGTGCGACACAAATGTCGCTCGAGGTACAACTGCGATTGCGTGCGCGGAATCGAACTTGGTTCCGAGCAGCGCACGGAATACTTCCGAGTTTGTGCTTACCGCAAAGAGCCGCTGAATGCGTTTTACCTCTTTGAGTGCGTCTGTTCTCTTCGCTTCGGCAATCCCTTTGAAGGCTGTCGCTGCGTGATGGTCCGCATAGACATCCACTCGTGTCGTGCGTATGTCGAAATCGGGGGAGTTTTCGATGAACTTGGCTGCGAGAGGATCAACGTGATGGCTCGCCGCAGCGATGCGCTGCACTGTCAGCGTTGGAAATGCCGCCTGCAACGTAGCTAGAATGGACGCAGCATAGAACCGCGCCTTGGCTTCGGGGGACGAGCCCGGGATTTGATGCGGCACGCCTGATTTTGCAATCAAACCATGCCAGACAGAATCGTCCCACCGAGCCAAATCTTGCATCGATTTTACGCCCGGCTTCTTCACCAACGCCTCAATCAAAGGCAAATGCCCGGAGGTCAGTAGATCAATCTGCAATGCAAACTGTAGCTGCTCTACGTGCGGCTTCAGGTCAGAGTGCTTTCCCAGCTCTTGCCAGAACGATTGCGCGTCACCACTATGACTGAAGTAGAGTTTAATGAATGAGTTTTCGAGCGCGCCCGATTTCAGCACGGCGGAGGCGCGCAGTACTGCACGCAGCGCCTCCTTAAGATCATCAGCCTGCGGGCCATGATGCTCGGTTGCGGGGTGTTTGGTGGCCTGCGATGCGGTTGCCGCCGCTTCCGGGCCATGATGCTCGGTTGCGGCGTGGCTGGTTGTGGCCTGCGATCCCGTTGCCGCTGCTTCCGGGCCATGATGCCCGTTTGCGGCGTGGCTGGTTGCGTCAGACTGCGCGTGGGTGTTCGCAGCACTCGATCCGGCCGCCACTCCCAAGGTGAAGGTCACAACATGGCTTTCAGCTTCCTGATTCGACGGAATTTGGCGTCTACCCGATCGGTAGATCGCGACATACTCCACCTTATCGCCGTCCTTGAAGCCTGCGAGCTGCGCCCGAAAATATTGCTTGCCGGAAGAGTCTTGATGCGTCGGCTGGGCCGCAATGATATGCGGCGCGCCGTGATTGATCCGGTAGAGCACCGTGATGTTGGCAGCCGGATCGGGCGGCTGCAGCCCGATTCTGACGGATGTATCGGCGCCAGCCGCAATCACCCCCGAAGGGGCGGGAGCGTCAGGCGTGCCGTACCATACCGACACGCCTCCTTGACTCAGTCGCATGAGCCCTTCCTCTTATTCAATCAATTCGGCTCTACTGGAATTCCAGTCTGATAACCGACCCAGAGTCCTTCAGTCTCAGAGCGAAGCGTGTCAACACTCTAAATGTAAAGTTGCCGGTCGAATCTACCAGCGAAAAGGCCGTGACAGGATCCAGACCATTGACGAGGTCCACCGTGTTCCCTCCCAAAGAGATTACCAGCCCGTATGCTTGGGGGGGCGTAGACCCGGTTAATTGAGGTGGATTAGGGGGGTTTTGATTGGGAAGGCCTCCTATCGTGCTACTAGAAAAATAGCCTGCCTCCATTAAGGGTTTGATGCGGTCAGCGGGAAGGATGAGAGTATTGGCTATAGGGGCCATTGAATCGGCATAAGGATAAAAATGAAGGACGGTAACATAGGGTCCAGCATAACCAGTACTGGCAAGATAAGCGACCGCTGCATCTATCTGGGCGACCGTATTTGTGGAATACGCGACGACCTGAGGCGCCGGAGGAGCCGGCGGAGTAATCTGATTAACTTTCAGAACTTGAGAGCTGGAGGCGTCGATGTTATTCGTCCCTCCTAGACATAAGAGACCGCCATCTAGCGGGAGCAACGATAGTTGTGGTGGGTTTCCGGCGCGGCTTTGGACGGTCCCGTTGGAAAAAAGGTTGGAGCCCAGCAGTGGAAAATTTTTCCCAAGGGGATAAAACGCATTCAATCCTTGAAAAATAACCGTATCCTGGGCCAGACCCAGAGTGTTGGTGGCGCGACGTGCCAGAGTGACGGCCGTGCTGGCGGGATGCGCAGCGTGATCGCCCTGCTGTCCATTTTTTCCGGGTTGGCCTGCCAGAAGCTCGCTTTCCTTTTGCACTTGCGCGGCAGTCAGAGAAAACTCCACCCATATTTCAACGAGCCTAATAAAACTCCCTTCGTCGATGTTCATCGGTAACGGGGTAGTCGTAACCGACGATGTGGGAAGGCCCAGCACTGTGTCGGCCGGTACGGTGGTTGTGTGCGGATCGACCCGATACTGGGGCAGGAATTTCGCGGCCACGCGCGTGCGTTGGCTCTCATCGTGAACCGCGCGGTCGATTCGCTCCCACACGTCCTCGTTCCATTTGACTTGCTCTCTTCCGAGATGAATTCCCGTTGGCGGGGTGTAGGATTCGCCAGAATCCGATGCGGAGGTTAGGTGAGCGGTAAGCGGTGTCGGCGGCGCGGCTGGCGCTGTGGTCGTTGAGTCCATTTTGATGCTCCTTTTGTAGTGATTGACTGCCCGAAGCTCGTCATCCATTCAGCCTATCTCGGGCAACTCCCTTCTTGAGCGTGAACGGCTGATGACGCTAGACCCCTAAAAGTGTAAATTTGCTTGCATTCGAAGAAAAGTTTTCAGACACCGAGTGATGCGGTGAAAGCAGTGAGCATTTTGGAGGGCGTCGCGCGCGATCTGCGACGGGAAACGCCGGGCGCGCTCAATCTCATGGCGCGAGAAGGCCGCGCAGAGGATCTTGCGCATTGTTACGCGCTATATGGGTCAGTCTGGTTTCCCGACGTCGAACCGTGTTCGCGCGTTTTACCGGAAATGTGGCGCACCTTGCTTTCCAATGGGAGAATGCAGCTTTTTCTCGTCGAAGACCGAGCCAAGCCGCTCGGCTCGCGAATTGCCTCTTTCAGCGCAACCGTTTTTGTTACTGACGAATTCTGCCGCGAAGCGCAGTCGACGGTTTCCCCCTGTCTGGGTCTACACATAGCGCGGCATTATCTCTCGCATGAATTGCCGGTCTTGAATCGCGAGCAGGTTGCCCAGGCCAACGCTCGCAACGGATTAAATCTGTTGATGTGCTTCGAAGGCGGGGGGCACGATGGACTGTCGCGTGACCAAATGCTGGCGGTGCGCGAAAAACAGAGCGAGGCATTTCATCTCGCGCATAGAGGCTATCGCCTGAAAGAATTTCTCGCTGACCTGATTGGCGGAGAAGCGTTGCAGTGGATGATAAGTGCCGGCGCTCGTCTGAGGGGCGACTATTCCGCTTATTTTCAGAAGCATAATGTGCCGATTCCGGAAGCTTCGCAACGGCCGTGGCTTGTGGGATTGACGAAAGAGGAGGCCTTCGCGAATCCCGGCAGCCATCTTGCGAGTTTTTTTGTTTATACTCCGCCGCGGTTTCACTTCAATCGCTCCGAGCAGATGCTTTTGGGTCGGGCGTTGATGGGAGAAACATGTGAGGAGTTAGCGGCGTCGTTGCTGATTTCTTATTGGACAGTGAAGAAGCGCTGGCACGCGATCTACGAGCGGGTCGAGGATATCGACAGCGAATTGCTGCCGCCGGTCAACAATGGTCTGCACGCAGCATCACGTGGCGCGGAACGCAGAAGGCGCCTGCTTGCTTATCTACGACAACACCTCGAAGAGCTTCGGCCATTGGCGCGGTAGCGCCTTATTCACTACGACGCACAATCTCAGTGATGACAATTCATTGGATAACCAACCGAACAAAATAACTTCGCATTTTGCGATTCGCCAGTTCGTTGCGGGCAAACTCGAAATTTCCTGAGCGTTAAGAGCAGACGGTTTCTAGCGCCTCGAAGGCGACGCGAATCACCGCAATTGACGGATTGAATGGGACAAAGTCTGGCGTGTCCGTGTGCTAGATGACTGCCTTGCTGCTCGCCATTCGCGCCATTGATCCCACGTTCCGGAAAATGCCATTTTGCCTCGTAAAGGCGGTTATGAATTGAAACGGCGAGCGATGTCTTGAAATCGATGATTTCGCAATCCTAAGTCTGGTGGGGCTGCAACACAGGAAAAGTGGTGGAAAATCGGCACCGCCCCAAGCAGGGCCATCTGATTCAAAGTCAGTTGTGTCTTACATGGCTCGCCTCTGTGCGGTTCAGCGCTGCCGACCTCTCCCGCAAAAATTTTCTCGTTAACCGACAAAAGCGCCAAAACTGTTAAGATCCGATACAAGGAATTATCAACACGAACGCAACGTCCCTGCAATGCTCTTGCAGCGCGGCTGCAGAATCGCTCGAACGCCGAAGATTCGCCGCTTGACCGCTGCAAAATCGGACAATTATCCTGCCCAGCCACATTGCGCAAACAAACCATTCACGGCGCGGATGACGCGGTCATTGAGCTGTCCCTTACGGAGACGGCGCTCATTATTACTTATCGCGCGCCGTACCTGCGTGAGGGAAAAAGTGTTTACCTCACGCTTGGAACGCATCGCGAAATCGGCTCCGCCGTGCTCCCATTTGATCGCAACAACGAAGGTTCGACCGTATTTCTTCCTTTCAAAAGCGATCTTCTGCTCGTCGCCGTGGTTAAAGGCGGAAACTTGGATTGTTATCAGCGCAAATGGGAAAATTGGAAATGGAGCGAGCGCACGGCCGCAAGCGGCTGTCTCGCCAAATTTCACAACGGCGCCCTGACCTTTAATCTTCAGCGCGCAGCGCTCAGCGCCTCGAAAAGCCTGGACCTTCTCCTCTATGCGAAGGACCTCACGGAAAATGACGCCTGGGGCCGCCTCTACGGATGCTCCGACAGATGCGCTGCCGCTGGCTGGGGCGACAAATACATTCCCAATTACTGCGAGGTGAATCTTGATTCGACCGCAGCGGAATTGTCAGTCCGACGCAGCAGGCTCAACGCCGATCGATCGTCCCTGCGCATCTATCAGTTATTCGTCAGGCTCTTCGGCAATACCAATGAGACGCGAACACCTAACGGCACGCTCGCGCGAAATGGCGTCGGTAAGTTTAACGACATCAATGACGCCGCGCTCAAGTCGCTGCGCAAAATGGGGTTCACCCACATTTGGCTCATGGGCGTCTTGCAACAGGCCAGCGGAACCGATTACTCATCAATCGGCCAGCCAGCCGACGATCCCGATCTTCTCAAAGGCATCGCCGGCAGTCCGTACGCAATCAAAGATTACTTCGACGTCTGCCCCGATTACGCGGCGAACCCGGAGAAACGTCTCGATGAATTCAAATCGCTTCTCAAGCGAATTCACAAACACGAAATGAAAGCGCTGATCGACTTTGTCCCGAACCACGTCGCGCGTAGCTACGACTCGGACGTGAGACCGGAACTGAACTTCGGCGAAAAAGGCAAAGGCGTGGGTGACGACAGGTCGATTTTTTTTTCGTCGCAAAATAATTTTTTCTATCTCAAACCCGATGGCAACGGGCCGCCGTTGCGTCTGCCGACTTGCGGAGACGGCCAGCCGGTCAGTCCGACCTGTAAAGCTGTCGCGGCGCTGGATGAGCGCCGCACTTCCTCCGAGAATGCAACCGACGGTCACAGATCGCCGCTACAAAAATGCGATGGGCTGTTCGCTGGCGAGATGACTTTTGGCCGCGCCACAGGAAACAACATCGTCAGTTGGACACCGGCAATCACCGACTGGTACGAGACCGCCAAGCTCAATTACGGATTCGATTTTACCGGTTCCTCTAAAAACGTTCGTGAATATCCGAACTCGCTCACGCCGGACAAACCGATTCCTGACACGTGGAAGAAAATGGATCGCGTTCTCGAATACTGGCAGGCGATGGGCGTGGACGGTTTTCGCTGCGACATGGCGCACATGGTGCCGCCCGAGTTTTGGAATTGGGCGATCGCGCAGGCGCGCGCGCGGCAAGCCGATGTTGTCTTCGTCGGCGAAGCTTACGATAATGATCCCGCGAAAGTGCCTGGAGTTGATCCAATCATCTCAAAACTTCATGGCGGCAGATCCAACGTCATGTTCGATCTGTTGAACGCCGGATTTAACGCCGTTTACGACGACCAGACTTATCGTGCGCTGAAAAAAATCTACGAAGGGCCCGGCTGGGCAAACGATATCGATGATGCCCGGCCAGACGATTTCATTTTCGAAAACTCAATTCGTTACGCTGAGAACCACGATGAAGTGCGCCTGGCTGCGAAATCGCAATGGGCTGGAGTCGGTAAGCGAGCGGGCCCGGCGATCTGCGCGATTTTGTACGGTTTGTCGCGCGGACAAATCATGCTTTACAATGGTCAGGAGGTGGGCGAACCGGGCGAAGGCGTGGAAGGGTTCGGGAGCGACGATGCGCGGACGTCGATCTTCGATTACTGGTCGATGCCCGAACTGGTAAAATGGGTCAATGGGCACCGATATGATGGCGAGCGTCTCTCGCCGGAGCAAAGAGAGCTGCGATCGTTTTACAGCCGGCTGATTAATCTGATCGGTGAACCGGCATTCCTCGATGGCATCTGTATTCCGTTAAACGGAGCGAATCGCGATAATCCAAACTACGGGCGTTTGCCAAACGAGCAGCCGAGCGGCCGTTGGCTATACAGTTTTCTACGTCACGATTTGGAATCGAGTCAGACATTTCTCATTGTCGTGAATCTCAATCCTTGGGAATCATTAAAGAACGTGCGGATCGTTCTTCCTGGTTCGGCCGCTCAATCGATTGGTCTTAATAGAGTCGTGCCCAAAAGTAGAATTCACCTGACGGACCGGCTCGCGATTGACCAAGCGATTTCTGTCGAGACAACCGCGTCCGAAGCGACCGGCGCCGGAGTTCCGATTGTAGACCTACCCGCGCTTACGTCGATCTACTTCGAGATGTCGATCTAACAGACGGGAGGTTCATCGCGCCAGCTCGGCCAGAATCGCCTTCTGAACGTGCAACCGATTTTCGGCCTGATCGAAAATGGTCTGGGCGTGCGCTTCGAAAGTCTGCTCGGCAATCTCCTGTCCGCGATGAGCGGGCAAGCAATGCATGACAAGCGCGTCCGGTTTCGCCAATTTCACGACTGACTCATTGATCCAGTACGGCCCCAGTTCCGCTTCGCGCCGCGCCTCCTCCGCTTCTTTCCCCATCGAAACCCAGATGTCGGTGTAAAGAACATCGGCGTCGCGCGCGGCCGATTGTAAATCTTCCGTGCAAACGACGCGACCGCCCGCCCGCTTCAGCAGCTTCGGCTTTGGCTGGTACCGCTTCGGCGACGCGATCCGCAATTCAAAATCAAGTTTCCCCGCCGCGAATAACCACGACCGCGCCGTGTTTGAAATTCCGTCGCCGACAAACGTGACAATGCGATTGTCGATCTGGCCACGCTTTTCCATGACCGTAAAAATGTCGCCCAGGATTTGACACGGGTGTTCGCCGTCCGTCAGCGCGTTCACCGTCGGCACGCCGGAAAATTCTGCGAACTCCTCGATGTCGCGCTGAGCAAACGTCCGAATGATCGCGCCATGAATCATCCGCGCCAGCACCCGCGCCGTGTCCTTGATTAATTCACCTCGCCCGAGCTGCGCGTCCGCGGCGTTCATGTAAATCGATTCGCCGCCTAGCTCGCGGATTCCCACTTCGAATGAAACCCGTGTCCGCGTGGATGGCTTCGAAAAAATCAGCGCCCAGGTTTGTCCCGCCAGCGGCCTAGTCGAAATCTTTCCCCGATTGCTCTTGAACTCGGCCGTGCGACGCAAAACCGTCTCGATTTCCCCACGCGTGAGCTCTTCGATACTCAGCAGATGTTTCATTGGGATCGTTAGATCGTAAATCGTTACATCGTTAAATCGAATCTCGATTCACGAATTTCGAATCTCGCATCGCGTGCCTCACCAAGTCCCTCACTTCAACGCTTCAACCGTTCAACTCTTCAACGACTTCCTCAATCGCGCGCAATCCCTCTTCCGTCTCGCTTTGCCTTAGATTCAACGCCGGCAGCAAGCGAACGACGGAATTCGCGGCAGGAACAGTGAGAACACCGGCGGCGTGCAACCGATTCACTACTTGAATCGCGGGAGATTTTTCCTGGTGCGCAAACGCAGGGAGCTCCGGATCGAATTCAATACCAATCATCAATCCGAAGCCGCGAACGTCACGCAGGATTTGAGGATATTCCTTCTTTAAGCGTCGCAATTCATCTAAAAGGAATTCGCCGATAACCCGCGCATTTCCGTCCAATCGTTCGCGCTCGATCACATCAAGAATTTTTAACGCGACCGCGCAAGCGAGCGGGGTACCGCCAAACGTGCTCGCGTGAGTTCCGGGCGAAAGAACTTGCGCGTATTTCTCGCGCACCCAGAACGCGCCCATAGGAAACCCACCGCCTAACGATTTCGCCATCGAGACGCCATCCGGTAGGAAATCGGCAGGCCGATTTTCCAAAATGCGCTGCCAGCTTTGAAATCTTCCGGTGCGAAAATGTCCGGCCTGCACTTCATCGAAGAGCAAAAGCAAATTGTGTTCGTCGCAAAGTCTGCGGAGTCCGAGCAAATATTCCGCCGTCGCAATTGTGATTCCGCTTTCGCCTTGGATCGGTTCGATCAAAATGGCAGCGGTCTGCGGCGTGATCGCACACCGCATCGCTTCCAGATCATTGAACGGAACGTGTTTGAACCCTGCGACCGGCGGCTCAAAGCCCTTCTTCACTTTCTCCTGACCGGTCGCCGCGATTCCTGCCAGCGTTCGACCGTGAAATGAATCGAGAGTCGTGATCATTTCGAAGCGGCCATCATCATGGCCGAATTTGCGAACAAGCTTGAACAAGCCTTCGTTCGCTTCCGCGCCGCTGTTGCAGAAAAAAACGCGACCTGGCGCGATGAGATCGACAATGCGCTTTGCCAGCTGCCCCTGTAGGTCATTATAATAAAGATTCGAAACGTGAATGAGTTTTCGCGATTGCTCGGTTAAAGCTTTCGTGATCTCGGGATGGGCCTGGCCTAACGAACAAACCGCGATGCCGCCAGCAAGATCGAGATAGCGACTTCCATCGATATCCCAGACATAGCTCCCCTCGCCTCGCTCCAGCACGAGATCGAACCGCGCATACGAAGGCACCACGAATTTCTCGAATCTATCGCGCACAGAGTTCTGAGTTCGATGTTGAGCGTTGAGCGTTGAACAGCCTGCCCCGAGAGTTTTTCGGGGTTGGACGTTTTCTCCGGCTTTCACAAAACCACCTCCGTGCCCACTCCCGCATCCGTGAAAATTTCGAGCAAGACCGAGTGCGGAATTCTTCCATCGACAAATTGCACTTTTTCCACGCCGCTCTCGATCGCCGCTACCGCACTGTCCACTTTTGGAATCATTCCGTGAGCGATGACAGCCGAATTTTTCAGCTCGGGGACTTCGGCAGCGGATAGGTGACTCATTAACGTGCCATCGTCTTTTGGATCGCGCAGTAAACCGGGAACATCACTCATAAAGACGAGCCGGCGCGCCTCGAGCGCAACGGCCGTCCTGGCCGCGGCGATGTCAGCGTTGCAATTGTAAAGCTCTCCGTCCTGCCCGCGTGCGGTGGGACTGATGACGGGCGTCACGCTCCTCCGAATGCATTCTCGCAGCGGCTCAACATCGAGATCGACAACTTCGCCGACGAATCCAAGATCGACCTCCTCACCGTCTTCATCTTTCTGAGACAATTTTCGGCAACGAAAAATATCTGAGCCGGGAAAGCCGCGTGCTTTCCCGCCAAAATCCTCGATCGCCTTCACGATTTCCGGATTGATCTCGCGCGAAAGCACTTGATCGACAATTTTTGCCGTCGCCGCGTCGGTCACGCGATGGCCTTGAACAAAGGCCGATTTAACTCCCGCA
>DATMPQ010000244.1:0-5850 GCA_035567015.1 Chthoniobacterales bacterium | reverse complement strand
TGTGAATTTTTAAGAGAGAGAAACTTGCAGGAACTCCTTCCAACACCAAGCAACCAACCATCATGAAATCAGAAATGCCGAAGAAGAACTCGCCAGTGGTATTTGTGCTTGCCAGTATGTTGAGCCTGCTGCAGCTACCGTTGGCGGCGCAACAGATTAATCGGACTGTCCTTCCTGTTCCCGAGCCTAAGCCGCCAACTATCACGGAGCTGGACGCGCGCAACGCGAAGGCGCCGCCACGATTTGAGGTGAAAGCGCCAAAAGGAGCGCCAAACGTGGTCGTAGTTTTACTGGATGATATCGGCTTCGGACAACCAAGCGCATTCGGCGGTCCGTGCAAAATGCCGACATTCGACAAACTCGCGGCAGCTGGCCTGCGCTACAACGGCTTTCATACCACTGCGCTCTGTTCGCCAACTCGGACAGCGCTGCTGACGGGCCGTAATCACCACGTAAACAATGCGGGCGCGATCATGGAACTCGCCACCGCATTTCCCGGCAATACCAGCATCCGCCCGCAGAGCGTGGCGCCATTGGCAGAGATGCTGCGTTTAAATGGATATAGCACCGCGGCATTCGGCAAGTATCACGAAACGCCGCCGTGGGAGGTGTCGGTCTCCGGACCGTTCGATCGTTGGCCGACCCATTCCGGCTTCGATAAATTCTATGGTTTCATCGGTGGCGAGACCAATCAATGGGCGCCGGCCATTTTCGATGGAACCATCCGGGTGGAACCGCCGCACACTCCCGATTATCACTTCACTGTCGATATGACCGACCAGGCGATAGGCTGGATGCAGGCACAGCACTCGTTAACTCCCGATAAGCCTTTCTTTGTCTACTTTGCCACCGGCGCACTGCACGCTCCGCACCATGTGCCGAAAGCATACATCGATCGATACAAGGGCAAGTTCGATCAGGGTTGGGATGCCTTAAACGCAGAGACGTTCGCGCGTCAAAAGCAAATGGGCGTTATCCCCGCCACGGCGGAGCTAACCAAGCGGCCCAAGGAAATTCCCTCGTGGGATTCCCAAACGCCGGATCAGAAAAAACTGGAGGCGCGGCAGATGGAGACTTTCGCCGGATTCGCCGAGCATACCGATGAACAAATAGGCCGGTTAGTCGATGCCTTACAGGAAATGTCCGTCCTCGATAACACGTTGTTTATCTACATCGCGGGTGATAACGGAGCGAGCGCGGAAGGCGGACCGGAAGGGACCTACAATGAGGTAATGGTGTTCAACGGGATCACCAGCACTGCCGACATTAACATGCCTCATCTGGATAACTGGGGAGACCCGACGACGTTCCCACATTATGCGATCGGCTGGGCATGGGCTGGCGATACGCCATTCCAGTGGACCAAGCAGATCGCGTCCCATTATGGCGGTACCACAAATGGTGTCGTGATCCATTGGCCAGCGCGCATCAAAGCCAAGGGAGAAGTCCGCTCCCAGTTCACTCACGTGACGGATATTGCGCCGACTGTTCTGGAAGCAGCTGGCTTACCCTTTCCGAAGAGCGTCAACGGTACGGTGCAAAGGCCTTTCGATGGAACATCGATGCTTTACACGTTTGACAATCCCAAGGTTAAGGAGACGCATATTACTCAGTACTTCGAGATGTTTGGAAATCGCGGGATCTATCATGACGGCTGGGTGGCCTGTACCCGCCATTCCATTCCTTGGGTGTTGGTGGCGGTCCCGCCTCTCTCAAAAGACGTATGGGAGCTCTATCACGTGGCTGAAGACTTCAGCGAAGCCAATGATCTGGCATCCAAGAATCCGGCGAAACTGAAAGAACTTCAGGGTCTTTTCACGAAGGAAGCGATCAAGAATCATGTGCTGCCCATCGATGACCGCAGGGTGGAGCGCTTTAACGCCGCGATCGCGGGGAGACCCGACCTGATGGGCGATCGCACCTCACTAACCGTCTATCCGGGCATGACTGGTATATTAGAAAACGCATTCATTAACGTAAAGAACCGCTCCTATACCATTACTGCGCCAGTTGAATTCAAAGACGCCAACACAAGTGGCGTGATCATTGCACAAGCGGGTGCCTTCGGCGGATGGGTGCTGTATATGAAAGAAGGAAAGGTCCACCATGAGTACAACTTCCTTGGACTCGAAAGGACAAATATCGGTGGCCCGACGGCTCTGTCGCCGGGCAAGCACGAGATCAAGTATGAGTTCATTATTGATGCGCCAAAGCCTGGCTCAGGTGGTAGGTGTGCGCTCTATGTGGACGGAGAAAAAGTGGCGGAAGGGCACATTCCCAAAACGCACCCGTACGTGTTCTCTGGAGATGAAGGTGTCGATGTAGGAGTGGACAACGAAACCATGGTATCCAACGACTACAAGCCTGGAGAGAACAAGTTCACCGGCAAAATCATCAGCGTAACGATCGATACCAAGCCTTCTAATCTCAGCGCCGCTGATAAGAAAGCGGTGGAAGATGCAGAAGCGGTAGCAGCAGCGATTGAAGAGTAGCCTGGTCCTTGACGGCTTGCATATGCGATTGGGGATCTCGCCGTCATTGGGTTACGGACATGGTCAGTTGCGGACCGCCATGACAGGGCTGCGCTTCGGTGAGGTTTCGAGGTGGTTTACGCTCGCCCTATTCGCCACCGCGATCGCATCTGCTAAACAAATCAGCCAAGGGCCTGCGCCACCAGGAATGGTTTGGATTCCGGGCGGTGAGTTCTCGATGGGTGCTGCGACGAATGGCGGCGGCAGTTGCGAGATGCCGATGGCTTCGAATGACGCCGAGCCCATCCACCGCGTTTTCGTGGATGGTTTCTGGATGGATACAACCGCCGTAACGAATGAGCAGTTCGAGAAATTTGTTAGTGCAACCGGTTATGTAACGATCGCGGAACGCACGCCGACGAAGGAAGAATTTCCAAGTGCGCCGCCGGAAAATCTGGTTGCTGGCTCGGTTGTCTTTGCGCCGACCGATCATGAAGTTCCCCTCAATGATCATTTGCAGTGGTGGACTTACGTGAAGGGTGCGAACTGGCGGCATCCGCTTGGGCCGGAAAGCAATATCAAGGGAAAGGAAAAATATCCGGTCGTGCAGATCGCATATCGGGACGCGGAAGCGTACGCGAAATGGGCGGGCAAACGTCTGCCGACTGAAGCGGAGTTTGAGTTCGCCGCGCGGGGCGGTCTGGAAGGAAAGACATTTGTCTGGGGCAATGAATTTCGTCCGAAGGGAAGATGGATGGCAAACACCTGGCAGGGAAAATTCCCCGTCAAAGATACCGGCGAAGATGGCTATGCCGGGATCGCGCCAGTGGCGAAATTTCCTGCGAACGGTTACGGCCTTTACGATATGACCGGTAACGTCTGGGAATGGTGCAGCGATTGGTATCGGCCTGATTATTACGAAATGTTGGCGAAAGCCGGTGATGTTACCAGGAATCCGAAAGGTCCCGATTCGTCATTTGATCCTTCCGAGCCCAACGAGAAGAAGCGCGTCCATCGCGGCGGCTCATTTCTTTGCAACGCGCAATACTGTTCGCGTTACATCGTCGGCACTCGCGGCAAAGGCGAAGTTAATACGGGCACGAATCATCTCGGATTTCGCTGTGTGAAACCGATTGAACGCGATGAGAAACAGACAGTGCAAGCCAAATAGGCGCATTTTTGCCTTGAAGCCTAGATTTCAATGCCTTTGTATTCTCTTTGTGGTGACAAAGATCATTTCTTAGATAAACTTTCCCTGCATAACCAAACAATCAACTCTTCAAACTATTATGATACAAACTAGATACATCGCAGTTATCATTCTCACCTGTGCTTGCTTCGCAGCTCCATCGTTAAACGCGGCTACAATCCCGGCAGGAACAACGCTTGCCATACGGACGGTCAGTATGATTACATCAAAGGACACAGAGGGTAGAGCCTTCGAAGCGACGCTCGAACGGAACGTCGTCGTCAATGGGAACGTTCTCGTCAGAGCCGGGTCAAAAGTGCTCGGGCGCGTTAAGTCATCTCGTGCCAGGTCCGGGAGAGACGAGCCATTCAGCGTGGAACTTACATCCATCTCGGTGAACGGACACAAGATCGCAGTAAGAACGAATAGCGTTGAGCCTATGGGGGCGTCGACGACGCAACTACAGGCGCGCCATGGAGTCACCGTCGGCACAACCGTCGTTCAACCCGGAAGCAAGATGGAGTTCCAGCTTGCGCGAGCCGTGACCTTGTGAGATAGCCGAGCGCTTGCGCGCGAGTAGCTGCCTCTCTCGCCTCGTCGATTTGGCCGGCACGAGCGTGAACGGTGGCTCGCGCGTACGGAATTTCCCCGTCGTCGGGCAATAGATGCCAGCTCTAACTCGATTTCTTTCTTAACCTCAGCAGACATTTTGCGCGTCGGGATTCTATCTCGTTTTCGGCGTGAACGAAGTGACGAGTTTTTGGAAGCGCGGATCATTCCGGAGTGGATCGAACATCGGATCGAGCCGAAGGAGCGCGGGAGTGAGCGGCAGGTTAGGAGCGGGCGCGCTGTCGTACTGCATTGAGAGTAGCTTCTGTAAAGCGGCAATGGCGCGATCAGATTCCCCTATGCGCGCCGCCACCCGGGCGAGGATCTCGATCGGACCGGGACCAGCGAACGCGTCTCTCTCGATCGGGATCGCGGCCATGCCCGTCCCGACAGAGCCAACGCGGCGGCCTTGTTACCGAGGGCCATATTGATCAGCGCAAGATTTCCAATGAGCCTATAATTTTCCGGCTCTTCTTTGAGCAAAGGTTCCAGTTCGCTCCGCGCCTGTCGCCAAGTTTCCTGAGCGGCGGCATGGTCCCCGGCGACTTCTTGCGCCCAGCCCAACCAAAAACGCAGTTCGCCATTGCGATAACCCAATGCTGGATCAGGCTTGGCAAGCACTTCCCTCAGCCGAGGGATGATTTGTGCAGGACGGCGCTCCAGGATCGCCTGGTAAGCTTGTCTTTCCCACGCAGCGATGTCGTCGACGGGAGGGTGCAGCGCTCGTTAATCAAACGCTTCGAGTAGCCAACAATGTCGATGAAGAGGACATGTGCCAGCTCCAACTCGATTTCTTTCTTATCCTCGGCAGACATACGGATTCAGGTAGAAACATGGTGACGGGAAATACTTTCAATTCGCCAGCCACCGTCGAAGCCAAAGCTAATAGTCATTGGGGGCCGCGAGGATGGGACTAAGGTCCAATATGCGCATCGCAGTTTGTTCGAATACTAGTTTTCATGATTCCGCGTTGGCGTGACCTGCCCGGTTTCGCGGCCGGGCGCGCTGGTTTGAAGAGAGAGGAATGCAGTAAAGCAACCCACCCTCGCCGCCATGAAACCACCTGCTGACGTCGAGTATCTCGAAGAAGCCCGTCTCTTTGTCTGGCGGCCACGCCGCATTCTTGACGAAGCTGAAGTAAACAAACTTCTGGTAGATCTGCTTCGAAGAGAAACCAGGGCCGCTAAGCCATTCAATCGCTTTGCTGATCTCTCGTTCGTCGAGTCTTTTCACCTCAGCTTCCAATATATTTTTCATGTCGCGCTTTACCGCCGCCTTTCCTATGCCGGGCGCGAACCGATAAAGTCCGCGTTTTATGTTACGCAACCGGAAGCTTCCCATATCGTTAGAATCCACGCCCTCATGACCGATCACTCGCCATTGAATGTCGAGATGTTCGAAGAACGCGAAGCAGCGGCGAAATGGCTGGGCGTTCCAGTTGAATCTTTGCTGGCCCAAGGCGGGAAGGCACCTTAAAATCGGCGGAAGCAGGGGTGTGCTGAATTCGTGCTTAGTCGCCTGGTCGAGGTGAAAAAGAATTCCGCCTCGATATGGATTTACAGTCGGCGTCAGTTTCCTTAT
>DATMPQ010000243.1:0-10074 GCA_035567015.1 Chthoniobacterales bacterium | reverse complement strand
ATGATGCCCGAAGGCTTGGAGTACATCTCCAGTTGGATCGATCACGACTTCAAAATTTGTTACCAATTGATGCAAACCGAGACTGTCGCTCTATTCGATCGCTGGATTGAAAACTGGAGCGACTTGATGGACTTCGAGATCGGGCCGGTACGCACGTCGGCGGAAGCACGCGAGATCATCGCGCGTCGAGATCAACTCTAGGGAACGCTGTTCGGTTCCCCCTACGGGACGCTAACAGCGTCCCCTACAGAATAATCCACGTCATCTGCATAATTGGCGGTTACTGCTCGTGCAGCGCGATGCTGGATCCGACCCAGGTTTTGTCTTTGTTGAAATCGACGCCCATCATTTTTCCCTGGCTCATGCGGACAAGATTATTCACGAGCACTGGCTCACCATCTTCCGGCCAGATAAACATCATTCGGATTTCCGCTTTTGAATACGGACCGTCAGTTGTTGGAACGAAGGCGGCGTATTCCACTTTCCTCTGCAGAATCCATTCGTGCGGATTTTTGAGCTGCGAGAGTTTTTCACGGCTCGGCTCCATGTCCACTCCGAGGCCGGCGAATGAATAGAGCGGCTTCAAAACATAATTCTCGATCTTCTCTTCGACCGGAAATTTATCCGCGAAAAATGCCGGGGACGTGTGCTCCGTTTTCAAAAATGGCAGCGAATGTTTACTGATCCGAAAATACCAATTCGGATGGCCGACCCACGTCACGTCGAGATCGTCTTGAAAACCGAAACCGATGCCCAACTCCGGTCGCCTTAGCAACTCATCGAAGATCACGCGATTGTAAATCCGCTCGATCCGCACTTCACGTCCATCGCGCTGATAAAATAATTGCCGTCCACGTTTCTTGATTTTCGTCAGGCAAACCGAGCGGATACCGAGCAGTGTTTCGGTGCAGGCGAAATCGATCCGCGTTTTTTGTTTCTCCGGCTCGATCTCGAGCAGAATCACGTTTTCCGGATTTGAATCACCGAGAATCGTCTGGCGCAAGATGCCGATGTAGGCTTCGTCTTTGATTCCGCCGAACGATGAGGTCCAGTTCCTCGGAATAGCCGGATACGCTTTGCGCATGCATCCGAGCAGCAGGAATTGAAATCCAAAGAGGCTGGGAAAGGCTTGCAGCTCAATCAAACGCGGCACGAGGCGATCTCCTTGGCTGCAAATTCCGAAGTCAACTACGAGAAAATTTGGATGCGCGGATTCATTCGGCACTTCCAACCCTGCCGGAATCGCTGAGGCGGCATGCTTCGCGAACTCCGCCGCTTGCGTTTGCGCCGCGATTTTGTTCGCGGCGTAGACGGCTTCGTTCGTGAACTCTCGCGTCAAGAAAATCGGCGTCTCCGAGATCCGAAAATCGGCCGGCCACTTTTCCGTCTCATTCACGCAATGCAACAGCGCCGCGTATTTTGCCGGCGTGAAGTCAGCGTTGAATCGCGCGCGAAGTTCGGGATGCATGGCGAATGTGGTGCTGTCGGAATGACGAATGTCTAATGACGAAAGAATGACGAAATCCGAGGCACGAAAGAAGAGTGAGGAGAGATTTTCGGCATTCGTAAATTCGGGCTTCCTTCGTCATTCGTCATTCGTGCTTCGACATTTGGCGCAAACACATCGATGCCAGCAGGCGCGACGCGGCTCCGGCAAAATCACACCAAAAACTTGCCGCGTTCCATCACCTGCTCGCCATCGAACCAGATGTCGAAGTCGCGGCCCACGCAGTCGATGTGCGTTTTGGAAACCCAATTCGCGCCGGTGTGCTCGGCGTAGGGATGACCGAAGGCGATGTGAACGCCGGGAATTTTTTCATCCTGTAAAATGTTGCCGATGACGTGCGTGCAGGCGGTGTTGGTGCCAATGGCGAATTCACCGACGCGATTGCTGTTTTCATCCGTGCTCGTGTAAGCGCGAAACTCATCGCGCAAATCTTTGTTCTCCGAGCGAAGATCGACAATGCGATTGTTCTCCACTTCAATCGTCAGCGGGTTATCCTCCAGATCGCCGTAGCGTTCGCAAAGATAATCGCCCACCACGCCGTCAACGACGAACACGCCGTTGGTGTTCATCGGTGAGGTAAAAATTTCGCCGCCGGGAAGATTGCCCCATTTTTCTTTTGTAATGATGCCGCTCGTCTTCAACCATTTCAGCCGCGGCGAGAGTTCGGCTTCGAATTCCGTGCCGTGCGGCGTTTTGCACCTGATGCGCTCGGTCTCGCGTGCGCGCTCGACCAGGCGCTGGCTCAGTTCGTCCACTTTCACGAAATCGGCGCGCATTCCTTCGAGCATGATCTCGCGGTTTATGTTCACCATGTGCCCGTGACGGATCCTGTGATTGTTAACGACGGCCGTCATTTGCGTGCGTGACCCGAGCTCGCCAGGCTGGGTTTGCGCGGCGAAAATCGAGACCTGCGAACAGGCGAGGTCTTCGAGAATGGTTTCCGGCATGAACTTGAGCGGACGGCGGGCGTGATGCTCGAGCAGAAACAAGCTGTATTCCGAGCCGATGCGTTCGACCTCCGATTGCAGTGCGGCGGCGATTTCGCGAGTCGCGGTGTCTGTGATGATGGTGACGCGCTCACCGGGCTGGAGTCGCAAACAAACGTTGATGGCGTTGCGCGCTCCGGGGATCAGCTCCGGATCAATCGGATGAAGATAAGCGCGGTCTGGCATACAAACGGATGTCAGAATTACGCGGAAATCACATCCCGGCAATATCTGACCTCACGCAACTTTCGCCCTGGCGAGATCCAGGCCTTCGTACGTCTCGGCGACGATTTGATCGACCACCGCTTTCATATCGTGGGTGCGCTCCCAAACTGCTAATTGTCGATCCGCACCGGTGCCTTCGCACATGATTTTTTCGATGTGCGCCAGCTCGGCGTGGCTGCCGAGTTCGTCCACTTCGGTGGCAATGAACTCGAGCATCTCGTGAAGTAACTCGCGCTCGTCCGTCTCGCATTTACGGCCGAAGTCGATCAGCTTTCCGTCAAGGCCGTAGCGCGATGCGCGCCAGCGGTTCTCATCAATCAAACGGCGAGGATACATCCGGAAAGTGACATTTTGCCTGCGCAGCTTCTGCAATTTCATCACCACTGCTTGCATCACCGCGGCGAGCGCGATGGTATCGTCCACGCGTGATTGTGCATCGCAGATTCGGAACTCGATCGTGTCAAAAAACGGATGGAGCCGGATATCCCACCAAATCTTTTTCGCATTGTCGATGCAATTGGTGGAGACAAGCAGCTTCAGGTAATCCTCGTACTCGGAAAGACTTTCGAATGCATCGGGAATACCGGTGCGTGGAAACCGGTCGAAGATCATCTGCCGATACGCTTTCAAACCGGTGTTCTGCCCTAACCAAAAAGGCGAATTGACCGAGAGCGCGTAGAGATGCGGCAAAAAATAACGCGCCTGATTCATCACGTCGATGGCGTCTTCGCGATCCGGAATTCCGACGTGGACGTGTAGCCCAAAGATGAGATTAATCCGCGCGATTTGCTGCATGTCCTTGACGATCGTTTCGTACCGTTCATCGACTGTTATCAACTGATCCATCCAATGTGAGAACGGATGCGTCCCGGCCGACGCGATCTTCAAGCCATCCTGCGCGGCGAGCGTGGCCAATTCGCCGCGAAGCCGAACGACTTGCTGCCGCGCACAACGAGCATCGGCACATATCTCGGTCCCGAGCTCGACCATGCTCTGGTGCATCTCGGGTTTCACGTGTTCTTTCAAAATCATTTTGCCACCGGCTAGAATTTGCTGGATGTGGGAACGCAGCTCGCGCGTTTCCGGATCAATAATCTGGAATTCTTCTTCGATACCGAGAGTGAAGACGTGGTCTTTTGCGCTCATCGTTCTTCCAATCTAAAACGCAATCGAAAGAAAGAGAAAATCCACAGATTTCGCAGATTCACGCAGCTTACTTCGACGCAAACTTGTAGCCGCGGTGCAGGCGAGAGCGCCTAGTTGTCGATCTTACGAAGATCGCATGAGTTTTCGGCGCGACGAAACCGACGCTTCGGGTCATGATGCTGTGATCACTCACCTTGGCACAGCACTCCCATAGCAACTCATGAAGAAAAGCAACGACCGCATGCTCAGCGCCTTGTCGCAGTCGCAGATCTATCGCGACTATGAGCGCGCGTTTACACGCGGGACGGGGTTGCCGTTGGCTCTCCACGCGCCAGAAATGCTCAACATGATTCACTTTGCGCGGGGCCAGGAGAATCCGTTCTGCGCGTTGATGGCCAAGACCAACACCAGCTGTGCCGAGTGTTATGCCTTGCAACGCAAGCTCGAAGAAGAAGCACATCTCCGCCCGAAGACATTGAAATGTTTTGCCGGATTATGTGAAACAGCGGTGCCGGTGCGTGTGGGCGACAAGCTGATCGCATTTCTCCATACCGGCCACATTCTGCTGCACCATCCCGACAAAGGCCGGTTCAACCGTCTGGCCAAAACCCTCATCAAATGGGGCACGGACGTCGATTTGAAAAAAATCGAAGAAGCTTACTTCAATACGCGTGTCCTTCCCCGGCAGCAATACGAAGCGCTCATCCAGCTGCTGACCATCTTCGCGCAGCACCTGGCGTTGTGCGCCGATCAGCTCACGCTGCAAAGCGGCCACGGCGAGCCTGAAGCCGTCGCGCGCGCGCGTGATTACGTTAACCAGCATTATCACGAAGCGTTTTCTCTGCCCGATGTGGCGCGAGTGGTCAACATGAGCGCGAATTATTTCAGCGAAAAATTCAAGGAGGCCACTGGGCTGAACTTCATCGAATTCGTCGCCCGCACCCGCATCGAGAAAGCGCGCAATCTTTTGCAGAATCCAAATCTGCGCATCAGCGAAGTCGCGTTCGAGATCGGCTTCCAGTCGCTGTCGCAATTCAACCGCACGTTCAAAAAAATCACCGGTCGGTCGCCAAGCGATTATCGCGGGCAGTTCGCTGGTGTTTAACGATTCGCGGTGCAGCGGCGCAACCGGGGAAATGCGCACTTTTACCAGCCATGCGAAAAGATGCGCAGTTTTTCCGTAGGAATGCGGAGCTATTACGGGAGGTTTGGTTAACCTCGGGCCAGCTCAAGATGAACCGAAATCCTCGCGAGCGGAAACCGCAGCGCTCCAAGCGTACGGCTTCTTCTGCATGTCCGAAGCCGCGATCGGCCGGCAAAAAAGGCGCAGAATATTTTCCGTAAAAGTTCGCCGAAACGTCAACCTTGACACGAAAGAAAATTATCAACCTCGCCGCATGAACTCTCTGAATCGATTTGCCGACCCAGTTTACTGCATCATGCGACTGATTGTCGGTTTGACCTACGCATGTCATGGCGGGCAAAAGATTTTCGGATTTCCCGGTGGCGGTCACGGGGTGGACGGGTTGGCATTTATCGCGGGGATTATCGAATTGGTCTGTGGATTTCTGATTGCATTTGGATTGTTCACGCGCATCGCGGCGTTTTTCGCGAGCGGCGAGATGGCGGTCGCCTACTTCATGTTTTACGTGGCAGTCGTGCCTACACCGGAGGCGAAGTTTTTTCCGATCATGAATGGAGGCGAACTCGCCCTCAGCAATTGCTGGGTTTTCTTTTTCATCATCTTTTACGGCCCGGGACGCTGGAGCATTGATGCGCTATGGCGCAAAGGCAGAAGCAGCGCGCCATCCACCTGATCCAACCTTGGGCTGTTATCGCAAGCCGCGGTTACAAAAACGCAAAAGACGCGCAGCCAAACACATTTCTATAGCTCAACGTTCGACAAATCTATGAAATCACGAAATTCCGCGGCCAATTGTTCGAGAGCACTGATCGGACTGGCAGTTTTCTTGATCAACGGACCGCTGTTGGCGCAAAGCTCAGATTGGAAAGCTCCGCCCACCGCGGCCAATCGGCCAAATCCGGTGCCTGTAAACGCAAACACGATTGCGCTCGGGCAGAAGCTCTTTGTTAACAATTGCATGACCTGCCACGGCTCATCTGGGAAAGGCGACGGGCCCGGTGCAGCAGCACTAGAAAAGAAACCGGCAGACTTGGTTGCGCGGATCCGATCAGGGGAAACCGATGGCGAGTTGTTTTGGAAAATCTCGGAGGGCCGATCGCCGATGATTTCGTGGAAGGGATCCTTATCGGAGACACAACGCTGGGAGCTTGTGAATTACATTAAAAGTCTGGCGGGAAAATAAATGATCCGCGCCACTCCGACCATTGTGAATCACACGGTCGCGGCCGCTGTTGTAGCGCTGATCTCGTCATTGTTTCCGTTGGCGGCCATGGCTCAAGATGCCGCTTCGTCTCCAGCATCTTCCAATTACGTGTCGCGCGAGGAGTATGACAAGCTCAAGGCGGAACACGAGGCGATGAAGACCGAGCACGAAGCGATGCAGAAAGAACTCGAGGCGCTTAAGACAGTCGTTCAACAGATGGCAAACGGCAAGGCACCGGCAGCGCCCGCGGGGGAGCCTTCACCTGCGACAAGCTCAAGCGAAGGAAAACAAGTTGTCACGACCGAACCATCGCAACCCGTGGCCCCCTCCACCGAGCCGGCGGTATCCATCGAGACCTCCGGCCCGCTGGCGACCCACAGCTTCAGCATTGTCGGAGATGCCGAAGTTCAGTTCGCCAAAATTTCAGGCCAACACGGAGCTTTCATGTTGGCCGATTTTGCGCCGATCTTTCTGTTCCGCGGCGGCGACAAGATTCTCTTCGAAGCCGGATTTGATTTCATCCTTCAGAACAATGCACCGGGCGGCTCGGGTTACACCACCACCGTCAATCTAAGCTTCGCGACCCTCGACTATCTGATCAATGACTATATTATGTTCGTGGGAGGCGACATGCTGCTGCCGCTCGGCACTTATAGCGAACGCAGCGCCGGCTGGTTGAACAAATTTCCTGATGCTCCTTTGCCGCGATCGGTTCTTCCCGGCAACGGCGTCGGCGTACAATTGCGCGGCGCAATTCCTGTCGGCGATAGGGGCCAGAGCATAGCCTATTCTGCCTTTGTAGTAAACGGCCCCGGCTCGGTGGACGGCAGCGGGAGCGCCGACCAACTCGACCTGGGCGGAAACGTGGGCCTTACAAGCGACGGTAGGTTTGCCAACCTGCACGGGAGCGCAGGTGAGGGCGGGCGGATTGCCATTTTTTGGCCGTGGAAGCCGACATATGACCTGGAAGTCGGTGTCTCCGGCATGTCAAGTCCTTGGGATAACGCCGGCAAGCGGCGATACAATGCCTTGGTCACGGACTGGGCGCTGCACGTTGGGCCTTCCGTGGAAGTCAAAGGCGAATACATGAATACGTGGGTTGGAACCGACAACGCCGGTACGATCACGCCGCATGGCTGGTGGCTACAGGCGGGATACAAACTCGCCGGACTCAAGCTGAACGTCCCCTATCTCGACAAACTTGAGCTGGTAGGCCGCTACGACACGGTTAACGACGGCTTAGGTACGCGGACAAATCGCGGCACGGTCGGCGCAGTCTACTACGTCACGAACACGCTCTGGCTCGAGGGCGACTATGAATTTACGAGCAATCACGGCCCTAATCCCGCGCCTGACGATTCGCTTCTCTTCCAAATCTCCTATGGATTCTGACGATCTCGCCATGCATACCTCCAAACAGCCCAAACCTCTTCTCCGCGGCTCAATTAAATTGATTGACCTTATCGCCGTCGCGACCATTAGCGTGGCAGTTATTGCCATCGGGTTACCTGCGATCGCACAAACCCCGGCTCCTGCTTCCAAAACGACAGCGGAAACAACCACCCCGGTAAAAGCAGAACCTCTATCGGGAGCTCAGTTATGGACGATTAATTGCAGCCGCTGCCATACGGTTCGCGGCCCGGGTGAATTCACGGCGGCGCAATGGCAGACCATTTTAATGCATATGCGTGTCCGAGCAAATCTTCCGGCGACTCAAGCCAGGGAAGTCCTAAAATTCCTCCAGGCAGGCGCTGGAAAATAACAGTGCAAGCACCAGCGCTTGCTTCGCCGATGACCAACCTTTGACCAAGCCAATCAAAAGCGGAGCGGAACAAACTCGTGATTCTTAACAGCGGCGAATACATCCACATTATTCATCGCCAACTCTTTCCGGGCGACGCACGACGTCATTTCGTAGGCACAGTAGAAGGCCATGAGGGACCTCTTGTTCGCGTGAAGGGCTATCTTTTTGCGATGGATTCGACGCAGAGTCAGTTTGTCAGGCGAGAAGAGCTGCGCACACGCATAATTTCGCTAAATGACACGGTGATTGTAAATATTCTTCCGGCGCACGTAGAGATTGACAAAATCACTTATACGCATCGACCTAACGGCGACATTTTCGTCACCGATGGAACCGATTGGCATCTAAATATCACCCATTTGTGAGTCTGACGTACTGATTGCAAGCAGCGCGCCAGAAGTTATTAAACGTGCATCAACACGGTAAGCCGTGAGAATTGTCGAATCCACAATGTTGTCCGCAACGGCGCACAAATCAGTCGCTGCGAATGCCTGAATCGACGAGAAGGCAAGCATGAGCACGAAAATGAAAGCCACGGTCTTCCATGGGCCGGAGAATATCCGAGTCGAAGAGGTTCCCCAGCCTCACGCCAGCGCCGGCGAGGCTGTCATTCGCATCACGTTGACGACAATTTGCGGGACGGATCTGCACATCGTGCGCGGCGAATATCCGGTGCGTCCCGGTTTGGTGATCGGACACGAACCCGTTGGAGTCATTGAAGAACTCGGTGAAGGTGTGACCGGATACAAGATTGGCGATCGCGTGCTCGTTGGCGCGATTACACCGTGCGGGCAATGCCGCGCCTGCTTGTCCGCGCAATGGGCGCAATGCGGACACGGCGAAGGCATAGAAGCGATCGGCGGTTGGCGCTTCGGCAACACGATCAATGGCGCGCAGGCGGAATATTTGCTTGTGCCGAACGCGCAGGCGAATCTCGCAAAGATTCCCGATGGATTAACCGACGAGCAGGTTGTTCTTCTCGCGGACATCGCATCGACCGGTTTTAGCGGCGCCGAGTCGGCTAACGTCCGAATCGGCGATTCTGTGGTCGTCCTTGCACAGGGACCGATCGGCTTATGCGCAACGGCGGGGGCGAAGTTAATGGGCGCTTCCCTAATCATCGCCGTGGAGAGCGATCCTGTACGTACAAAAATGTCCGAACGCATGGGCGCCGATATGGTGCTCAATCAAAATGAGGTGAACGTGCCCGAAGAGGTAAAGCAGCTCACCGGCGGCGGCGCAGATGTGGCCATTGAAGCACTCGGCACTCAGCCGACATTTGAGAATTGCCTGCGTTCCCTGCGGCCGGGCGGTACGTTGAGCAGCCTCGGCGTTTACTCGGGCAAACTTCAAGTCCCGTACGATGCTTTCGCCGCGGGTATTGGCGATTATCGGATTGTGACAACTTTGTGCCCCGGCGGCAAGGAACGCATGCGGAGGCTAATGAGTCTCGTCCAGGCGGGACGCTTTGATCCATTGCCGCTGCTGACGCATCGATTCTCCCTCGATCAGATTGTCGAAGCGTACGAATTGTTCGGCGAACGCCGGGACGGCGTCTTGAAAGTCGCGATCACGCCGTGATGATCATTCTCGATTGCTGGCGTCATTCTGGACATCTCTAATGAACGAAGGTTGGGGGAGAGCGGAGAATCGGGAAACGACTTGTCGAAGCTTCAGCTAAAGCACATTAACCTCGCCAGCCACAGTCCAAATCAGCCGGCCTGCCTGACTTACACGTTCAATCCCTCGTACGTTTCCGCGACGATTTGATCCACGACGACCTTCATATCCTTGGTTTGCTCCCACGCTCGCAGCTGTCGATCCGCTCCGGTGCCTTCGCGCATGATGCGCTCGATGTGGGCCATTTCATTTTTGCTGCCAAGCTCGTCCACCTCGGTTGAAATAAATCCAAGCAGCTCATTTAGCAGACCGCGTGTTTCAACCTCGGCTTCCTTGCCAAAATCGATCAGTTTGCCGTCGATACCATAGCGCGAGGCGCGCCAGCGATTTTCATCAATCAGACGGCGTCGATAAATGCGAAAGCTCATGTTTTGCCAC
>DATMPQ010000242.1:0-5371 GCA_035567015.1 Chthoniobacterales bacterium | reverse complement strand
TCGAGCTTGCTCTCGCGGTTTCGCCCGACCTTGTGCATGCACAGAAAGTGATCAAGCAACACGAAGCAGCTGTAGCCGGGATCGCCGATCCCGGTGCCGACGCGGCCTATCACAATGCGCTCCATGTTTTTGACCAGCACGCCGGATGGGAGCTCGAACCAAAAGCAAAACGGGTCCTCACTGGACTCGCGTTTCGTGAAACTGATTTCGACCGCCCGGCGCGCGCCTTAAGTGGCGGCTGGATCATGCGCGCTCATCTCGCGCGGTTACTGGTGATGCAACCCGACCTCCTTCTGCTCGACGAACCGACGAATCATCTCGATCTCGAATCGCTTCAGTGGTTCCAGGAATATCTGCGAAGTTATCCCGGCGCGATTGTCATGATCTCGCACGATCGCGAATTTTTGAATCAACTTGTTGGCGCCATCGTCGAGATCGCGCACGCGAAACTCGTCCGTTACCGGGGTAGCTGGGATAATTATGTCGAGCAGAAAGCTGCGCGCGAAGAACAACAGCTCGCCGCGTACAAGAATCAGCAGAAGGAAATCGCATCGCTCCAGTTGTTTGCCGATCGATTCCGCGCCAAAGCGAGCAAAGCATCGCAAGCGCAGAGCAAGCTGAAACAGATCGATCGCATGAAAAAAATCGCGGCCCCGGTCGCGCGCGGAAAGACGATCAAGTTCCATTTCCCGCAACCTTTGCGGAGCGGTCTGCGCGTGATCGCGTTGAAAGATGTCGATCATGCCTACGGCAATCTCGTCGTGTATCGAGGACTAAACTTTCACGCTGAGCGTGGACAACGCATTGTCCTCGTTGGTCCCAACGGCGCGGGCAAATCGACGCTTCTCAAGTTGCTGGCCGGCGTGTTGCCCGTCCAGCATGGCGTACGCGAACTCGGACATAATGTGCGCGCAGGTTATTTCTCGCAGAACCGAATCGATGTCCTCAATGCGAGCGATACCGTTCTCGATAGCGCACGTGATATGATCAATCCCGTGTCCGAACAAACCGCGCGCACTGTCCTCGGTTCTTTTTTGTTTCACGGTGACGATGTTTTCAAGACCGTTCGCGTCCTGAGCGGCGGCGAAAAATCGCGACTGGCGCTCGTCCGGCTGTTGCTCAATCCACCCAACCTTCTGCTCATGGACGAGCCGACGACACATCTCGATGTTGGCTCGATCGATGCCCTCATCGGCGCCCTCAAGCAATATCACGGGACCCTCATCTTTATTAGTCACGACGTTCATTTTATCCGCGCCATCGCCACGAGCGTTCTGCAAGTCACTGCCAATCCAATCCAATCTAGCGGGCTTGCCGCGCCGGAGTCCCGCGACTGCGGAACGAAGGCGGGTCCGCCTCAAGCCGGCGCCCGGCTCACACCTTATCCTGGCGACTACGATTACTATCTGGAGAAGTCGAAAGCCATGTCGGCACAAGCCGCCCTGACCGCGGGCCAAAATGTACTAGAGGTCAACGGTCTCGCCGCGGCGAGTAAACTCCAGCCAGATTCGCCAACGAACGGATTCGCCGTGCCGAAGGTCAGAAAGCAAACCGTCCCCGGCTTAAGAAAACAAAAGGAACAGAAGCGTTTGGAAGCGGAATCGCGGAATGCTGTTTCCAAAGCGAGGCGTGATAAAGAAAAGCGCGTCCGCGAACTCGAGATGAAAATCGCGGCATTGGAAGGACAACAAAAAGAACTGGCCGCGGCGCTGGAAGATTCGGCCGCGTACCAACCGGGTGGCCGCGCCACCGCGATCAATCGCGAGTTATCGGCCCTAACTAACGACCTGGCACAGGCAACTGGAGAATGGGAAAACCTGACGACTCCGGCATAGCGTTTGTGCGGTCGTTTCTAGGATTCCAACCTCGCCCTTGGTTGGGGAAAAATGAGTTCGTGCCGTTGGGAAGGTCAAGAGCTCAAGGATGAACGATGCTATTCTGAAACCGAAAACGCTGAACCCGCCTACACCGAGGCTTCGGCGTGGCAGGCGCCCACTCGTCGCGCCGTAGCGAAGCGGAGGAGGAACGTCCAACATTCAACGCCCAGTGGCGGATGCCGCGGTCGTCCGCCTCCGTGCCGCTACGGCGCGACAAGGCGACCACGGGTACAACGATTCGTGTAGTGGAGACGGTTGAGGCGGCAAACCGTTAAACGATAATCTGACTTGTGACCGCACTGCCTGACATTCGAACTCGTTGTGTGGTTGTCGGCGGCGGACCCGCCGGAATGATGACGGGCTTTTTGCTGGCGCGCGCCGGCATCGATGTCGTCGTGCTGGAAAAGCATGCCGATTTCAATCGCGATTTTCGCGGCGACACCATTCATCCTTCCACACTCGAGCTCATGCACGAGCTCGGATTGCTCAATGAATTCCTGAAGTTACCGCATCAGGAATTTTCTCAATTGAGGGGAATTTTTAATGGTCACCTAGCGCCGATGGCGGATTTCTCGCGGCTGCCGACACGCTGCAAGTTCATTGCTTTCATGCCGCAATGGGATTTCCTGAACTTTTTCGCCGCCAAAGCGAAAGGCTTCCCTTCTTTTGCGCTCCGCATGGAGCACGAAGTTGTCGATCTGATCTTTGAGGGCGAAAACGTGGCCGGCGTGCGCGCGAGAACTCCGGAGGGCGAACGCGATTTTCGCGCCGATCTTGTCATTGGCGCAGATGGACGTCATGCCATCACTCATACGCGCGCCGGCTTTGAGCTTCAGGAGCTGGGTGTGCCGATCGATGTCCTTTGGATGCATATTTCCAAACGCGACGGCGATCCGGGGCAATTATTCGGATTCTTCCGTCACGGAAAATTGCTCGTCCTGATTAACCGTGACGATTATTATCAGGCCGGCTTCGTTATTCCAAAGGGCGGCATCGACGCGATCAAAGAGCGGGGATTGTCCGCCTTGCATGGCGAGATCGTCGCGCTCGCTCCTTTCCTGAACGATCGCATCAGCGAGCTGGACAATTGGTCGAAAATCAAATTGCTCACCGTGCAGATCAATCGTCTGAGGAACTGGTGTCGCCAAGGATTGCTTTGCATCGGCGATAGCGCACACGCCATGTCGCCGGCCGGCGGCGTCGGCATCAACCTCGCCTTGCAGGATGCGGTCGCGACCGCGAACTTGCTGGCGGTCAAACTAAAGGCTGGACCCGTATCAGTCGCCGATTTGGAACTGGTTCAAAGGCGCCGGGAATGGCCGACGCGCGTGATTCAGGCGATGCAGGCGTTCATCCATCGCCGGGTCGTGACCGGGCGCGAATCGAAGAGCGGAGACGCACTTCCAATTTTCGTGAGGCTCTTACAATGGTTCCCGGCATTGAGGACGTGGCCGGCTCGTTTCATTGGCATCGGGCCGCGCCCCGAACACGTCTATTCGCCAGCTGCTCGTTAAGGCAAAGGAGCAGGCGACAACTGAAGCTAGGACTTTGATCGATCGGTGAAAATCCTTGGCAAGCCGTAGTCCGACGAAGGCTGCTGCGGCAATAGATTCGATTTCACTCACCACCGCGTCTGTGGCTAAACTTTCTGGAGAAGTTCGTCTCGGCGAGGGCGCCCGCACACGGGCGGGCAGGCTGTGCGTTCCCCGGACTTATTGCGACGGTCGCCGACCGCCGCTACAGGGCAACGATTTAACGATGTAACTGCTCAACCATGAAGACGGTTATCGAGACCGACCGATTATTGCTGCGGGAGTATGTCGAAGATGACGCTGAGGCGTTGTTCCGGTTGAACAGCGACCCGGAGGTGTTGCGGTTCGTTCCCGATGCAAGTTTCGCCAATATCGAACAGGCGAGAAAACTCCTGCTGGCGCACGCGATTGCTGATTACCGGAAATACGGATTTGGGCGTTGCGCCTGCATTCTCAAAAGGACCGGCGAACAGATCGGTTTTGCGGGTCTCAAATATCTGGAAGAGCTCGGCGAGGTCGAGCTTGGCTTCCGTTTGATGCGCGCTCACTGGGGCTTTGGACTCGCCACCGAAGCCGCGATCGCCTTGGTTCGTTTCGGGTTCGCCGATCTGGCGCTTAAGAGCATTATTGGCCTTGTCATGCCGGAGAACATCGCTTCCGTGCGAATCTTGGAAAAAGCCGGATTGCGCCTTTCCGGAACGGCCCGTTACCGGGCGATCGAATTCGCCAAATATGTCATCACCCAAGGAGATGATGACTCCCGTGACTGGTG
Source organism: Chthoniobacterales bacterium (assembly GCA_035567015.1). Classification (GTDB taxonomy): domain Bacteria; phylum Verrucomicrobiota; class Verrucomicrobiia; order Chthoniobacterales; family UBA10450; genus AV133. The sequence continues at coordinate 1,190 of DATMPQ010000242.1, read as the reverse complement.
AAGCGTGACCGGCTTATAAGTTCGCGACGGCCAAGGCGTCGTTGCCGACACGCAAGGGCGCCCGCGCTCCCCGGACGCAGAAAATGTCTTCATGCGTGACTTATTGCTATCGCTTGGAAGGGATGATTAATTCTGCTAATGCCAGATTGAGATGACCGCAGAACAAATATTCAAGGAGATCGAAGCTTTGCCGAAATCGGAACGGGAACGCCTGGTGCACCGCATCCGTGAATCGTCGCATATTCCACAGGATTTCATCGATGCGTTGGACGATTTCAACCGACAGCGGTTCGTTGCAATGGAAACCGCGCTAAATGAAACGCCGCCGGACGCGTGAATTATAAGTACCGCGCGGTCGAGAGATTCTGGCGGAATTTTACAAATTAAGGCCGGAGCAAAAAGAATCGGTTCGCCGCGCGTGGCAGCTCTTCAAAGACGATCCATTCCATCCGTCATTGGGATCGCACGAAATCCATGAGTTATCGGCAAGAGTCAAGCACACGATTTATGCCGCTGTGATCGAAGGGGATATGCGAGTGATATTCCGGATCGATGGCGCGTGGGTGACGACGCTCGACATCGGGACCCACCGGATTTATCGAGCTTGAGCCCGAAGTAGCGAGCTTTCGTTTCAACGAGGGTTGACCCCGACTCCCCGACGAGACCCAAGATAGGGAAGAAAAGTGCGTGACGGCTGGCAGCCGTCGCCAAGTCGCCGCGCGACTGCTCCCAGACGTGCATGCAGCCAGTGTAACGATTTAACGATTCAACGAACAGAGACCACGGTCATCCAAGGCGACCACGGCTACAACGATTCGTGTTAATTAGTGTGCATTCGTGGTTAAGATAATTTCTATGCAAAAGCCCTTTGCTCTTCAACCGCATCTGAAAGGCGAACTCATTGAGCTTCGCCCGCTTGGGTCTGAAGACTGGGACGATCTTTTTGCCGTCGCGTCCGATCCACTCATCTGGGAACAGCACCCGGAGAGAGATCGCTACAAAGAAGATATATTCAAAGTCTTCTTCAGAGAGGCGCTGGAATCTCGTGGGGCGTTTGTCATAATAGACAAGAAGAGCCAACAAATCATTGGGTCCACGCGGTTTCACGGCTACGATCCGGAGAAATCTGAGATTGAAATTGGATGGACGTTTTTGGCGCGAAACTATTGGGGCGGGCGCTACAACCGAGA
>DATMPQ010000241.1:0-4859 GCA_035567015.1 Chthoniobacterales bacterium | reverse complement strand
AAAACGACCACGGTGAGCGCAAACATTTCGATCGTGCTTTTGGTTTCGGATGAAAATTGCAGGGTGGCGGCGTCGGTGGAAGGAACACGCGAGCAAGGGATTGTTTCCGGCGAGCGGGTGAGCGGCGGGTTGACTCCATTTTTGAATCTCAACTTCCTCTCGAAACAAGCGGATTTGAAGCCGGGGCAGAAAGCGTACACCTCGGGCGTAGGCGGCGTTTTCCCATCTGGCTTGCTGATCGGAACAGTCAAAACTTTTCGGGTGCGTGAGTTGGATGGACAGGCGCAGCTCGCGCCGGCGGTCGATTTATCGCATCTGGAGGACGTCTTCGTGGTGACGGGTCGAAAATGATCTTCTTTTTTATTCTGCTGGTTTTCGTCCTCATTGCGCAGATAGCGGAGTTTTTCATTCCGACGCTGCCCTGGCTCCACAACGCGCACATTTACATCGCACCGGTGATCGTTTTTTACGGAGCAATGGCATTGCCGTTCCCGCTCATGCTCGCCCTCGCCTTGTACGCTGGCATCCTCTTGGACGCGCTCACCGTGCAGGTGATTGGGGCGAAGGTTGAAATTTCAATGGGATGGTCGATACTACTCTACGCTGTGCTGGCGGGAATCATGCATGGCCTAAGGCCACTCTTCCTCCGCGGCCGCTGGGAAGTGCATTGCGTTCTAAGCGGCATCTGCACCTCAGCGATTATTCTAGCGCAATATTTGATGATCACATTTCGACGCGGGTCCATCATTTTTTCCCGGGAAGTCTGGTGGCAGATCGGTGGGCCCGGTTTGATCGCCATGGTAATGGCGCCAATTATTTTCTGGTTCTTGCAATGGATAGCACGGATCACGGCTTATCCGTATCTTTCCGAAAGGACTCGCTTCGAATGAACCGTCCCCTCAGCCCGCATTTGCGGATTCAATTTCTGGGGCTCTTAATGCTGCTGGGAATGGGCGCGCTCGCGCTCAGACTCTGGTGGATACAAGTAGCGCACGGTGCCGACTGGACTGCGCAGGTTCGTGGCAGCTCGCAAGCGACAGTGAGAATTCCGTCCGTGCGCGGCGAGATCAAAGACCGCAACGGACTGACGCTGGTGCAAAATCGGGCCAGCTATGAGGTCGATTTTTATTTGCCGGAAATGGTGAAGGGCTATCGCGAACGTTTCGGTCCGCCACCGCTCGAAGAATATCGCGCCATCATCAATGGCATGCCGAAAGATGTAAAGGAGCCGGACATCATTAAGATCGTCAATGACGGCGTTGTCCCGCGTCTGGACGATCTCGATCTGGCGCGCGATTACAACGCCGGCCAACTTCAGAGGCATTACCGCAACGATACCGAGGTGCCCTTCTCCTACATCAAGGACATCGATTTCCCGACGATGGCGAAATTTTCCGAACACGATGTCGGACTGCCTGGAGTGGATATCGCGATTAAGCCGGTGCGTTCCTACGTTTACGGCGCGCTGGCGGCTCACATTCTCGGTTACGTCGGTGCGCCTGATGACATAAACAAGGACGAGGCAAGAAAGTACACGTTCTATCAAGGCGATGTGGAGGGAAAATCGAACGTCGAGAAATCGATGGATGAATATCTTCGCGGCAAACCGGGAGTGCGCTACCTGCGACGCAATGCCAAAGGCGTGATCGATGGCGTTTTGCGGGAAGAGCCGCCCAAACAAGGAGCGAACGTTTTTCTAACCATCGACGCGCGAATTCAGGCCGTGGCTGAGGAAGCGTTGCGTGCTATCAGCCGCGGTGCGGCGATGGTTGTCGATCCAAACAACGGCAACATTTTGGCGATGGCATCCGTGCCATCATTCGATCCGAATACCTTCATCCCAAGCATCAAGGCGAAGGATTGGAAAGCACTGCAAAAGGACGAGGGCGTTCCACTGGTCAACCGCGCGATTAGCTGCCTACCGCCGGGCTCGACATTCAAGCTCATCACGGCGCTCGCCGGATTGCGGGGCACGAAAAATCTAGCGGGGGCCAAATACAACTGCGGCGGCGGTGTGAGTTACGGCGATCACTTTTTCCGTTGCTGGGTAGCCGAAAAACATTATACGCACGGGACCATCGGACTCGCCGATGCAATTAAGGTGTCATGCGATTCGTTTTTCTACCAGTACGGAAACGCGGCTGGTATCCAGTCGATTGACGCCGTTGGCAAGATGTTGGGAATCGGCGAAGAATCGGGCCTGCAACTGTCAGCTGAACAAACCGGCAATATGCCAGGGCCTGAGTGGATGCAAATTCACCATCCGCAGGAGAGGTGGTCGCAGGCGCAAACGGCCAATGTTTCGATCGGCCAGGGCTACACGCTTGTTTCGCCTCTGCAATTGGCGATGGCCTACGCGACGATCGCAAACGGCGGCGTGTGCTATTACCCACGGCTGGTGGATCGAGTTTTGAACCAAGACGGCTCTCCTGTGATGGACGAGCATGGCAAGGTCGCAGTGCCTCAGACGCCACGAGTGCGATCGGACTTACGTCAGGAAATGTCACCTGACAAAATTGATCTGGTGCGCAAAGGCCTTTGGAAAGTTGTTAACGAAGATGGAGGAACCGGTGGCAGAGCGCGTTTGAAAGGCGTTGTGGTGGCTGGGAAAACCGGCACTGCGCAGGCCACTGACCGTGGCCACGAGGAAAACGTCGCGTGGTTTGCGTGTTTCGCGCCATTTGACCATCCAAAGTATGTCGTCGCAGTGATGGTGCAGGGTGCCTCTGGGCACGGCGGCGAGGTCGCGGGCCCGATCGCTACACGCATTCTCGAACGCACGCTCGCGCAGGATGAAGGAAAGTTCGATATGCAGGTCGCCTGGCTCGCACCCGCACATAAGGCCAATCCGCTCCAATTGATCAAAGCAGTGACTTATCACGACACAGGAGGCAATCTCGGAGGCGAGGACGAAGAAACTGCGGACCAATCACAAAATGCCGATGCGCAGATGGCGAATGCCGATGCGGCTCCTGATGTAGAACCTGAGGCCGACGCGCAAGGAACGGTGAGACGGGCTCGCCTGCCTCGGGCTGTTCCAGTTGCAGCGCCGGCCCGCCCTCGGAACTTTTTCGAACGTCTTTTTGGAGTTCGACGTCAGCCTGCGCCAACTCCGCCGCCGGCCCGTCGTCCCGGCGCGCGATGAACTTTCGATCAGAAACTTTTCCGGGAAGCCTGCCACGTCGTGGTGCAACGAAAGCGGGGTCCTCGCGACTTCCCATTTTGGTCGCTCAACCTCCTCAGCTTTATGATAGACAAAGTAAGAAAAATTTTAGGTCTTTCTTCACGCAAGACCGGCAACAAACTCATCCTCAGCGTGGAAAAACTCGAGCGCCGCGTCGCGCTGCTCGAGAACGGCCAGCTTGAAGAATACAGCGTCGAGCGGGAAAGCTCGCGCAATATAGTCGGCAGCGTTTACAAAGGTAAAGTCAAGAACATCGAGATTGGATTGAAGGCGATGTTCGTGGACATCGGCTTCGAAAAGAACGCTTTCCTCCATTTCTGGGATGCCATTCCCGCCGCGCTCGACAGCGGCATCGAGGAAATCGATCGGCCGGCCAACAAACGACCGCGAAAGCGGATCACTGCCAAAGACATTCCCAGCATCTATCCGGTCGGCTCCGAGGTCATCGTGCAGGTCACCAAAGGACCGATTGGAACAAAGGGACCGCGCGTTACCACCAATCTCAGTTTCGCCGGGCGCTATTTGGTCTTGATGCCATTCAGCGACCGCAGCGGCATTTCGCGAAAAATCGAAGAGCCGAAAGAACGCGATCGCCTCCGCAAAATTCTGCGTGAGCTCGATATTCCCGAAGGCATCGGCGTGATCATTCGAACGGTGGGCGAGGGCCAGCGCGCCAGATATTTCGTGCGCGATTTGCGCTTTCTTCTCGATCAATGGGCCAAAGTCGAGCAGCTAATCCGTGAGCAACCGGCGCCCTGTCGCGTTTTTGAGGAACCTGATCTGGTGGAACGGACGGTGCGCGATTTTCTGACCGAAGAAATCGACGAAGTGGTTTGCGACGATCGCGTCGCGACCGAACGCATGAGCGAAATGGTCGGCCAGATTTCGCGGCGGGCGCGCAATCAAATTCATTTTTACGATGGTGCCGCGCCGATTTTCGAAACCTTTGGCGTGCAAAAACAAATCGATGACGCCTTCCATCGACAAGTGTGGCTTAAGTGCGGAGGCTACATCGTGATCGACGAAACCGAAGCGCTCGTCGCCATCGACGTGAACACTGGCCGCAACAAAGGCGGCCGCGACGTGGAGAAAACGATTCTGCAAACGAATCTGGAAGCGGCGGATGAAATCGCGCGCCAATTGCGGTTGCGTAACATCGGCGGATTAATTATTGGCGATTTCATCGACATGAAGAGCCGCAGAGACCAGCAGATGGTTTACAACTTGATGAAAGAGCGGCTCAAGCGCGACAAGGCCAAGACCCACGTGCTTCCGATCTCCTCTCTCGGCTTGATGGAAATGACACGACAGCGCGCTCAAGAAAGCCTGAGCGACACGATTTATGAAAATTGTCCCTACTGCGGTGGTCACGGTGTGGTGAAAACGTCCATGACCACAAGCGTGGAATTGCATCGCACGCTCAATACCGTCATGCGCAAGTATCAGGACACTGTTCACGAAATCCGCGTGATCCTGAATCCCGACGTGCTGAAGCGATTGAAAGAGGAAGACGAAGAATTGCTGGTGGAACTGGAGCGCCGTTACGCTGGCCGGCTCATGTTTCGCGGCGATTCCGCCTTTCACCACGAAAAATTCATCATCACTGATGCAATTACGGGAGCGGAACTAAAACCCTGATTCGCTTTGCTGCGGACGCTCCACTCGCCGCGGCGAG
>DATMPQ010000240.1:0-31736 GCA_035567015.1 Chthoniobacterales bacterium | reverse complement strand
GATGCCGGTCGCGGTATGGCTGAATCAGAACATGCGAGAGACCATCGAGGATCTCTGTTCTCCTGCAGCCGTCGCTGAGACTGGCCTCTTCGACGCCAGCTTCGTCCGGCAAATCCTCGACGAACATTTTCAAGAGCGGCGAGATCACCGGAAGCACATTTACCCACTGCTCTGTTTCATGGCGTGGTTCCGTAACCACGCGACTTAAGCTCGCTTCTGAGCAGCCAGCCCGATGTTGGATTACCCAGCCAAAATCTGTTTAAACGCCATCAACCAGAGAGGAAGAAACCTGCGAATCCTACCCCCGCTGGAGCCAAGTTACATCGTGAGAAATCCGAAATGCCAATCCTGCACCGTCACACCCGGGACTTTGGATGCTCGCGTTAGCCGCCCAATAGAAATGACAAAATCGGCGGCAAGTTCACTCGGTAAGGACAGCTGCGAGGCAATTATTTAAGCGAATTGGGCAAGGCCCGACTTCAGCGTGAATAGGCAAGGCGCCGCCAAACGATTACAGAGGGATTCTCGCCCCTTTTAGGGAGCCTGATCCGAGCTGTCCGGCATATTTTCTACGAAGGAGGATGCCGCCGCCGCTTGCGCGCTTCCCAAGGACATGGAACCCATGTTGATCTTCGTAAGCTTCCGGAGCATTTCGTAAGCTGTTGGCGATGAAGACAACGGCGCCAAAAGTAGTCGCAAGAATGCCGATGGCAAGAAACATATGTTCATATTGCAGCACAACATATACCAAACCCTGCAGCGACTATTGACCATTGCAATCGCCGGGCGTTAGGCCCGGTTCAGGTGTTAATTCGGCTATTTCTTCTCTCAACGTACGTCATAATCCTTACATTCGTGTTCACTAATTGAACACGCCGGGCTTCATAGAAGGCCAATTAGGTGTCCGCGCCGAACAGCAAAGCGTGGCCGCAACTTCAAAACGGGTTCCGCGGATCGGCGCAGGGCAAGCGGGGTATCCGCCTCTGCACCGTCCCGGCGTAAGAATTACGATTAGGCCCTTGGAGACACCAGAGGGAGAACTTTGGGGACGGGAACTTCCGTCTCCACGGATCGGCCGAGGAACTCGAGTAGCACCTTTATTCGCTCCTTGGCTGGCAGCAAATGGGTGACGAGCGCTTCGAGTCCTTGCAAAGGTCCCTCAGCGATTCGCACCGAGTGGCCCACTTTGATATCAGGATCGATTGTCACGATCTCTTCTTCCCCCGCTTGCTCCTGCAACGCGGCGACCGTGCTCGAGTCGATGGTGGCGATATAGTCACCGAAATACACGACGCCCTGAATCCCAGGTGAATACTCGACGCGGCGGTGCTGCTCAGAGTAGATGAATTCGGCGAAGAGATACCCTGGGAACATCGCTTCGACAAACCACACAGCTCCGCGGCGAGTCATCTTCCGATACCGCAGGCGAGGTGAGAAACAGGGCATTTGCAGCTGCCGGCGCAATGCAGTGGCTGCAACATGCTCATGTTTCGGTTGCGTCCTCAGGCAGAACCAAAACGGCGTGTTCGACAGCGCGAGCTCGGCGCGTGAATGAGTCATGATAAGCGGATAAAACGGCGAAGAGCCTACGCGTGTTTCGCGGCTTTTCAAGACACAAAACTCATTTATCGAATCGTTGAGAGCTTTCATTGTGAATCTCGCCGAACGCTGGAAGGAAGGGTGCGAAGATCATCGCGCACAGACTCCTCCTTCGATATTGCAACATGCCTTGCCGAAATTCGCTCGCGCACGCCAAGGCGTTCGTTCCGCGAAGGAACTGCGCTAAGCAACTGTTAGTCTGCGCCGAAGCGCTACCAATCCAAAAAGCCCCAGCCCAAGAAGGGCCGCGGCTGAACCGTTATCCCGTACTCCGTGAGCCAGGATCGGCGGCATAGGCCGACGGTTGTGAGAATTCCGGCCGCTCACGGGCGCCAGACCGCCGCTAGTGACGCTCGCCGGGCCAAAACTACTACTCGTTGATGAAAAGATCGCCACTGAACTGTGACTGGTTGCTTGAAGACGTGTCCGAATACGCCCAATCAAAGCCGCCGCCCGGCGCAAGGTTCGGCGTTGTGGTCGCCGCGCGCGCGGCTGGGGTCGTGAAACCCGCCAGTGCAAGGCCTCCCGCGACCACTATCATTATTTTCGCTCTCCGGGTCTTTTTCATCGTCTTCCCTACTTTCCCGCCGTAAAAAAACCGGGCGGGGTTTTGTTCCCCGCCCGGTAAAATCATCGTTCTTGGAACCTCCTTCGGCCCGGTTACGCTTTGCGCGCGCGAATCACCCTGCGCACACCTTCGATTCCAACGAGTGCGATTCCGAGCAGAGCAACCGCGGAGCCGCCATCAGGGATGCTACCTGACGCTGCCGTTTGCACGCCGAAGACAAACCCTTTACCTATGACGCCTGATAAAGACCAGACTGCAGGCGAGCTCCCTTGGCCAGTAATGAACGCCGTCCCGGTTCCAGTCTCCGCGATTGATGTCAGCCCCCCAGAGTGTATTGTGACTGCGCTAGTGAGTACTTCCAGGTTAAACGAATAGGTTATTCCGGCGAATGTAAATGACCACTGCGGGCTAACGGTTCCGCCGCTGAGCGCAGGAGTACCGGTATTGTTCCCCGTAAAACTAAAGTTGAACATCGTTGTCGGGACGTTGGAAGGAACAGCAGTATAAGCACCCGTATTCGGCACTAGACTAGTCACCCAATCTGCATGGAAGGAGTTGGTGGTAACACCTTTCTTCGTTGATTGGGACATAGTTCCATTAAACGAAACCGTACCGGTGAAGGCGTAAGCTTGCGCACCGACGAACGCAGTTGCCAATAGGGCTAGAATGATCTTTTTCATGTTAATTTCTTTCTATTTTGGGTTTCTTCTTCTTGCATCGAAGCGTTCCATTGAACGAGCGATTATTTTAACTGCATCTCAGGTAAGCACACATGATGCCAACCACTGCGTATAAAATATAAACTACTTATAATCAAATACTTATAAATTTAAAGGCGAGATAGACGGAATGATATAATCGTAAAGATTTCCGACAGATTGCCAGCCGCACCCCGCATATTCCGATAGTAAATATCTGAATTAGAGGCTGATACGGTGGATCTCTTCGCCATGTTAGCGAATCCGACATCCTAGCGGGTTGCTTGGCCCTAGCGCGCTTGCCATACCACACGCCTTGGAAATTACTTTGGTTCGGCTTCTGACGCAGACGCCCTACAATTGACGCGGCAGCGTCACTTCGGCTGCTGTTCGGCAAGCCGTTGTTTCGCCTCTTGGGCGAGTGGCTCCGAAAGACCGGCAGCCAATGCACGCTCGAGTGTTTCGCGACCTTTAGAATCTTGCTTGGTCTGCAGTTGAGCCATTCCGAGATAATAGAGATCTTTCGCTGGCAGAGGTTGTTTCCCGGCGCTTTCCTGGAGGAGCTGGATGGCATAAGGGAATTCTTTCCGCTTAAAGTTCAATTCCGCCAGCGTTCGCGCCAGCTCGGGATCGCTTGGAAGAGCTCTCCGGGCTTTGATTGCCAGATCGTAGGCCTTTGTCAGATCGTCCGGATTTTCTGCGTAAATAGCTGCCAGACGTTTCTGCGCCGGTGCGAAATCCGGATACCTACCTAGAACTTGCGAATAAATACCGGCGGCCAATTTCGCATCGTTGCGCTGCAATTGAATTGCGGCTTGCGCCATCAACGCCGGCACATAATCCGGCTCCGCGTTAAGGATTTTCTGGACGTCGGGCTCTGCTGCAACAACATCCGCCGCCGATGATTGATCAACAGCCGTCATCGCTAAAAACCGCTTCCCATCTTCGGTTGCTGCTGCGTCCGGCCCGGCATCGAGGCAACGTTGCATGGTTAGGCGAGCTTCGGGTACTTTGCCCAAAGCGTAATTGGTCAGGGCGAGATCGTGGAGGACGGCCGGATCGGTTTTGAGTTGACGAACGCTTTCCTGTAAGAGGCTGTAGGCCCAAGTAAAATTACCAGCTTGAAACGCGATCCGCCCTAGCACGCCGACGCTCTGAGCATCGTTCGGCGCCAGCTCCCTCGCCTTTTTGGCAAACTCAAGTGCTTTATCATGGTTGTGCAGCGAACCAGCATAAAGTTCCGCCAGCTTGAGCGTGGCGGATAAGAGTTTCGGGTTGAGTTTTAACGCCTGCTCGTAAGCGGCGGCGGCCTTCGCAGCGTCGCCTCGTTTTTCATATTCCTCGGCTAGGCGCGTCCTCGCAACGAGATCGTTGGGCTGCTGTTTTAATAGTGCCTCCAGTTCGTTATTTGAGGGCTCCTTCGACGCTCCAGCGCCGTCTCCTAATAACGCAAGCCGGTGTTGCGCTTCCTCTTTGCCGCTGAAATCCTCCGTAGATTTAGTGGCCCGCTGTAAGGCTGTCCGCGCCGCTTCTGTCTGGCCCATCATATAATTGGCCATCCCCAAATGGAACTGAACCTCCGGATTCTCCGGCAGCTTGCTGGCGCTTTCTTGCAGGAGCGCTAACGCCTGCTGGTAATCGCCGCGCCTATATAGGATCCAGCCAAGGGTATCCGCAACCATTGCGTCGGCCGGCTGTAGAGCCCGCGCTTTTTGCGCCAATTCGTAGGCTCGGTCGAGCCGGTTCAACCTTTCGGCGTAAAGATAGGCGAGATTGTTCAGGCTTAGGACAAAGTCCGGGCTCAGAGCCAGGACCTTCTCGTAAGAGTCGCGCGCCTTCGGGTAATCCTTCATATGTTCGTAAACAAGCCCTGCCATCAAGAGCGGACGCGGATTGTTGGGATCCTTTTCCATCTCGGTCTTGAGCTGGCTGATGGCTTGCGGCAATTTGTTCTCCGCCAGGTAAACCGAGACCAGCAACTCATAAGCGGGGGTGAAATTGGCATCGAGCTCGATAGCTTTTTGAAGCGCCGCTTCCGCGCGAACCCAGTCCCGTTGCGCCGCATGCGCCACATATATCTTTGCTTCCAGGAAATGGGGGCCTGCTGCGTCTGGGTAATTCTGGAGTTGCTGCTCTACGCGCTGCGTCGCGGCGTCGTAACGCTTATCGGCAAGATCCATCTCCACGAGTTGACCGATCGGGTTCAGGTTGTCGGGTGCGAGTTCCGAGGCTTTCTCAAAAGCTTGGCGAGCTTCGGCGTTCTTATTCTGCTGACGCAGGATCAGCCCGAGCAGGAAGTGGGCGTCGGGCGATTGCGGAACGGCCTTGATTTGCTCGCGAAAAAGAGCTGCGGCATCGTCCAATCGCCCCAAAGCCTGATACGCATTGGCGAGCAGCAAGCGAGCTTGTGGCAGCTCGGGTTGTTTCTTTTGCAGGTCCTCGATCACAGCGACGGCAGCCTGAAGTTTGCCGGAACGCAAATTTAGCTCACCCAGCAAGAGGATGGCCTCCGTATAATTTGGTTTCGCCGCGAGGGCCTGTTCGAGCGCGGCGGTGGCCTGGCTCAGATTATTACTCGCTAGATAAGCGCGGGCGAGCTGGTATTTAACCACTGCGGTATTTGGATAGGCATTGTTTAGTTTATCCAGGGTTGCGATCGCTTTCCTGGCATCGTTTTTCTCCAGCCAAACCTCTGCTTGCAGCATCCGGGCATCGGGATTTTCTGGATCTCGGCTGAGAATGTTTTCAAGCGATGAGAGCGATTCATCATACTTCTTCTCGGTCAGCGCAATTTGAGCCAGGTCACGCCACGCGGGCACATAATCGGAAGCCTGTCGCGTTATGTTTTGCAGAAAAATTTTAGCCTCACCGGAAGCACCGTTCGCAGCTTGGAACTCAGCATATTTAATCCGCTCCTCCGATCGCAAAGGGGCCAGATCAGCGGCGGCTTTCAACTCTGGGACAGCACGGCTTGGGTTCTTGCGCAATAAGTTGACGTAAGCCATGAGCAGATGCGCGCGCGCTAAATTGGGATCCACGGCGAGCGCTTGCTGTATTTCATCCGACGCGGCTCCCACGTCCCCTTTCCGCATAGCAACGCTTGCCGCGGCAAGATGAAACGCAGCCGTCTTTTGCTGCGGAAATTTCTGTAGTTGGTGCTCAGCGGCGGCGATCTCCTCCTTGCTTTGGCTGGCGTCCGCAAGAAGAACAATCGCATCGGAATTCGCTGAATCCTCTTGGAGAATTGAGACGGCTTCCTTTCTCGCCTCAGCGGATTGACCCATTGCCATGAAAGCAAGCGCGAGTTTTGCGCGCGCCGCGATATTCTTGGGCGCCAGCTCGCGAACTTTGAGCAGAAATGGGATAGCGCGGAGCGGCACGCCCTGTTCAAGCCAGATAAAGCCCAGCTGCTGAAACGCTGTCACATTCTGGTTGTCCAAGCGCAGCAGATTCAGATATTCGATCTTCGCATTATCGTACTCGCCAGCTTTGAAGTAGCGATCGGCGCGTTCGAGGATGCGAGATTTTTTCGCTCCGGCAAAGCAACCGGAGAGGAGGACCGCCACAAGCAAAAGCGTTATGATTTTTGGAACAAGGTCTCGCAACGTTTGCATGGTCGGTCTGGAGCGCATCGCCTGGAGCTTATGGTGGCTGGGTAAGCGGGTCAAGGTGGTCCACCCTAAAGACATTACCCTTTCCCCCACCCGGGCGTTCTCGAGGTCATGGCAATCAGCTTGACTTGAATGCAGCGTGCCAGATCGAGTTTCTTCGGGTACTAAAGCACACTTCGAAATTCGAGAGTCGCAACCCATCAATTCACGCCGGACGCGTCAAATTTGAAAGCACATCATCACCAACAACGGAGCAGTTTGCGGCTTTGATCTAAGGGATGCGCCCTTTGCGCATCCAGGATCCCATCGAAATGCCGCGAAAGCCGAGCAAGCTAAGGACATTACTGTAATCGTCAGTCCAAACGTCGGTCTCGCGGTTTGTAAAGGCCAGCATGGGTTTCCCTACGCGCTGGATCTCCGGCGCGTTCAACGAATTCCCTCGTGTAAGTAAGATCCATTCGCTGGGAAGTATTACTCCGCTATCAACCTCAGTCGTGATTAGGGTACCCTTCATACGGTAAAGCTTTGCCAAGTTTGCGATCACCGGGGCGAGGTCCACGGCGAGGTTTGAGATGTGCACTGCGATGACCGAATCCCGGCCGTGGAGGTGTGAGACGTAAAGTTTCATCGCTTCGCTAGTCAGAAGGTGTATCGGAATGGAGTCGCCATTGAATGCATCGACGATGAGAACATCGAAATTTTGAAAATCGTGGCGCGCAGCCTCGGCTTCGAGAGAGAGACGCGCATCTCCAGATGCGATCTCGATTTGAGCGGGGGCGTCTTTTAGAAAGCTAAAGTATCCAGCCGAACCTTGAGCAAGACGGATCACCGCAGGATTAATCTCATAAAAACGATAAACATCGCCCGCACGGGAGTAAGCGGCCAGCGTTCCGGCTCCGAGACCGATGGCACCCACGCGCATGCCACCTGCGGCGTGCCGCGGATTGGTGGTGAGCGCTAGTCCTGCCCCACTTTTTTCGTCGTAATAAGTGGTAGCCAATTTGCGGTCTTGTTCAACCTGGAGGCCATGGGTGATCCGGCCATGCATCAGTGTGAAGTTCGAATGGAGCATATCGTTGTCCCAATTCTGATGAACCGAAAGCGCGCCGTAAAAATTGCGCTCGCGATAGAGCAGGCGACCTTTTTGAGACGTGAGATGCGCGTAGAGCGCCGTGCTCAACAGAAGAAAGCTTACACCTACAGTGATCTCATACCAGCGCAACACCCGACGGCGTGCCCACTGCGGGCCACCTCTGAATGCCAGCCAAGCCAAGATCAATACCACCACAACTATACCGCCGTTGTAGACGGGGACTATTTGTATCGGAATCGTTATCATCCCGATCCGCGCCAAATATTTGGGTATTAAATAAATGGTGGCGAAAAGCGTCATGGGAACCCAAGGATCAGGTCTTGGCTCATGCAGCCAGGAGTCTTTATCGAGAAAAAGAATAAAGACCAGCAGGGCTGCGATCGCCCATAGCCCAATGTGATACTCCCAGATTGCGGGAAAAACCAGTGGGGCGATAATGCCGACAAAAATTCCGCCGCAGGCGCCGCCGACAGATAGTGTGAGATAGAAGGCGGTCAAATAGCGCGCTTCCGGCTTGATCCGCGCCAGTTCTCCGTGGCAAATCACGCAAGCGGTAAAGAGCATGACGAGAAAAACACCGATCTGCTTGAAAACGTTCATGTCGGTGCCTCGGAAAAGAGCGATCACGGCGATCAGAGCTGTGATCGCGAATAGCGGATGAAATAGTCCTCGAAAATACCAATTGCTTCTATAGAAAGTAAAAACAAAACTCAGGAGGTAGACGCATAGTGGCAGGACCCAGAGCAATGGAATTGGGGCCACATCCTGAGTCAATAGATTGGTGGTGGCCAGCAACATCACGGAGCCTAACGCAGGCAGCGTAAACCAGAGCCACCATCTTTGCGCGGAAGCTGGAATTGCACTCTTGGCCGAGGGGTTAGGTGTAATTGGCAAACCATCCCGCGAGGCGTGCGATGACCGGTGCGCAATCCATGCGCAACTGGCGCAGCATAAGACGAAGGAGGCGAACCCTGCACCCCATATCCTGCTCTGTGACCCAAGGCCGAATGACGGCTCGAGGATTATCGGATAGCTCAACAATCCGAGCAGAGAGCCTGCATTTGAAAGCGCATACAGGAAATAGGGTGGCTCATTTCTCTCGTTGCGATGGATTTGGTCATACCAGTTTTGCAGCAACGGCCCTGTGCTGGAGAGAAGCAAGAAGGGTAAACCAATGGCTAGCAACAATAACTTCAAGATTCCTAGGACGGGAGCCGATCCGGGAACCGGTTTCAATTGAACACTCGGCAAAAATGGCGAACCCCAAAAGGACCAAGCAAAAAGTATCCACAGTGTGGTGATTGCGAGAAACACGAGATGTAGGCGCCCCTGCCGATTCAACCCGAACGAGGTCGAAATCCTATGCGAATAGAGATATCCCGCGAAAAGGAAGACTTGGAAGAACAACAGACATGTAGTCCAGACTGCGGAATTACCGCCAAACCACGGTAACAGGAATTTGCCCAGGATCAGTTGAACCTGGAACAACAGAAATGCGCTGGAAAATATTGCGAGTCCGAAAACCAGGCGGGAAGCTCTCCCAGCCATACGTTCCCGGGATGCTTCGGCAATCGATTTTTTGTCCAGCTGCTGTGATCCGATCACAGCGGGAACATTATAAGCCATTGCATGTAAGCAAGCAGCGGAAGGACGGGGGTTTTATTGGTCACCCCACACCGCCTAGATGCCGCTCACCAGCCTTCACTTCACCGTTTGAGCAAACTTAACTCTTGAAACGGAGGAACGAGAGTTAAAAGAAAATTATGAAGTACTGATCCGCTCGCTGGCGAACAGAAATCTTCTTTTCAGCCGGACGACAAGCAGCGAGCATTGGGGCGACCAGCATCGCCATCGCAAGCCGAGAGATCACTATCGAAAGAGCCGTCATTTTATCGTCACGCAAACGATGCGTGATTGTTCGAGCCGTTTAATCCTACGCGGCTTCCGGCGCAGCACCTCCCGGCGTCAAACTTTGCGCGGCCGGCTCGCCTTTGCTGATGCCGAGCTTATCCATTAATTCATAGAGCGTCGGGCGGCTGACACCTAAGTCGGCTGCCGCGGAACTGACCCTGCCGGAATGTCTCTTGAGTGCCTGCTCAATCAGCTGCCGTTCGACTTGTTCGCGCGCTTCTTTCAGCGTCGCCGGCAGGACGATTTCCGTATTGTCGGCCAGCTCAAGATCCGTCGCGGTAACTTTTTTCCCCTCTGTCATGATGACCGCACGCTTTATCCGATTTTGGAGTTCACGAACGTTCCCGGGCCAGCTGTGACGTTTGATGGCGCGCTCCGCATCTGGCGCAAACATCAGCACCGGCTTCTCGCATTGCGTGGCAAATTGCTGCAAAAACTCACGCGCCAGCAACTCAACGTCTCCGGCACGGTCCCGTAAAGCCGGCAACTTGATCACGACAACGGCAAGCCGGAAATACAAATCTTCGCGAAACTTCTCTTTCCTCACCGCCATTTTCAGGTCAACATTCGTGGCCGCGACGATTCGCGTGTCGATCTGGATTTCTTGCCTGCCGCCGACACGCTGGAAACGCTGTTCCTGTAGAAAACGTAACAGCTTAACTTGAATCTGCGGCGGCAGTTCGCCGATCTCATCCAAAAACAACGTTCCGCCGCCGGCGTTTTCCATCAGGCCTTTCCGCTGCACGTGCGCGCCGGTAAATGAGCCCTTTTCATGTCCGAATAACTCGCTCTCGAGCAAGTTTTCGGGAATCGCGTTGCAATTGATCGCGATGAATGGACCCTCTTTGCGTGAACTGCGCCGATGAATCGCCAAGGCGGCCATTTCTTTCCCCGTGCCGCTTTCTCCCAACAAAAGCACCGGAGCATCAGTGGTCGCCACTTTGCGGATGAAGGCGAATACGCCTTGCATTTGCGGACTCGCGCCGAGCATGTCCTCGAATCTGTCGATTTGCAATTTCTGCTGGATCTCGCGGTAGGCCTTTTCCAGGTCCAATACGTAGATGGAGCGACGCAGAATTGGCTTCAGCTCGTCAATATCAACGGGCTTGCATAAAAAATCGTAGGCCCCGGCGCCAACCGCCTGGATGGCATTTTTCTTTTCACCCTGGCCGGAAATGACGATGACCTTCGCGTCCCTGTCGATGGCGAGTAGATCCGAAAGCGTGGCCATTCCTTCTTCGCAGTCGCTAGGCCGCGGCGGCAAGCCTAAGTCAAGCAGGGTGACCTCCGGGCGAGCCGCTTTGAAGGCCTCGGCCGCCCCGGTTCGATCCTCCGCTAGTATAATTTCATACTCTGACCCAAGCGCCCATTTCATCTGCGTCACTATCTCTTGGTCGTCGTCGACGATGAGCAATTTTGTCTTCATACCGCGCCTGATTCTAGAGGCAGCGTCACCTGAAACGTCGTACCAGAACCGGGTTCGCTTTTGACCTGAATACTGCCGCGATGTGCTTCGACGATTAATTTGGCCTGGAACATGCCGATGCCCAGGCCTTTTTTCTTTGTCGTGCGAAAGGGGCGAAAAAGTGAATCCTTCACGAAGGCCACCGTCATCCCGCAACCGTTATCCGCGATTGACAAAGTCAACCATCCGTCACGCTGTCTTGTCTCGATTGTAATCCGTCCCCTTCGGCCAACTGCATCGCGGGCATTGAGAAGCAAATTCGTTACCACACTATGAAGTTGCTCTCGATCGGCAACAATCTTTGAAACTGGATTAAGTTTCGTCACTAACTCTACTTCAGGATCACTGTTCAGATTTTTGAGCGTACTGGTTACCAGAAGATTAAGATCAAACTCGGTCGGTTTAAGGCAAAGCTCATGCCGGAAGCCGCTCAGGCGCTCGATGAGATGATTGATCCGATTTGCCGTGCCGCCGATGCCTTGCAAGGCGTCCCGCCTGAAAGCGGGATTATCGAAGTGAAGCGGCAGATTCTGCAGCATAAGGCTCAAGGTTGACGCCGCATTCTTGAGGTCGTGGATAAAGAAGGTGGAGATGGTTTGAAATGCCTCCAACTCTTTGCTGAGCATAATCTCTCTGGCAAGCCGAAGGTTTAGGAGACTCACAGCCACCTGGTCGCCAATACATTTCAGCAGGTCCAATTCTTCCGCTGTGTAACGAATCCCGCTAACACGGTCAGCTAGAATGATGACGCCGACGCGGTGTTCGCCGGCAAGCAACGGAATGCAGACACGATTGCCTCCGGTGCGAAATCGGCCAGCGTTTATTTGTTTCAGATCCTCCACCCATTTTTCCTTTGTTCTTTCGAGTTCGAAAGGTCGGGAAAGCTTTTTCAAGCTTACTGAATTCCATTCTTTGGTCGCCACCTCCCGAGTAGAGTCGGCGGCTTGCTCCTGTTCTGAATGCAACGTCGTGCTCGCCCGAACCAGCCGCTCTTGTTGCTCATCGAAAAGCCAAATCGAAACAGATAAAGCATTGAAGGTTTCCGAGATTAACCTTGAAGCTGCGGCGCAAAGACCAGCCTCATCGAGGATGGCAGACAGGCTTCGCGTAAAGCGGGTCCAAATTTGGCGAAAATCGTGCTCCGGTCTTCTGAAATGGCGACTGATGAATAGCTGTATAACCTGCCGGACGCGGTTGGAGAAGAGCAACGCAGCCAAAATGACGAGGCCGAGCAACACGAGAAAGGCTTCGATAGGGAAGCTGGCAATCCCCCCAAAGTGCGCCACGATTTTGGCAAGAACTCCAACAACAAAGAGATAGCCTCCCGCCAAGAGTACGGTTACTGAAGTGTGCAGAACTGCGCGGGACGGATAAACGTCGATCTCGCTAAAGCCGCTTCTCAAATAAGCGATCGCCATCAACAGGCAACCCAGCAAGAGCGCCACGGTCTCGACGTTCGTCAGCTCCAGATCGTGCCCGGAGAAGATCACCGCCTGGGTTCGCGTATAAAATCTCGCGCCAAATACAACGCCCAGTCCAAGGACGAGCAACTTGATCCGCCAACGCAGCGTGCCCACGGTCGATCGGAAGGTTTTCTCGAGGTTCGTCAAAATAACCACCGTCGCGACAAGAAAAACGCCATTTAAGGCCTTGGCCGGGCCTTGAAGACGGAGCCACCATCCGGGGATAGGTTCCGTGTAAGGCAGAACCTGAACCAGTTCGCCCCTGAACAACAAGGCTATGGCGGGCGGCAGCAAAAAAACCGCGATCAAAACAACACCCCATCTGACAAGAAATTCCCTATAATTGCCTCGGGAATAAGTCAGGCTGAAGCATAACCACAATCCGGGCAGAAATGCCATTATGATTAGTGCGAGACCCTGCCAGAAGCCGACGCTCTCCGGCGTCGCAGCGGTGAAGCTCAGCCCCTGAAATACGGCCTCAATTGCGAACGCCACCATGCCGGCGGAAAAGCACCAGCCCGCGACAGAGCGCCGCTTGCGAAACATCACCGCCAAGGCCAACGCAGCGCTACATAAAGCAGCCAGAAAAGCGACCACAGAATTCAAACTCATGATTTGCTTCCGTTCAATGCTTCGGATCCGTTTTCCATCCAGAAGTACTTATTTTTGCGCTCGCTTACAACAGGGATGAGTTACGCCGTACACCATTTGCTAAAATAACGCCGCGTTTGGAATCGGCTCTCCCTCATCCTTTACCGTTCGACCTTCGATAGGTGGATCGCCGTCCGATCCGGCGCTTGTTCATCTCGAGCTGCACTGTTCCGAAACCAACACGGAGGGCAGTTCTTGCGTCAATTTCTCTATTTGGCGCGGAAGGAGGCACACGGGCTGCTATATTTACTATATCTAATAGGTTTACCATAGTATGCGCCTAGCTAAAATTCTAACGGGATGCTTGATCCTTCTTATCAGCTT
The DNA here is from genome assembly GCA_035567015.1 of Chthoniobacterales bacterium. Lineage (GTDB taxonomy): Bacteria > Verrucomicrobiota > Verrucomicrobiia > Chthoniobacterales > UBA10450 > AV133. The sequence continues at coordinate 18,353 of DATMPQ010000240.1, read as the reverse complement.
TACTTCGCAAACGCCAGGTGCTCAAACTGTTACGCTTGCTTGGGATCCTATTTTGCAACCCGACCTGGCAGGGTATCGCGTACACCGGGGCACTGCCAGCGGCGACTATACACAAACAACCGACGTAGGAAACACAACCAGAACCGTAATCTCGAATCTGACAGATGGCACCACCAATTATTTTGCGGTGACCGCGTACAACACAGCGGGGTTGGAAAGCGCCCCGTCAAACGAAGTCGCGTATCCCAACCCGAGTCATCTCGCAAACATTTCCACGCGCGTGAATGTCGGTGTGAATGACAATGTTTTAATCGGGGGCTTCATCGTCAGGGGTCCGCAGCCCAAGCAATTAATCGTACGTGCCCGCGGCCCATCGCTGACCGCGGCCGGCGTCACAGGAGCAATGGCCAATCCAATGCTGGAATTATATGATTCAACCGGTGCGTTGGTCGCAAGCAACGACAACTGGCAGACCGGTGGGCAAGCGAGTCAGATTAGCGCCAGCGGATTAGCACCGAGCAATTCGCTGGAATCGGCCATCATCGCGACACTCCCATCCGGTGATTATACGGCGATTGTGCGCGGGGTGAACAATACGACTGGCATTGCATTGGTCGAGGTATACGAATTGGATTCCACCACGACACGACTGGTGAATGTTTCCACACGGGGTCCAGTTGGGGTGAACGACGCTGTCCTGATCGGTGGCATTATCGTCAGCGGCTCGCTGCCCAAGCAATTAATCGTACGCGCCCTCGGCCCATCGCTGACCGCGGCCGGCGTCACAGGAGCAATGGCCAATCCAATGCTGGAATTACATGATTCAACTGGTGCGTTGATCGCAAGCAACGACAACTGGCAGACCGGTGGGCAAGCGAGTCAGATTAGCGCCAGCGGATTAGCACCAAGCAATCCGCTGGAATCGGCCATCATCGCGACATTCGCACCCGGTAATTACACGGCCATCGTAAAGGGAGTAAACAACACCACTGGGGTCGGCATGGTTGAAGTTTACGACCTTGATCCTTGAGCTTGAAAAACCTCGAATCGTGCAAAACCTTCGCAGATTCGGGATGACAAGCCTTCGCGATCGACTCCCGCTCCTTGGCGACTCCGCTAATCGCGCGTGGGCTTGTGCTGCATCAGAATATGCTTTCGGACACATGTATCTCTGTGCGATGTTCGCGGTTCACGAGGCGAGCATAGCTTAAAAAGGCCATCAATCTTTTTCAATCTCCGCGTCTGCGCCGGTGAATATGGTTCGGGCAACCGTAACGGGAATGGGAAGAGGAACCGAAGCCGGACTATTCAGCTCGTTAAGTCTTAATATTTGAAACTCAGACCGGCATAATAGCGATCCCGCGAATAAGGCTGCGTGAATTGATTCGAGGATTGAGCCGAGGATTGAGCCGAGATGTTCTGAGAACGGTCGAAACCCAGATCGAACGTGAAACGGCGGTTGATTGCATAACGGAGAACGAGAGAAAGGTCGTAGGTGTCTTGCGGACCAGCTTGCCCAGTTCCCATTGAAGTCAGACTCTGATTTTCATCGTGATGGTAATGCGCCGAAATGTTCGTACTGATGCGCGCAGACAGAGCGTAGTTCAATACCAAGCCGGTCCGAAACGTCACACGACTCATAGGGCCGGACCCCACGGTGGCGATCTCATTGGATTCCTCGACCCCATAGCTGGTTTGCCAGCTCAAGGATGAGCGGGGGGCGAGCGCATAATCCAACGATCCTTCGAAATGCGGGTCGGTCCGGCTTCCATCGGTGTTGAAAGATCGAAACGTTGCCCCGGCCCGCACCTTGAACTTCAGTTGCGAACTAAAATCCTCGTCGATACCAATCAGGGTAAAGTGGGTGGTGGAATCTTGGGCCGCGAAACTGTCGTAATTGACGATTTCAAAGCGGTACTCGGGAACTAACACAGTTCGAGAAGACAAGTTGAACCGAAGTTCATCTCCAAACGTATATTCCGAGTGATTTACCGATGCCGCAGCTGCGCCACTCTGATATTGAATTCGATGGAAGTCGAAACTCGGCACGGTCGCCAAGCGCGATGTCCAATGATAGGTCGCTGTAAATTTGTCGGTCGTATCAAAATAAGGCCCTTGGCGGTTACTCAGGCCAACGTTAGAGGTTAAATCCGGTTCCGTCTGGTAGGCAGCGTAAATACTGGCGGTGAGCTTAAGCCGCGTAGAAACGTTGTGGCTGAGAGACAAAGTCAGCGATATATCGACGTCGTAAGGAGTTGCACCAGTAGCATCTTCGAAGTACGTGCCGCCAGCTATCGCAATCAGGCTGACCTGATCTCGCACGCCCTTCCGATCATAGGAGAGTGTGACTTTCCCGTCGGTATAGAGAGAGCCCCGCCCCATCGTCGATGTGTGAATGTTATCGTCGTAGCCCCCGTCAATCGAGAGAACGAGATGAAGAGGCAAGGGCGACAGCAAACTCGCACCACCCTCGTTCGCGGTCGAAACCGTCCCATTCTGAGTAACGACTTCAACTACGGGCTCTTCTCCCCTAGCGTGGGCCGACTGAAAAAGCATTAGAGAGGCCGTCAACCAGAGCGACGCGAAAGAGTGCGTTTTGGGCATTCAGCGTCCTCTATAACACAGCGCGTTCTGAAAAAGCTAACAGATTCTGCGCGAGTCCGTGTCGCGTCGTTTATGGGAACATTAATTGGGTTGCCTTCTTACCAGTTTAGATTGCTGTCCGTGGCCAGCATTGCCGCTCGCCCCGAAAGCGGTCGGAGCTGATCTCGGAGTTAAAAAAGACTGTGCGCGACGTAGACGACATCGCCGTCCTTAACATAGTTTACTGTGGTAGTCCTGCCGCTCATGGCATCTCTAATGTTGAGCACCTGGGTATGCTGTTTCCCGTTAATAATGCGAACCAGATGAATGTTGCTCAGGCTTCCATACTCGCTCACACCGCCCGCTTCCATAATCGCTTGGAATACGGTCGTGGGGCGATCGAATGTAATTTTCCCGGCTTTGTTAACGTAGCCAGAAACGTACACAGTTGCGGTACCGGTTTCCAAAGTCACGACCACATCGCTGTTTCTAAGTTGAGGCTTGTAGAGAGCTGTGAGCTCGTTTTGAAAATCCAACAGCTTTTTCCCGGCAACTGTCACTTCGCCGACCAGAGGAAGGCTGACCTTCCCGTCTGCCCGAATTTTCTGCGATTGGTTAAGGTCGGACGAGGCGGGAAATGTAAGCTTGATCACATCGCCGGGAGACAGAGTGACCGGCGTAGTAGCCACCGGTTGATCTGGCAGCGTTTGAGAAGAGGTTTGACAGCCGGCGCACGCGAGCAGGAGCAAAGCGGCAAGAACGCAACCTATGCGTGGGCGGTCCAATTTCCACAGAACACGATGAAAAAAAATACCAATAAGAAACGTTTGCTGTCGATTCTGCATGTGCCTTCTATCGTAGATGATAGCGCTGCGGTTTTGACTTCCCCGGCATCGCCAGTGTCCACAACAAACGCGAGAAAATATTACTCACGGGTATTGAAAAAATAAGATCTATGCCACCAAACGGTCTCAGTAAAGCAAAAACTTGGCCAACACAATAGAAAAAGCGGGCGCCAGCGAGCCTGCTCTGCTTCCGCCGTCCGCAACCTTGGTGGGGTTTCGATGGATCTGGCTGGTGCGCATCGTGACGATCTCCGTCGTCCTTGCGTCCGTTGGTTGCGGATATCGCGGGCCGCGGCCGGTGTGCTAAAGAGTACAGAAGCGCTTTTTAGCGTGATAGCGCGGCTCCTGGAGCGGGGCCGTGCCAATTTGCAATAACCGCGGTATAACCAGTTTGATTTTATAAATATTAAGTACTTCAGCTAATACTATAAGTCGTCCGTAACCGAACCGGTTATTACTTGCGCGATAACCCGAATCCTGTGACACGGTATCAGTCGCTTCAGAGATTTTCTGCCCTTTCGGCTGACGCCTAAGCCGACGGGTTCGCAGGTAAGCTTTCCGAACGGTTTCTTCGACGATGACCCTGGGCGATCTCACCCCGGCGCAGCCACCAGAGCAATAAGAACAGAGGAATCAAAGACAACGCGAAAAATATCGGACCGCCGCGACGATGAATGATGCTATGGATCATGCCGGGCCCGATATGAACGCAAAGCATAGCGATCACCCAAACTCGAAATCCGTTACGGACGATTCCCAGAGGGATCACAAAGCAGACCAACATCGCCCGTCGCCACGTGCCCTTCAGAAATAGATTGGCTGTCAGCAGACTGGTGATGACCAGCACGCAGCTGGACCGAATCCCGCTGCATTCCTGGCCCACCTGGATCGTGATGTTGGGTAGCTGGAAGACGGTTCCATTCCGCAAAACGGGAGTGCCGGTGATATTGAAAAACAGATTCGCAGCTTCAGCAGAAGCCAACATCGAAGCAGTTTCCAGAGTACCTGTTATAGCGTCGGGCATTGGCACCATGAAGATCAAGAAGGCGAACGGAAAAGCCGTTGAAAGCATCCATTTTCGCCCGAGAAAAACGAATCCTCCGCCCGCGAGCAGGCAAACGAACGATAGAGCCATCAATGACAGGTAATCGTGATCACTGAGAGATCCGCCCGATCGATGCAGGCTCAACGCTATAGCCAGCGCGGCGAGCCCTGCTAGCAACGGAACGATGGCCCACGGCGAGAAACCGTAATCATTCGGTATTTGTTTGCGACGAGTGTAGATCAGGTAGGCTGAAACAAACGGCACTAACACAATGTACGAATCCAGCTCGCTATGCGCCGCATGGGTCGCCAGAGAGAACAAGGGCTTGATGAAAAGCATTGTCAGTAAAATTGCGAACGCGATGAACCACAGCGGGGCGGCGCGTTGCCGAAGATCGAGCGTACGCTCGTTGCCCGCTGTGGCCGGGCTCGCTGATCCCGAAGCGATTGTTAGTGCGCCAGCGCCAAAGCGGTGCGGCTCAATCTTTTCGCGTGACAACTTTGATCTGATCATGAAATTCGTTACGGGTTTCGCAGCTTCGGACAGAATTCGACTACATTCTGAATTGTTCCGACCTTTCTCAATTCTAGCTTGCCACGGATTAACACAGATTTTCACGGATACTTTTTCTGTGTTTCGCCTGTGCCTAGCCACCGTTAATCAGGATGAGCAAGTTGGGCGAATGAATCTGTCCTCTGTCGTCCGTCCCATTATGCTTTCCAAACCTTTCCAGGAGCGACCTGCACGGCCGCCATGGCGTTGCGCGTGTCTACAATACACCGGGCCCAATCGGCGAGTTCCTGGTAGTTTACACAAGCGTGGTTGGTCGCAACCAGCACCAGATCAAAACTTGCGATGTTGCCCGCGTTCCAGTCTATCGACTTTTTCCCTGCCTGGTGTAAATGCTCACGGGTGGGCCTTATCATCGGCACGTAAGGATCATAGTATTCCACCTCCGCACCACGCTCGTTCAGAAGGTCCATCAAGACATAGCTTGGCGATTCGCGCTCGTCATCCAGGTTGGGTTTATAAGCTAGGCCAAGGATCAACACGCGGCTGCCCTTTATCGGCTTGCAATGATCGTTCAGCGCCTCGCCGACACGATGGACAACGTGTTCTGGCATTCGAGTGTTGATCTCGCCAGCCAGTTCAATGAAACGTGTGTGCTGACCAAACTCACGCGCTTTCCATGTGAGATAGAATGGGTCGATCGGAATGCAGTGGCCTCCCAGACCGGGCCCCGGATAAAACGGCATAAATCCAAACGGCTTGGTCTTCGCCGCTTCGATCACTTCCCAAATATCGATGCCCATGGCGGTGTAAACCATCTTGAGTTCGTTAACCAGCGCGATATTAACGCTCCGAAAAATGTTCTCCAGCAACTTGGTCGCTTCCGCGGCGCGACAGGAAGAAACAGGCACAAGTGTATCGATTGCTTTACTATAAAGCGCCATGGCACGCTCCAGGCATGCCGGCGTATAACCGCCTACGACCTTCGGAATCAGCTTCACCTTGCTCTGTTCGTTAGCCGGATCCTCTCGTTCCGGCGAAAAAGCCAGGTGGAAATCCACACCTGCTTTCATCCCCGATCCTTCCTCCAGGACGGCGCGCAAGTCCTCGTCCGTCGTCCCCGGATAAGTCGTCGATTCGAGTACCACTAAGGCGCCTTTCGAGAGATACGGGGCGATAGTTCGACCAGTCTCCATAACGAACGAAATATCCGGCTCACGGTTCTTATTTAGCGGCGTCGGCACGCAAATGACCACCGCCTCTACCTCTTTGACACGCGACACATCATTACTTGCGCCGAACCGCTTAGCCCGCAGCTGTTCCTGGACTGCCGATGACTCAATATGGTTTATATAGCTCTCGCCAGCATTCAGTAACGCAACTTTTTCCGGATCGGTGTCGAGTCCAAGGACAAGCAGACCCGATCGTGCGAATTGCAGCGACAGCGGCAGTCCGACATACCCCAAACCGACAACAGATATTTTCATGGCTTCGGCCAGCAAAGTGCGACACCTTGCAAGAGTGTTAGTTTACGCCAGGCTCGGTCCTCCCAGGTAAGAAGCAAGCCCAAGCAGATTCGCAAATACTCCGCCTGGTATGACATCAGGCCCCGCACCCGGGCCCTGAACGAAAAGCGACTGCGGGTGGTACCGTTGCGTTTTGAAAGCGACAATGTTATCGCTTCCGGTCGTCCCAGCAAAGACGTGCGAGCAGGGGTAGCTCTTCAGCCGGGCCGCACACTCCCCCTTAGGGCCGATCACGCCAGCATAACGAATCACTTCGCCGCGAACCCCCGGCAGAGAGGAGACCCAAGTGGTTAGGACCATGTCACTCGCCGACTTGTTTTGGCCACCTTCTCTTCTTTTTAGCTTTTTAGCTGTTTTGCTTTCTTCCTTTTTTCTCCAGCGGGTTGCTGGGACCCTGGTGTGCCGCTCGGCGTCGAACTCGATGCCGCCGATACCAAAGGATGCGGATAAACAAATGTTCGGGTATAATCGACGCCATTAAGTGCGGCCACGTACTTTGTAGATACAGCCGAAGGTGTTGTGTCTGCGGGAAAACCACCACCGAGGTTAAAGAAGTCGATATTAATCTTTGTAGTCGGTAGTGCAAGATTAGCACGAAAATCGTAAACGTGTCCATTTGGCGTGTAAACATTGTTCCAAGAATAACACGGTTCCCGCGTTGAGTGCGCCCAAGAAGCTTTGCCAGGCCTCGTGTTGATTGGCGGGTTCGTGCCAGAAAGTAGATCAGATTTCCCGCTACCGCATTGATCCATCATAAAGAGAACCCGATGAATCGCGTAAGTATCTCCAGCATTAAAGATCATGTGTTGATCTACGTCGGGGGAATCATAGTAGAAATAAGTGATCGTATTGGACGTGTTGGAAATGATGAAGGAACCCAACCGGCGCCGTAGGTTCGGATTGGTATTAGTGACGCTGTAGCCGACCCATTGGTTCGGAGTCCAGTTTTTGCTCGAATCATGGATCACGCCCTGCGAATTGACTGAGCTTGCGTCCGTGCCTGAGTCGAAAAGATGAGGAGAATGGCCCTCAACATAAGTTCCGTTCCCTTCTGTGTCGTTTGCATCCCACGGACTCGTTCCATCTGCAATTCCCCAAACTGGATGAGACCGCGCGGGCGTTTCGCGAAAGTTCAAAAACCCGGCAAGGGCTTCCGGCTCTACTCCAGTTATGACATTATCATGCCACATGGTTGTTCCAGAACGTAGCATGCCGGGTCGTCCAGAAATCGTGAAATTAAAAGTATTATCGTAAACCTCACAAATTCGTCCACCGCGTGGACCGGCTTCCGTGCCGTGGTTTCCGACCATGCAATCTTGTATGTAATTATGACGGACGACGAACCGCCCTCCAATCCCCGTGTCAGTTAAGCCTCGCGGAAAATGCGGATTGATTCTCTTGATCGTGTTGTCCTCGATGAAAAAGAACTTCTCCGTGCCATACCACGGGTAATCAGCCCACGCGCCATGTCCGGCGGTCGCTCCCCCGTATGTGGTCTCATTGAGGAAGAAAGCCTGAGCGGGTGTGCGAAGCTCGATAAAATTATGGTCAGCAACCCCGTAAATCCAGCCGTTGCACTGAATGAGTTTCCCTTGATAAAGCTGCGCGAAATGGCAATGATCAAGGCGAATAGACGTGTTCGGGGATCCTCCGTCGCTGCGCAAAGTGAACGCGCCGTCTGTGTTGCCCAAAACCGTCGTAGTCCCCGGCGCGAAAGTTATTCCGGTCAACCGAAACGCCTGGCTCGGATTAAGCGCGGTTCGTATTATCGGACCGCCACGTGGCGTGTCGTCCTTAACTATCGTCGCATCCTTGGCCGACGCGTTAGCGGTGCCCGCGCCGGAGATAGTCGTTTGACCTTGGAGGGTAATTCCTTTTGTGATGTTTAAAGGCGCAGTCCAGCTAAATGTTCCCTCCGGAAGCACGATCGTATCGCCGTCGTGCGCGGCGTTAAGTAAAGCTTGCACATTCGCCTGGGTCCCGTCAGAATTGTGAACCGCGGCCCCGCAGCGCGGGGCGACAAAACCGCTCAAAATAAGGACCACAAGTACTGCTGCTTTAACCTTCGGCGGGGCAATGCCGAAGTCAGCGACCAATTCGGCCTTCATCGCAGCGGTTTCGGCGCCGCGGCCGCTGGCGCGGGTTCCTGAAGGGGCGCCGTGTCCCCAGCAAAGAATCGCCCGCGCCAATTCTTGCAAGTGTTCATATTTTTCCAAGTCATTTTTCAATTATAGATCTGAACTTTCCTAGGATCAACATCCAAGCCCACGACGGTTCACGTATGACTTCGCAAACTGAAGTGCCAGGGCAGCCCCACATAACCGAGACCAACATCAGCTATTTTCATTTCTCAATATTAACGAGATGTTGGAGCGGCTTGCGCTGCCTCTTTGTCAGATGATGATACCGATGGATAAAAGAAGAACCTGGCATAGATATAAGCGATGCTCTCGCCGATGACTTCTCGAACGCCGTCGCTATAACGCCACCATTGCGTCGGGTCATAATCCGGGTTAGAGACCGCTATTATACCCACCGCCATGTTCTTTCCGAACGCTTTCTGATAGAGAAGCCGCGTCCGCCGCGCGTGGGGGCCCTCCGTCAAAACGTTGATACTATGCACAGGCGTGTTGTGTTCGCGAAACCAATCGCGTAATGCGACCGCTGAGCTGTATGTTCTCTCCCGGTCGATAACGCGCGAGGGAACCATTTGAACGAGGTCATCCGGAACGCCAAACTTTTTCAAGGCTTCCGCCGCGACGCTGGCCGAAGTGTTGTAATCATTCGTATAGCCACCCTCGCCAACCCAAGGTCCGCCCGTCGTGAAGATACGCTCATAAGAACCGTTTTTGAACTCTTCCGCGCCTGCACGAATGGTATATCGTTGTATGGATCCCTCGACCACGAGGACGTTTGTATTCACGCGATGCGAGACTGCCAGGAACGGATGAACATTCAAGAAAACTAGATAGACGCCTATCAGACCAACCGAAGTGATAAGCAGCCAGCCGCGCCATGAAAGTCCCCAACGTTCCTTTCGCGTAAAGAGCCCCCAGCGTGCTTGTGGCAGCCGGGCTGACGAATCCACCGATTGATCTCGCGGAATTATCTGCTGCATTAGCTCCCGTAGGTGATCTCAATGCCGTTGTAACGTTGTAACATTTTTAACGATTTGACGATCCAAATGTCGCTCCCAAGGGAGCTTAGACTTATTTGGCTCTTCAGGCTATACACGTGCCGCGCCTATAGCGCTCTCTCCGAGGCGTAGGCTCTATGAGCCGGCGGCTGACCTCTGACATCTGTCCTCTGTCCTCCAGCCCTTACCTCATACTCTTAAGTTTCTGATAATCGATCTTATCGGTTGAAGTCTTAGGTAGAAAATCGAGGCAGCAGAAAGTATCCGGAACCATATAAAGCGGCAGATTCTCGGCACAGAATTTCTTTAACTCGATAGTCGACAACTTCGATCCGTTGCGGGTACTGGTGAACGCCTTGATCGGCATCCCGTCGTCCTCTCGAAACGCCAAGACCGCCGCCTCTCTGATTTCCGGATGCCGATACAATGCTGCTTCAATCTCACCGAGCTCGATTCGGTACCCGCGCTTCTTGACCATGCGATCGCGTCTGCCCAGAAACTTATAGTTGCCATCGGAGAGTTCGAGAACGATATCGCCGGTCCGATACCACTGAGTCTCTCGCTCCGGGAGGAACGCTTTTGCTGTATTTTCCGGCAAATCCCAGTAGCCCTGCAGCACGCTCGGCCCGGCGATACACAATTCTCCTTCGGTGCCGCGGGGAACTTCGGCGCAGAACTCATCAACCACAAGCGGCTGGCAGTGCCGACACGCCTTACCGATGGGGACCGGTTCAGCTTGAGACTCGGGAATCACCTGTGGAACCTCGTAAAACGTGCAGACGTTGGTCTCGGTTGGACCGTATAGGTTGAAATACCGCTGATGGCGCCAGAGCGGTTTCAGCAACTTCAGGTATTTGATCGGAAAGACCTCGCCGGCGAACAGTATGAGCCTAAGGGAGGAATAATCGTGCCGTTCCAATTTTCCAAACTGTGCCAGCAGGCTCAAGATTGAAGGAGCCGAGTACCACACAGTGAGTTTCTTCTCGGCAATCCACGGTGCAAGGCGCGCGGGCTCTTTGCCGAGTTGTTCCTCAACTAGTACAAGTGTCGCGCCGTGTCTGAGCGAGACATAGATATCAAGAATCGACAGATCGAAGTGGAACGGGGCATGGGAAGAAAACCGATCAGCTTCGCTGGGCTGAAACACATCGGAGCACCAATCGACGAAACAAGCGGCGTTGCCGTGCGACAACATCACGCCTTTTGGTCGACCGGTCGAACCTGACGTATAAAGAATGTACGCGAGATGATCCGGGTTCGGGGCCGCGCTGGGCATCAACGTCGCCCGGTTAGCTGCGTCGAGTTGGTCCAGGGCTTTGCTCAGCGGGACTCCGGCTCCAGTTCCCTCCAGGACGATCATTGTCGGAGCAAAGCCGATTTGGCCGAATTCTAGGCGCAGCGCCTCCGCCAACCGTTCCTCAACGATGAGCACTTTGACTGCACAATTATGAAAAATAAATGCGTTGCGCGAGGCCGGTGCTGTTGGATCTGCCGGGACGTACGCAGCACCCGCTTTCATGATCCCGAATATTGAAGCGACTGCATCGCCGGATTTTCGCATACAGATGCCCACGCGATCCCCAGCCTCAACCCGCAGTTGGAGTAAGCGGTCCCGCAATCGATCTGACAGATGGGCCAGCTCACCATAGCGGATGCTGCCGCCTTGGGACTCTTCGACCGCAACCTTATTTGGAAATCGTGAGGCGGAAACGTCGAGAAGTTGATGCAGTGCTTTAGTACTAGTCGGAGTCATCTTGTTCCCCAATGCAACCTAGTTGAAAAGGTCCAGAAGGTTTCTGCCGCGATCAGCTCGCGGCTTTTTTCGATATCACAAGCTGGGCTATGTCCGATAACGTATTGAGGTTCTCGACTACGGCCTCGTGTGGTTCGAGCGTGATACCGAATTGGCTCTCCAAAAACGTCACCACCTTGAGCACCGCGATGGAATCAAGAATTCCAGTCGTCATTAGTGCAGTAGTGTCGGTGAGTGCTGCAGGGTCTTCTCCGGGCAGGTACTCGTTAAGAATAAAAGTTTTGACGGCGGCTTTGATGTCTTCCTTATTCATCATAGATGTTGCTTTAAATTTCAGTGTATGACAGACGGAGCCTTACCGTCATCATGTTTTTTGACTACTTGAGGAAATCCGCCCTGCTGCATCAACGGGGCCCCATCCACTTTTCGGTGGTTTCGACGGGCGAATTCACCTCCCAGATCGCTGCCCGCTCCGGGTGGTAACGAGATCCAATCGGGATCGAGTAGAGATCAGCCGATTCGTAGGAGCGCTCCCGCTCACCTTCCCGGTTAAGCAGTTTTCGAAAAGAGAGTAGCGCCGGGGTTGGCTGTCGTTCGTGGCCGTAGATGCGCCCGGCAAACATGTCTGTCATGTACTCGGTATAGCGGGAGTAGACGCAATGGGCGAAGGACAACGGATGCTCCCAAAAAGAGTCGAGGACATCCTCCAGAACGTCGATGCCCGTCTCACAGAATAATTGGTGCTCGGCGAAAGGATTGGGCTTATCGCGATTCGCCCCCTCCAGGTAAGCCCGAATGATGGGCGCCACAAACTGACCTTCTCGCATCGTCACAGTCAAACCGAACGAAAAAATCGGATCGATGAACCGATGCGCGTCGCCAATGCAGACGAACCCTTTGCCGCAAAATCCGTTTACCTGATACGAATAGTTAGGGATCACATGGACGTCTTCGACCAGTTTGATCTCAGGAATTCTCCTGCTCAGCTCCGGATGCAGCTCACGAAGTTCGCGAATGTAAAAGTCACGTTTGCTTTCCCTTTTGTCCAAGAAGTATGCAGACGGACACACGATGCCGACGCTGACGACTTGGTCGTCGAGCGGGATGAACCATCCCCAGTGGTATTTTTTCTGGTAAAAGATGAGTGTGTTATCTTTGTCAGTCTCGCGGGTGCCGCCATTGTCTCGCACTGTGTTGACAACCTGCGAAAAGATCGCGATCTGCTTATCGTATACGCCGAGATACTTCGGTCCGGTGACGCCACCAAGGTTGGCCAGCCAGGTTGCCTGTCCGGAACAGTCGAGAAGCACTTCCGACTCGATCTCTTCAACCTTCTCGCTATCTGCCATCCTGATTTGTGCGCCTTTGATTGAGCCATTGTTTCTCAACGGCTTGATCGCTTTGCCCGAGATCAGCCTGGCGCCCCTCGCTACCGCTTCGTTCAGCATCATCTTGTCGAAATCGCTTCGGCGTACCTGCCAGGTGTCCCATTCGAACAGATTCCAGTTCTCGTCCCGTCCAGTAACGGGAACAAACCAGGTGCCGGCCTTGCTCTGGCCATAGACCTTTACCCCTTGCTTGGTTGGGTATTTGCGCTTGTACATCTCGTCGGCGAGTCCCAGGTCGCGGAGAACTTTGCCGCCGGCGCCGGTCATGGATTCTCCAATGTGATACCGAGGGAATGTCTCCGCCTCAACGATCATCGGTTTGAGCCCCTCTCGGGCCAGGAACATCGCCGCCGCCGAGCCACCCGGCCCGCCGCCTACTATCAGAACATCAGTTTTCATATTTGCTACTTTCTCCTTATCGGAATCACTTCAGGTGCTCGCCTACTAACTCACTCTGCCGTTCCAGAGCGAGTAATGAGCGATATCATTACCGCGGCCCTAACCATTTCTCGGTGGTTTCGACCGAAGCGTTCGCTTCCCAGATCGCTGCGCGCTCGGGGTGGAAGCGTGAGCCAATTGGCACCGAATAGAGATCTTCAGTCTCATAGGACTTTTCGCGGAGACCTTCGCGATTGAGCAGCTTGCGGAACTCGTCCAGAGCCGGAGACGGCTGATGGTCGTAAATTCGCGTTGCAAACATGTCGGTAATGAAGTCGGTGTGTCGCTTGTAGACCAGGAGGGCGAAGGCGAGCGGTTTTTCCCAGAAGCAATCGATCAGGTCCTCCAGCACATCGACCCCCTTCTCACAATAGAGCTGGTGACCGGCAAAAGGGTTGGCCTCATCCCGCCCCTTCCCATTTAGATAGGCCTTGACGCGCGGTGCCGCCAGCTGGGCCTCCCACATCGCCATCGTCATACCGAACGAGAAAATTGGGTCGACAAAACGATGCGCATCTCCAACGCAGATAAAGCCTTTGCCACAAAACTTTTTCACTTGGAACGAGTAATTCGGAATCACGTGAACCGATTCGACCAGCTTGATCTCCGGGATACGTTGGCTGAGCTCCGGATGAAGCTCGCGCAGCTCGCGAACATAGAAATCGTGGAGGCTCTCTTTTTTCTCCTGGAAATAAGCTGATGGAACCACAATACCGACGCTGACGACCTCCTCATCGAGCGGGATAAACCACCCCCAATGGAACTTGCTCGCATAGAAGATCAGCGTGTTGTCTTTATGCTGGTCGCGGGTGGTGCCATGATCGCGAACGGTGTTGACGACTTGAGAAAAGATGGCGATCTGCTTGTCATAGGAGCCCAGATACTTCGGGCCGGTTACTCCGCCGAGGTTCGCCAGCCATGTTGCCTGCCCCGAACAATCGAGCAGCACATCGGCTTCGATATCCATTGCGTTCTCGCTATCAGCCGGACGAATTTGTACGCCGCGCACCGAACCGCCGTTCTTGGAGATGGGTTTGAGCGCCTTACCTGGAACCAGCGTGGCGCCTCTCGACACAGCCTCATCCAGCATCATCTTGTCGAAGTCGCTCCGCCGCACCTGCCAAGTGTCCCACGGGAAGAGCTTCCAATCGGCGTCACGGCCGGTGACCGGCACAAACCAACTGCCGACCTTGCTCTGGCCATAGACTTTGACGCCCTGCTTGCACGGGTACTTGCGCCGGTACATCTCGGCTTCGAGTCCAAGTTGGCGCAAAACCTGGCCACCGCCGCCGGTCAACGACTCTCCAATATGGTAACGCGGAAATTTCTCCGCTTCGACGATTACCGGCTTGATTCCTTCCCGCACCAGGAACATGGCGCTCGCCGCGCCGGCGGGGCCGCCACCTACAATCACAACATCAGTTTTCATATTTGATATTTCTTACAGAAATTATTCCTCGTCTGGCGAGTTTCTCGAATGAGACCAACCTGCGGGCCTTAAAGATTACTCACCGGCTGTGGGTTGATAGCAGGTACTATACGCCTTTTCAGATGTTCTGCCAAAATCAGCAAAGGACTGGCTAAGAACGTCGTGAAAAGCGCCATAAGTACCAGCATGGCAAAAATGGCCGGTGACAAGATGCCAAGGTCGTAGCCAATATTGAGCGCGACCAGTTCCACGAGACCGCGCGTATTCATCAAGGCGCCGAGCGCGAAGGCATCGTTCCATTTCACGCCCATCAAGCGGGCGGAGATCATGGTCCCGGCTCCTTTACCGATCGTGGCGATGCAGACGATTGCCAAACAAACAAGCCAGCCCGTCGGGTCGTTTAATAAACCGACGTGCGTGCGTAGCCCGCTAAAGGCGAAGAAAAGTGGCAGCAGAAACAACGAGCTAAAGTTTCCCAAGCGCGATAGGACGCATTCGCGGAAACCTTTTTGTCGCGGCATTACGACCCCCGCGAGAAATGCGCCAAATAAAGCATGTATTCCCATCGCCTCCGTCGCAAGCGCGGAGGCAGTCATAAAAATAAGAACAACAGGCAAGGCAACCGGGCTCGGCTCGCCATTGTTCATACGGTGGATACCCAGCCAATACACGAGGCGGGGTCGCACCACCCAAACCATCACCGTCACGAACAGCGCAAGAAGACCGAGGCAGACAGCAGTAGAGACCAGACTACCCGCCCTCGCGATGGCCACTACAAATGCCAAAATCGTCCATGCGGTCGCGTCATTCACGGCCGCACAGGCGATGGCGGTGATCCCGAGAAAGCTCTTGGTCATGCCACGTTCCTCAAGAATCCGCGCCAGTACGGGAAAGGCAGTGATGCTTAGAGCGATTCCCATGAATAGCGCAAAAGCCACAAATGTAGCGCCGCTACCGGCATAACTCGGATACAGCCAGACGGCCGTGAGCACTCCTAGGAAGTATGGGAAAATAATGCTGGCCTGGCTCACCACCACCGCGGTGTGCGCGTTTTGCCTGATGTGGCCCAAGTCTAATTCCATTCCTACCACAAACATGAACAGACAAACGCCGATCTGGCTAAACAATCGCAAAGTCTGCAAGGAGCTATCAGCAAACACAAAGCTAAAAGCTCCCGGCCAAAGCCATCCGAACAATGATGGACCGAGCAAAATCCCCGCGGTCATTGCCCCAATCACTCCCGGTTGCCCAAGCTTTCGAAAGATTGCGCCGACAATTTGGGTCGCGCCTAGAATCACAATGAATTGCAGCAAGAGCCGCCCCAGAGGCGCCTCCACTTTCTCGCGCAACGTCGCCCACGGAGATGCATTGCCAATGGATGAGGTCAACGCGCCCGGGTCTGCCACGGTAGTCGCTTGATTCACTGGGTTAGGCTGGAGAGAGAGTTGTCCCCACTCCAGCGTGAGGCAAATCACGAGTCCGAAGAAAACAAGGAGGCCGGTATAAATCAGGATCGTTCGTTTCATTGGTGCTGTCACGAGCCTCGGCGGATCTTATTAAAAACGCGCGGGGCTATACAGAAACATCCTACAAGCTAGTGACGGGACGAACCAAACAGCAGTGGCACTAGACTCTCGTAAAGTTTGTCCGCGAGCAGCCGGTGACCAAGTGCCGTCGTGTGATGGTCCCATTTGGCGACCATCAGTGTGGTGCGGTTCGCCACCGAGTCGAAGGCCGACGATAGGTCGATGACCTCAAGTCCCGCAGCTCGTGCCACGCCCGTGATTTTCGTTCGCTCGGCCTGTTCCGAACCGTCGAAATCTACTGGTGCCGGCCGGTAGACAACCAGCGGATGAATCCCGCGCTGCTTGCATTGTTGCGCGAAGCGCTGGAACGCCCATTCATACAATTCGTCGCCATAGGGTTGCAAACGACGCTCTATCATCACCTCTGGCATTTTCCCGTGGATGCCCGCGCTACGGGTAACTCGCTCCAAGATCTGCCGGTAATCCGGAGGCGGCTCGATGCCCAAGCTCAGAGTCCGGGTAAGATGTCTGAAAAGAAACTGCTTGTCGCCTGCGGCAACGGAAAGAATTACAGCATCGGGTTTAAATTGAAAGCCCTGCTCCTCTAGCCGCAGCACCCTCTGAAAAAGACCGCTCATGCCAACGGACATATTAAGTATCTCGTATCGAGAATAGTGCGAGTCTGGAAGCTCGTGGTTCAGACGGTCTTCAACAACGTTTTCGTACGTCTCATCTACTTTGACTCCACTGCCTAGGTCGTGTGAACTACCCAAAAGCACTATCCGGTAGGTATTCGCCGGCTTGATTGCATCGTACTCGCGGTCGCGCATGCCCAGGCTGTTCGACTCGATGGGAGCGCCTCCAAGAAAGGTGGAGACCGACGGGTTGATGTCCGTGAGCATAAAGTCGGACCGCTGTCGGTAGAACACTTTTAAACCTTTAAAACCTTTACTCCAGTCCTTAGGCATGCCGGCCTCGCGCGACTGCCAATTGTCCATGCGGTTGACATCGAGCTCCTCGTAGTAACCGCGATGTTGTAAGGCGACGTCGCGCGCGTTCAACACGTCGCCATGGAGCCGCGCTATTACGCCTTTGGTGGCTGGGATTGTCCAAGTAGCGACTGATGGCACAGCCAGGAGACATATCGAGCCAGCCGTAACGGTAACTGCTGAAGGCCAGAAGGAAAATGGCTTGCGTGCCTCGTGTGTGGAGCGGCCCTCCGAGGTTTCTCGGCTAGACCGTCCCCAAATCATCCCACATACGCAGATCGCGCCCAGAGCGGCAAAGATAATGGCGATGTCACGCAGCGTCGGTTTGGAGGCGGCATCGATCAACGTCTGAAACTCGGCCCATGATTGACATGTCCAAAGTGTCCAAAGAATGCACATCAAACAAAAGACCCCTGCTGCTTCCACTCCAAGCATCAGCCGCCGGCGCAGGGTGACCCGCGATGGCGTCAGCGTTCGCTTCCGACCCCAAGTAGCCTCGTAAATGGTAGTGACGAGCAGAAGGAATGCGAGAATCATCCAGAAAGAAAAATCCTTCCAAGTAAGCAATGGTACGCCGCGAATCCAGAACCATTGCCAAGAGTGCAGCGCCCAGGTGGCAAAAAACGTCACCAGCGTGGCCACCGACATCGCACGCAGCGTCCCTATCTTCCGCAACTTGAAGTGAGTGGGATAGAAGAAAAGCTTCATCACGAAGTCTTTCCAATAAATGTTAATCCTACGCCAGAGATCAGTGAAGCTTGTGGCAAGGAAATAAAGGTGGTGGGTCTCAGGTAGATTAAAACCAAACATGTGCAACAGACCCACGATCAGATGAAACGTTCCTGAGACACGCAAGTATACTAGGTACATGCCCAGCATGAATCCGGCGGCATCCAAGGCGGATGACAGCTTGGAAACATCCAGAGGCGCATACTGATAAACGACCCGATATAACAATAGCTGAATTACTCCGCGGTACATCCACTTGAGTCCGGTCTGGTAGACTCGCGGCCAATCTTCGTTGTAGTAGGTTGAACAGAATGTCTTGTAGTCCACGATCGGAAACAAGGGGAAGCAAACATTCGGCAACATGAAGAAATATGATACCGCGTGTGCAAGGCTGAAAGGCGCGGTGCGATGCTTCAGGTCATACAGATAAATCATCAGTCGAAACATGAACATTGA